>CALUEX010000003.1 GCA_944319815.1 uncultured Prevotella sp. | reverse complement strand
GCGGGTGGCGGTGGCTTGTTTGCCGAGCGGTGGTCGCGCTATTTGCTTGACCATCTGCCCGACACACCGATATGTTCCGCCGAAGAATTAGACCGCTGGATAGAACAGATATGGGAATCTTTCTACAACCAGTGCGAAGCCAATGCAAAGCAAATGGGCAGCATGTCGTTGGAAAAGTTTTACGATGAAGGCTCGTTCGCAACGCTGGTCGCAGTATGGCGTACCTCTGAGACCACTTGCTGTTGGATGAGCTTCGGCGACAGTGTGGCGTTTTGTTATGACTTTAATACCCACAAGCTCATACACACGTTTGACCGCTTGGGCAACTTCGACAATTCGCCCTACCTTATTAACTGTAAGGATGTGATAAACAGCAAGGGCTTCAAAAGCGGAGAGTGGAATATAACTGACCATTCGATTGTGTTCGCTGCAAGCGACTCGCTGGCTCATTACATTCTGATGATGTATGAAGTGAGCTGGAAAGACACTTACACACAAGAGTTGCAGGAAGCCGAAGTCCGTCACTCGAAGAACGAGAACTACATAAGGATAGCGCAGACATTGCCGACGGTTGATTTTGAGAGAAAGGTATTACGCAGATTATTGAACTGCGCCAATCATCCGACAAACTTCAAGCGGCATCTTGACAGTTTGTTACGCAAAGGCCTGTTGGCTGTTGACGATTATTCATTTGCCGTGTTGGTAACAAATAATGACAAGAAGTAAAAGTGTTAAACCATGAACTATCCGTTGATTTCAGAATACGTTGATACCATCCGCTCGGCGGAAGACAACTTTGACAAGTTGAGTGACCTCCGTCCTGTGCTTGACGGTAATGGCAATCCCGTAATGTCAAGCGGCAACTTCGCCGTGGTATTCAAGATGCAGAATATAAATACCGGCAAGCTCTACGCCGTGAAATGCTTCACAAAGGAGCAGAAGGGGCGCAAGGAGGCATACCGCCAGATTGCTAACGAACTTGAATTTGTGCAATCTACTTACCTCGCAAAGGTAAAGTATTACGACCGTGAACTGTTTGTTGACGCAAAAAGTTCTGACGATAGCGAGTTTCCCGTTCTGCTAATGGACTGGGTTGAGGGAGTAACATTCGATAAGTATATCCGCCAGAACATCAACGACACGTATGCCCTCAAAATGCTTGCATACAACTTCAGTCGTCTTGCCATGTGGCTCTTGCCGCAGCCATTCGCTCACGGCGACCTGAAGCCAGATAACATCCTCGTGCATGATGACGGTTCGCTGACTCTTGTAGATTACGACGGCATGTTTGTTCCTGCCATGGAGGGGCAAAAGACACGTGAGTTGGGTAGCCCCGACTTCCGCCATCCCATGCGCACAGAGGATGACTTCAACGAGCACATCGACGACTTTCCCATAATATCCATCTTGCTTTCGCTCCGACTTATTGCTGCCGATCCTATATTATTAGATAAATATGGAGCGCCAGATCGCCTGCTTTTTTCCGAAATCGACTACCGCGACCTACCGCCGTGTGTTCTGCTCAAATACGTTTTTCCTTCGCCAGATGCCGAGATAAACACACTCGTAGGTCTGTTTACAATAGCTCTCAGTTGCAAGACTCTCACCAATGTTTCCTTCCACTTATTGTCTGTTGTTAAACCAGAGAAGCCTGAAATAATCAAGATTGAAGAAGAACTATCCACGGAAGTAACCGATGAAGATTTGGCAAATGCGATTGAGGATGAACTCGGAGCAAAATACAGTAAAGATTGGAAGAGACTATTAAAAGGGCCAATAGATGTAAAGGAATATAAAATTAAAGATGAATGTAAGATAATTTGTGATAGAGCATTTCAATTTTACCGTTATTTGCAAAAGATTGACATACCATCAAGGATAATTAGTATTGGAGATTGGGCATTTGATAATTGTAAATATTTACGTGAAATAATATTACCTAAGTCATTGAGAAAAATTGGAAAGAACCCTTTTTCTGGTTGCAATATAAAGATAATGTGCAATTCTCCGCAATTTAAATTAGTTGACAATGTGCTTTATGATACCAAAATGGATACTCTTATTTCATATTTGTCAACTAAAACAACTTTCGCCATACCATCAAGTGTATTGTATATAGGAGACTATGCGTTTAATGAATGTAATTTTTTGAAAGAAATTATCATTCCACCCTCAGTAATAATCATCGGAGAGTCTGCATTTTCTAATTGTTTGTCACTAACAAAAATTCATTTTCCAAAAAATCTGATAAGTATAGAAAAATTTGCATTTAGTGATTGCGAATCGTTACAAGAAATCATCTTTCCACAAAACATAGTAAACATATGCAATTATGCATTCTCTAATTGTCATGCTTTGCGAAGTATAACAATACAATCAATTACTACAAATATTGCTAAAAATGCATTTTTAGGATGTTCGTGGATAAAATTTTTCATTCCTAAAGGCAGTCGTAAACATTTCGAAAGTCTATTACCAAACAATAAGAACATATTAGTTGAAGTTGATAACATCTAACTGATAATTATCTAATCTAAACAACTTTATACAGACTATAATAAAAGAATAATTATGACCGAACTCGAACTACAACAATACTTACAGCGTGAATATCCGCAAGAAAACTCACGCTGCGAATGGAAGGAGTTTAAGAACTTGAAGAACTCTTTCTGCGGTGACGAGAAAGACGATGTTATATCTTATGTTTCTGCCATTGCCAATATGGATGGCGGACATTTGGTTATTGGCGTGAAAGACAAGTCTTTGGAAATAGTCGGAACAGACACTTATAACTATGACCGACAGAAGGCCATGCTTCGTCTGAAAGAACGGTGTGCAAATCTTTCTACAGAAGGACTTGACATTGAAGAGCTTGTTACGGACGACACGGCTAAGAAAGTCTGGGTGATACAAATTCCCAAACACAGGCCGAAGCTCCCTGTTTATGCGCACGACAAGGCTTGGCAACGCATCGAAGATTCGTTGGTTGAACTTACACAAGAGCGGCTGAATGCCATTTTAGAAGAAAACAGTCCGACGTTTGATTGGTCGGCTGAAATCGTTGAAGAAGCCACATTGGATGATTTGGATACGGACGCATTGGCAAAGGCTCGCAGCGAGTATAAGGCGGTTCACCCACGAGTTGCAGATGAAGTGGACGGTTGGGATGACATGGAATTGCTTTGCCGTGCCGGAGTGGCCAATAAAGGGAAACTGACACGTGCCGCTATACTTTTGCTTGGGAAGCCTACGGCTATTCATTTCATACGCCCTGCCGTAGCAACCATCACATGGGTGCTTGTTGACGACCATGACGAAAAGGTGGACTATGAGCATTTTACTATTCCTTTCTTGCTCACAGTGGACGACGCCTTGTCAAAGATACGCAACCTCAACCAACGCATTCTGCCAGGTGGTACGCTGTTTCCCGATATTGTCAAGCAATACGACGAATACAGCATCCGCGAAATCCTGCATAACTCGATTGCCCATCAAGACTACACCCTGCAGGAGAGAATAACGATGGTCGAAACGCCCGATTCAGTTACCTTTTCTAACGGCGGCTTCTTCTTGCCTGGCACGTTGCGAAATGCCATTG
This sequence comes from uncultured Prevotella sp., assembly GCA_944319815.1. Classification (GTDB taxonomy): domain Bacteria; phylum Bacteroidota; class Bacteroidia; order Bacteroidales; family Bacteroidaceae; genus Prevotella. Next base: position 115,785 of record CALUEX010000003.1, on the reverse strand, counting down.
AGCAAAACGGACCGCAAAAGTTCTACCGCAACTATGTGCTTTGTCAAGGCATGGTGAATTTTAACATGATAGACACCATCGGTCGTGGAATAAGAAAAGTGTTCACCGAGCAACAGAAACGCTTTTTCCCGATGCCTGACTACCATATTGACCAAGCGAAAAAGGAAGTTACGGTAAAGATTTACGGGAAACTTATTGACGAGAAGTATTATCGTTTGCTAAAAGCTAATCCTACTTTATCGCTTGATGACTGTATCGCATTGGATTTCGTTCAAAAGCATGAGCTGATAGACAAGGATGTGGCAACGAGATTAAAGAAGCTACATCTCGTCGAGGGACGTTATCCTAAACTGTTTCTTTCTGAATATGTGGCAAAGACGGCAGATAACGATGAGCTTAAAACGGAGTACATCAAGAACCGCAGCTTCAACGACAGCCATTTCAAGGATATGATTGTTTCCTATCTCCGCTCATTTGGAGGGGCAACAAGGGGAGAACTGAATACACTTCTCAGTTCAAAGCTGTCTGATGTACTAACAGATGAACAGAAGATAAGGAAAGTCGGAAACCTCCTCTCTGCATTGAAGAAGGACGGAATAATTCGGCTTAGCGAAAAGAAGAAATGGATTTTAGTCGAAGTTTAGTCGAACTTTTAGCTGAACTTCGACTAAGAAAATTGATAAATCACACAATATCAATGCTTTATATATTATACAAAGATAAATGTTAGTCGAACCTTCAAATAGGTTTTAGTCAAACTTTAATTAGCTATGTTGCTTGGGAATAAGATAAAACAGTTAAGAAGCGAACACGGAGTGCTGCAACGGGAACTTGCCGCTCTCTTGGAAATAGATATGCCGATGATGTGTAAAATAGAACGTGGCGAGCGGAGAGCCAAACGGAAACACGTAATGATATTGGCCGATTACTTCCATGTGGACGAGAATGAGATGCTTGCTCTTTGGCTCGCAGATAAAGTGTTAAATTCTATAAATGATGAAGATGACGGTGAAATCAAGAACGCAGCTCTAAAAATAGCACAAGGAATAATCAGCTAACTTCTGCAAGCAATGGGAACTTTACGGTAACAAACTATCCAATCTTAGTCAAATATACATTGGTAATCAATGCATTATATTTGTAAAGGTAGGTCAAGCGTGGAACTGTATGCCACGTCTCTGTGATTAGGTGCTAGGAAAACCTTGAATGAAGATGTGGGAATAACAGCCCCACGCTTATGCGTGGAGACCATTACGCCAACTCTTGCATTCGTGATGTTCAGTTTCCTAGGCTTTAATCACACAAGAAGAAGACATAACGCTTCTTTTTCCCGAAATGTTATGGATGGAGTAATCTCTATCCGTTGGCAAATATAGGTAAAATATTTGATTACGAAATGTAATTTTAAGATTTAATTTCCAATATGCCACATATCGCATTTCAAGAGGTGCCCTTTTACGGGACAAAAGGGCATCTTTCGCACGATAAAAGGATACCTTTTGCGCAGCCCTTTGTTTCAGGACGTTAGACGACGGACTGTGTGCCTTGTGACGGCGAATGCCGGTTATTGGTAAGTTTTACGCAAAGCCGCACCGCTGTTTATATGTTTTTAAGCCTTCGCCATGCACTATTTACGCCATTCGAGAGTTTTATAGATAAAGGGAAAATGGTTTTATGGCGAATATAAACATGGAGGACGGTTTATGAAAAGGATTATACTGACGTTTTTTGCGGTGCTGGCAGTTGCCGTAGGCGCTTACGCCCAAGGCGACGGCAAGCGCAAGTTGACCAAGGAGGAGCGCAAGGCTTTAGAGGCCCGTATGGACAGCCTTGACAACGCACGGGCTGTGGCCGCCATCAACGACTCGGCCTTCGTGCTCGAGGCCGACGAGGTCGTGTTCAAGCGCGGATATACTGCGCACGTGTCTTATACCACCAACTTCGTGGCCGTGCGCGGCGACGAGGCCGTCGTGCAGGTGGCTTTCAACGTGCCGTGGCCGGGCTTCAACGGTCTTGGCGGCATCACGCTTGAGGGGAATATAACGCAATATGAGAAGGAGACCGACAGCCGCGGCAACGTCTACGTCACTATGAACGTCACCGGGCGCGGCATTTCCGCACGGTTGTTCATCACGCTCTGGAGTTACGGCAACAAGGCCACGGTGAATATACAGCAGAATTTCCACTCGGGAAAGCTCACCCTCAACGGCACCGTCGTGCCTGTGGATGAGAGCAGTGTGTTCAAGGGTACGGCTTTCTGACGTGGCGTTGGCCTGTGCCTTCGTCAGCGTCATGGTTTCGTCCAACCCCAATCGGTCATTAGAGCTTAGGCGACAGAAGTACATAAGACGGCAAGAAGCAATAATGAAATTATAGAACTTAAAACATTGCGGCCTAATGACCGGATGGGGTTCAAGTGCAGAAAGGTTAGATAAATGGAATATGTTTTCAGACAGTCGGTAATGGGCGACCTGCCCGGCGTGTGGCGCGTAATCTGCGATGCCAAGCGCATTATGGCGGAGCAAGGGCGCAACCAGTGGACGGATGACTACCCCTCGTTTGCGGGGATTGAAGCCGACATACGTTCGGGCGATGCCTATGTGCTCGTATCTGGCGGCGGCGAGGTGGCTGCCTACGCCTACGTCACGATGAAGCCCGAGCCTGTTTACGCCGCCGTCGCAGGCCGTTGGCTCACCGCCGGGCCGTATGCCGTCGTACATAGGCTGGCCGTGGGCGCCGCGTTCCGTGGCCGTGGGCTTGCCCGCAGGTTGATGCTTCATGCCGAGGACATAGCCAGGCAGGGCGGCGCTGGCAGCATACGGGTGGATACAAACCATGATAACGCCGAGATGCTCCGTCTCTTGTCGGCTCTCGGCTATAGCCGTTGCGGCACGGTAAGCTATGGGCCGCGCGGCGTGCGCATGGCCTTTGAGAAAATAGTTTGATTGCTTGTAGCTTTCAGGCTGCGGCCGTCGCGGTTGTCACGGCGTCCCGTCCATGCCCGGGCTTCAGGCCGCTTGCGCCGTCAGCCGCGCTTTCCTGAAGATGAAAGTCTGTGCCAGTCCGCGCACGGCCATGTATGCTATGAAGGCAATCCACAGCCCGTGGTTGGCCAAGCTGCCGCGCAGCGCGTAGTAAAGTATGAAGAACGTCGCGGCGGCGAGGGCCATCGAGACGAGCATACCGCGCGTCATCGTGCATCCGATGAACACCCCGTCCCACACGAAGGCCGCCATCCCTGCCAGCGGAATGGCCAGTGCCCAGTAATAATAAGTGTGCGACGCGGCCACGACCGACGGCTCGTCGGTCAGCAGCGAAAGGAAGGCGTCGCCCCCGAAGCCGTAAACAGCCGTGAAGGCAACGGCCATGCCCAGGCCCCAAATGAACAAGTGGCCTACAGTTGAGCGCAGGGCGGCACCGTTGCGTGCCCCGTAATACCTGCCGGCAAGGGCTTCGCCGGCGTATGCGAAGCCGTCCATTACGTATGAAAAGAGTAGGTAAAACTGCATCAGCAGGGTGTTTACGGCCAGCACTACCTCGCCTTGCCATGACCCGGCTGACGTGAAGAACAGCATCACTGACACCATGCAGAGCGTCCGGACGAATATGTCGCGGTTGACGCTGAAGAAGTGTGACATGGCCGAACGCTGCCAGACACCGTGCCAGGAGAAGTGGCGGCGCAGCCGTCCGTAGCCTCTCAGGCACATCACCACGGCCATCAGGAAGCCCGCATACTGTGCCGTCAGCGTGCCTATGGCCACGCCCTCAACCTTCATCCCGAACCCGAAGACGAGCAGGGTGCTTGCCGCTATGTTTACGATGTTCTGCACTATTGCGACTGCCATTGGCGCCTTGGAGTTCTGCATACCGATGAACCATCCCGAAAGGCTGAACAGCCCTAGCATGGCCGGTGCCCCGTAGATTAGTATGTCGAAGTATGTCGTGGCCAGCGACGCCACCTCCGCCGTGGGCTGCATTATGCCGAGGGAGGCCATGCGCAGCGGGACTTGCAGCACGATGAGCGCCGCCGCCACGGCGAAGGCGATGCCTACGGAGCGCACGAGCATCCGCGTGGTCTCCCCAAGGTCGCGCCTTCCGAGTGCTTGCGACGTCATCCCGCTCGTCCCCATGCGGAGGAAGCCGAATATCCAGTATATTACGTTGAACGTCATTCCGCCCACGGCGATGGCTCCTATGTAGGCTGCCGAGCCGAGGTGGCCCACTATCGTCACGTCGACCAGTCCCAAGAGCGGCACCGTAATGTTGCTTACGATGGAGGGCAGGGCTATCTTCAGTATTTCCTTATTACGCTTGTCCATTGCTGTCAGGGCACAAAGTTAGCCATTATTTGTAAAAGGTGAAAAGGTAAAAGGGTAAAAGTAAAAAGGTGAAAGGGTAAAAAGGTAAAAACGCCTTGCGTCATGTGGTTTTCTAAAAGGCCGCATTTCGCGTTGTGAAAGGTGGCCTTTTAGCGTGCGAAAGGTGGCCTTTTAAAGGCCAAAAGACCACCTTTTGCAAACCGGTTCGCCGCCGCGTGTGTTACCGCTTGACACTCAACGGTTTGCGAAAAGCAAAAAACAGGCCGAAAACTTTTAGTTGAATGTCCTTTTTATTACCTTTGCATCTGCATCAAACGACCGTCAGAAGTGTGCCGGAAGCATCTTGACAAGGCATAAAAAACGTTAAAAGACATGTGCTTTTGTCACATTCAGGCGTGGCGGAACGTATATATGGGGAAATGTGCAACCATGTCCCGGGCTGCTGGCAGTGCCGGGACGAAACATAAATATCCATGTACAAATATCTTGTTTTGTTGCTATTGATGCTTGCGCAGATGCCAATTGTGGCGTCGGCGACAGGCGGTGACGGTTTCACCGTCAAGGGATTGGTGGTTGACTCGATAACCGGCGAGGGCGAACCTTACGCCACGGTGCGTGTTGAAAAGGCCGCCGCGCCGGGCAAGGCGGTGAAAATGCTCGTCACGAAGAGCGACGGACGCTTCACCGTCAGCCTCGCAGACAAGGGCAAGTACCGCCTGACGGTAAGCTCGATGGGGCGCGCCGACATTGTAAAAGACTTTACTTTAGAGGCCAGAAAGCCTGCTGTAGACCTCGGCAAGATGCCTATCCATGATGCCACGAACGTTCTTGCAGGCGTTGAAGTGACGGCGCAGAAGCCGCTCGTGACGGCCGACATCGACAAGATTGGCTACGATGTGGAGAGCGACCCCGACTCTAAGACCAACACGGTGATTGAGATGCTGCGCAAGGTTCCTATGGTTACGGTGGACGGGGAGGACAATATCAAGGTGAACGGAAGCTCGTCTTTCAAGGTGTACGTCAACGGGCGGCCCAACAACATGATGTCAAACAACCCCTCTGAGGTGCTCAAAAGCATGCCGGCCAACACCATAAAGAAGATAGAAGTCATAACAAACCCCGGCCCGAAGTATGACGCAGAGGGTGTGGGCGGCATTCTCAATATCGTCACTGTAGGTTCCGGCTTCGAGGGATATACTGCCACCGTGAGTGCCAACGGCAGCAATACGGGAGTGGGCGGAGGCTTATTCGGTACGGTTAAGGTGGGCAAGCTCACCGTCAGCGCACGCTATAACTACAACCATAACAGCCAGCCGCGCAGCTATTCGGGCAGCACGCTCACCGTGACCGATGAGAACCCGTCGTCCGCTTCGGCAAACATTGAAAGCGAGGGGAGCAGCAAAAGCCGCAGCAACTTCCAGTCGGGAAGCCTCGAGGCGAGCTATGAGATAGACACGTTGAACCTCATCACCGCATCGTTCGGCCTGTGGGGCAACAATTACAGCAGCCGCGGCACGTCGTCGACGGTGGGCACAAGTCCGCTCGACGGCGGCGGACTGTACAGTTACTCCATGCCTTCGCACAGCCGGAACTCGTGGTTCTCGATAGAGGGAAGCGTAGATTACCAGCGCCTTTTCAAGGTGAAGGACCGCATGCTGACCTTCTCTTACCGCATAAGCACCGACCCGGAGACTTCAGATTCGTACACCGACTACGGCGATATGGACGCCGTTGCCGACTGGCAAGACTATCTGCAGCGTCTCGAAAACCAGCATAACGACGGCTCGCAGCGCACCACCGAGCATACATTTCAGCTCGATTACACCACTCCGATAGGCAAACTTCACACCTTGGAGGCCGGCGCCAAGTACATATTACGCAACAATTCGTCTGAAAACGACCGCTATACCATGGCCGCGACGGCCACCGGCGGCTATGAGTTTGACGAAGACCACAGCTCGCATTACAGACATAACAACGACATAATAGCCGCCTATTTGGGTTACGGACTTAAGTGGAAAAAGCTCTCCGGACGGCTCGGCCTGCGTTATGAGCACACCATTCAGGACGTGAAATACCTCCTCGGACGCGGCGATGACTTCCGAAAGGACTTCGACGACCTCGTTCCCTCGGCCTCAATCGGCTACCGCCTGACCGACACGCAGAACCTGCGCTTGGGCTACAACATGCGTATTTACCGCCCCGGAATATGGTACTTGAACCCTTATCTCGACGATTCCAACCCTACGTCGATAAGCCAGGGCAACCCGAACCTTGTCAGCGAGAAGAGCCATTCGTTCTCTCTCGGCTATAACAGCTTCACCACCAAGCTGAGCATTAACCTGTCCTTGCGCTACAGTTTCACGAACAACAGCATCGAAAGCGTGTCCTCCCTCGTCAGCGACAACGACATTGCAGGCCTTCAGAACCCTACGGGCAAGAGCGTGCTGTACACCACTTACCGCAACATAGGCAAGACCCGCTCGGCCAACATGAGCGCATACGTCAACTACAGCCCCTTCACCACGACGCGCATCTACGCCAACCTGTACGGCGGATGGACGTATCTCTCGGACGGAGGAGACCTTAGCAACCATGGCTGGAACATGTATGCGTCGGGCGGAGTGCAGCAGACTCTGCCCAAAGACTGGCGCATCAGTCTCAACGCATGGGGACAGACGCCGTGGGTTTCGCTGCAAGGCAAGGGCAGCGGCTTCTTCGGTTACTCGTTGAACGTTACCAAGCAGTTCTTCAAACAGCGGCTTACCGTATCGGCCTATGCCAGCAACTTCTTCAAGAAATACATGAGATACACCGACACTACGTCAGGTCCTACCTTCACACAACGCTCGTGGAGCAGATTTGTCCAGCAGCAGTTCGGCCTTAGTGTGAGCTTCCGCATAGGCGAACTGAAGGCATCTGTAAAGAAAGCGGAGCGCACTATAAGCAACGACGACGTGAAAGAAGGAGGGCAGCAGGGCGGCGGACAGTAGAAGGCAAACGACCATTGCCTATCTGCCTGATAATCAGCGGCATTGTAAAAGGTGGTCTTTTAGCTTGCAAAAGGCCACCTTTTACAATGCAAAAGACGGCCTTTTGGAAGCCAAAAGGCCGTCTTTCGCAAAATGCCTGTTTGTGAGCTGTGTGCAAATGGCTGCCAAGCGCAGCCCGGAAGCTGCGTAACCGCCTCATTTCATGCGGCTTACGGCCTCGGCAAGGGGCGCGCTTAATGGCGGAATGCCTTGCGGAACGGTAACCGTCCGCTGCTCTTCCGCCTTCATGGCGGCCTTCATCTCTTTTTTAGTACAATGCCTGACGCCAGTTACGTAAAGCTCACCGAAGGTCTTGGCTCTAACCTTCTTGAACTTTTTTCCGGGCATTTTCAACGACATGTCAAGGTATTCATACATGCTGACAAGGTTTCTCAAAGTGGGCGTTCCCTGCCGTGTGTCATACGTTTCGCCCTCTTTATAGCAATAAAAGTGAAACTTTATTCCGAAGAAGTTATATGATTTGCCCTCGCTTCCGCCACAAACGCTGTCGGTATATACTGTCAACGTCTTGGCCACGGTGTCGTTCCTTATGGCCTGTCTGGTGCCGTTGCGGCTGCGCTTCACTGTTCCGCTGGCAGCCGAACCGTCTAAATAGCCCTTGTCGCGGAGCTTGTCGAGCAGGCTTCGCTTCTTCAATTTAATCAGCGTAGGACTGGTGTAATATTCCGACCGACCGTTTTCTTTCTGTCTGATTTTGTGCAAGTTCCTTGTCGAGAGGGCCTTGCGCTTTATGCGTCCATGGCGTAGCGGTATGTAATAGTCGAACACTGCGTCGCTGAACGACGACGGAACGGAGTCCGTAATCATGTAGCTGCGCTCGTAAACGGTCATCACCAGATAGTCAGGCCGCTCGTATTTGGCCGTCACCTCGGGTATTGCATATACGTAAGGAGTCAGCCTCACCGTGCCGCTGTGTACCGTATCTGTGCGGAACTCTTTGCTCCCGTAATTGATATGCTGCACCGTCACCATGCCGTTATACCCCTTGGGCAGCGGCAGCAGGCCGTCGTTGCCGCTCACGCCGACACACCGTCCGCCGTCAACGAACACGCTTGCGGCCTGCACCGGACTGCCGTCCGCCACGTCAATGAGCCTGATTTGTGCGCTGGAACACAGCGCGAATAAAAACAAAAGAATGGCTGTTGTCCTGTATCTCATACCTTTTTGTAGTTAAAGAATTAATAGAAGGGAATTTAAAAATTAAGAGTCGGGGAATTAAGAATTAAGAGTTAAGAATTAAGAAAATATGTCTTGCTGCAACAAGGATGATTTTCTTAATTCTTAACTCTTAATTCTTAATTATGCGCTACGCGGTTTACTGCTTGTTGGCGCGCTTGCGGTCGTTGTGGTCGAGGATGATTTTGCGCATACGCATCGACTTCGGCGTGACCTCCACAAGTTCGTCTTCCTTGATGTATTCGAGTGCTTCTTCAAGCGAAAGGACGGTGCGCGGCACGATGCGGGCCTTGTCGTCAGAGCCGCTGGCGCGTGTGTTTGTAAGCTGCTTGGCCTTCGTAACGTTCACCACAAGGTCGTTGTCATGCACGTGTTCGCCTACAACCTCGCCGGCGTAGACTTCCTCGCCCGGGTCAATGAAGAACTTTCCGCGGTCTTGCAGCTTGTCGATTGAGTATGCGTAGGCCGTGCCTGTCTCCATTGCTATCATGCTTCCGTTTATGCGGCGGGTGATGTCTCCCTTGTAAGGTTGGTACTCCTTGAAGCGGTGGGCCATGATGGCTTCGCCCTGGCTGGCGGTCAGCACGTTGGTGCGCAGGCCTATGATGCCGCGCGAGGGCACGTCGAACTCTATGTTGACGCGGTCGGCCTGGCTTTCCATCGACGTCATTTCGCCCTTTCGCCGGGTAACCATGTCAATCATCTTGCTGGCAAACTCCTCGGGCACGTTTATGGTAAGCTCTTCTATCGGCTCGCATTTTACGCCGTCGATTTCCTTGTATATCACCTGCGGTTGTCCCACTTGAAGCTCGTAACCCTCGCGGCGCATCGTTTCGATGAGCACCGACAGGTGGAGCACTCCTCGTCCGCTTACGAGCCATTTGTCGGTAGAGTCGCCGAAGGGGGCCACGCGCAGGGCGAGGTTCTTCTCCAATTCCTTTTGCAGGCGGTCGTTGATGTGGCGGCTGGTGACGAACTTTCCTTCCTTGCCGAAGAACGGCGAGTCGTTGATGGTGAACAACATACTCATCGTAGGCTCGTCAATCGCGATGGGAGGCAGCGGCTCCGGGTTCTCGAAGTCGCAGATGGTGTCGCCTATTTCGAACTTCTCCAGGCCTATGATGGCGCAGATGTCGCCGCTCGATACGCTTTGCGTCTTTACGTGCCCCATGCCCTCGAAGGTGTGCAGCTCCTTGATTTTGGTCTTTTCCTGCGAGCCGTCGCGGTGGCAGATGGTTACGTTCATGCCCTCGGTAAGTGTGCCGCGGTGGACGCGCCCCACGGCGATACGGCCCGTATAGCTTGAATAGTCGAGGCTGGTTATGAGCATCTGCGGCGTGCCCTCGAGTGCGCGCGGCGCCGGGATTACCTCTACAATCTTGTCGAGCAGGTAGTTAATGTCGTCGGTAGGCACTTTGTAGTCTTCGCCCATCCAGCCGTTCTTGGCCGAGCCGTACACCACGGGGAAGTCAAGTTGGTCCTCGGTGGCGTTGAGCGAGAACATCAGGTCGAACACCATCTCGTACACCTCTTCGGGCCTACAGTTGGGCTTGTCAACCTTGTTCACCACGACGATGGGCTTCAAGCCTATTTGCAGGGCCTTCTGGAGCACGAAGCGCGTCTGCGGCATCGGCCCCTCGAAGGCGTCAACCAGCAGCAGGCAGCCGTCGGCCATGTTCAAGACGCGCTCCACCTCGCCGCCGAAGTCGGAGTGTCCCGGGGTGTCTATGATGTTGATTTTCGTTCCTTTCCAGTTTATCGAGACGTTTTTCGATAGTATCGTTATCCCTCGCTCACGCTCCAGGTCGTTGCTGTCGAGTACCTGGCCGCTCAAGTCCTGTCCGTCACGGAACAGGTTTCCGGCCAACATCATCTTGTCCACGAGCGTCGTCTTGCCGTGGTCTACGTGGGCGATAATCGCAATGTTTCTAATGTCTTGCATACTAATACCTTAATAAAATCAGGTGCAAAATTACATTATTTAATTAAGAATTAAGAATTAAGGATTAAGAAAAATATCAATGTTCCGGTTTTTCCGTTTCTTTATGTAATGTCGCAGATATTACATATTGACACCCTTGTCGCGGTATGGCCGTCCAAAGTGTCAACCGTGAAATGTCCTTCTAATCGTGCGAATTTAGGTGGTTGAATGTCGGCCTGTGGCCGTCCGTTGCGCCGTCCGTTGCCGTTCGCGTCGCAAAAGGGCATCAATGAAACTGCCAAAGGGCACAAACGAGACCCTAAAAGGCCACCGATTAGGGGCTGAAAGGTGGCTGATTAACTGCCGGAAGGCCGCCGTTGACGACGCTGGATGCCGTCTTTTGGCAGCTAAGATGTGGCATTCCGTGCCGTTTCTCATGCCCTGTCATTGCACATGAAGGTGTAAAACATACGTAAGATGTTGGCAACGTGAATGTTATGCGTGCACACCTCTGCGTGCGATATTTCCGCATAAAATGTTTGTTCCGCAAAAGAGCGCCGTCTCGGGGCGTCTCGTCAAATCAATGTGTCGTGCTTTCGCTTTATTGTATGGCAAAGTGTCATTTCCTGAAAACTCCATGAAGCGTATGCCTATTGGCCAAATGTTAAAAATGCCTTGCACGCCAACAGATTTTTCATTTTTCATTTTTCATTTTTCATTTATTGTCGTACCTTTGCAGCCGAATTCGGAAAATCCGATGCATTCGACGCCGGGCGCGCCCTTGATTGATGGGTTGGCCGGGGGAAGGATGTAATTCAACAACCATTAATCAATCACAACAAATGTATTTAGATTCAGCTAAAAAGCAGGAAATCTTCGGCACTTACGGTGCTTCAAACACTGACACGGGTTCGGCAGAGAGCCAAATCGCATTGTTCTCTTACCGTATCGCTCACTTGACCGAGCACCTTAAGAAGAACCACAAGGACCACGTAACGCAGCGTTCGCTGACAATCCTCGTCGGCAAGCGTCGCCGTCTGCTCGATTATCTTTACAAGCGCGACATCAACCGCTACCGTGCGATAATCAAGAAACTTGGTCTGCGTCGTTAAGCCAAGGCAAAGAAGAATAGTTTTAATGTTAAGTATGAAAGCGCGAATGGCTGCATTGCCGTTCGCGCTTTCGCTTTTATCAAAATTTGTAAACTGCCAACCGTAGGGACATGATTTATCGTGAGTTAGGTATAAGAAAAACACCCCTTGTAGGGACATAATTTATTATGTCCGCACGCCTCGGAGAGGCGTATAAGCCGGCAGTGCCAATAAAAACGTTCTTCCAGAACGTGCGGACATAATGAATTGTGTCCCTATAGTGGATGTCGGCTAAATGTGTCCATTAATGTTCGCTTTTCTTGCCCTTTGGCGGTTGGCTGTTGCAGCTCTGCCGCATGGCGTTTTACGGTTGTTTACTATACAAACGGCAGCAATGCAAACACCGCCCCACCCGCGAAGATGACGGCCGATAGGGCGAAGCGGGGACTTTTCACTCCGTCGTGGCACGACAATGTTAAAAGCATCCCGACAATGCCGACGAGCATGACGATGCCCGAGATGACGAAATATGACGTTGAGCCGAACCACAGGAGAGCGTCAATGAATAGCAGGATGAGCAGGTACCAGATGGAGGTGAGCATCCAGTCGAGGGCGTTACTTTTGTTCATTGCGCATCGGTTTTAGTACCACCATCCGCCGACGATGCCCCAGATGATTGCCACAAGGGCGATTAGGGCGTCAAAGGCGCAGACGTAAATGTAGTTTTGCGGCCGTCCGTCGCGCGTCATCAGGGCGTGCACCGTGCCGGCAATGCCGAACACCAACAGTGCCGTTGCGCTGGCGATGGTGAGCCAGGGGATGTCTAACGCCACGGCGGCGATGATGAAAAGCATCATGAAAAGCAGGTCGCCGTAATAGAAAAACTTTACTAACAGGTTGTTCATGGCCGTTTCTTATGTCTTGTTGATTAGTTTGCGGTTGTAAGTCCCGATGGGAAGTAGAAGTGTTGAAGGGTTAAAACGTCGGTCGGTTGTCAGTCTCCGGCGATGAGTTCCCATATTCCTATGACGATGGAAGCTGCTCCGACGAAGGTGCAAAACACCTCGTTGAAGGTGACGGCGCGCTTCTTTTTGCCTTTGTTCAGCTTGCGGCGATAGGCAAAGTGGCATACGCCTACGGCCAAGATGCACGCCCCGGCAAGGATGTACATCCACGGGTTGTGGCTAACTTTCTTGTTTACGAAAAAGTACAAGCCCAAGGATATTGTGGTGGCAACGTTGAACACGTCTTCCCACCCGATGCTTTGTTCTTTTTGTGCAGCATTGTTTTCCATGTCGCTATTGGTCATGTCTTGCCGTTGGTTGGAGTATCTCGCCGAGCGGCCGCATGACGAAGTCGCGCTCGTGCATCAGCGGATGAGGTATCTTCAGGTCGGGTTCGTCAATTTTTACGTCGTCGTAAATGAGGATGTCAATGTCAATCAGGCGGTCGTGGTATTGTCTGTTGGCGGACTTTTCGGTACGCCCCATTATGCGTTCGATGGCCTGCGTGGCCTCAAGCACGCCCCGCGGACTTAGCATGGTGTCAACCTTCACGGCGGCATTGACGAACATATTGTCTGACGAGAAGCCCCACGGCTCGGTCTCGAACAGTGATGACAGGCGCCTGACGGTGCCTACCCGCTCGCCGATAAGCCTCACGGCCTCGGCTATGTTGTGCCTCCGGTCGCCGAGGTTAGTGCCTAATCCAAGGTAAACTGTGTGCACTTCGTTAAATTAAAAATGAAAAGTGAAAAATTATATTATAGCGTGTTAGCTAATGGCTTTTTCACTTTTCATTTTTCACTTTTCATTTCCTTTAGTCGTTCACAATCAGCATTGCGTCGCCGTAGCAGCCGAACTTGTAGCCGTTCTTCACTGCCATGTCGTAGGCCTCCATAACCAGTTCGTAGCCGCCGAATGCAGCCGTGGACATCAGCAACGTTGACATGGGATGGTAGAAGTTGGCTATCATCGAGTCGGCAACGCCGAACTCGTAGGGCGGGAATATGAACTTGTTAGTCCATCCCTCGTATTCCTTCAAGAACTTGTCCGTGCCTACGGCGGTCTCCGTAGCCTTTGCGACACTTGTGCCTACGGCGCACACATGGTGTCCCGCCCGCTTTGCCTCGTTGACGGTCTTGCAGGCTTCGGCGCCGATGAACATCTGTTCGGAGTCCATCTTGTGCTTTGTCAGGTCTTCAACCTCGATGTCGTGGAAGTTGCCCAATGCGCAGTGTAGCGTAATGAAAGCAAACTCGATGCCCTTGATTTCCATGCGCTTCATCAGCTCACGGCTGAAGTGAAGCCCCGAAGCGGGAGCCGTTACGGCACCTTCGTTCTTTGCGTAGATGCACTGGAAGTCATCCAAGTCTTCCTTTGTCGCGGGGCGGCGGTCAACGATGTAGTGGGGCAGGGGTGCCTCGCCGAGGGCATAGAGGTCGCGCTTGAACTCGTCATGCGGGCAGTCGTACAGGAAGCGCAGCGTGCGTCCGCGGCTCGTCGTGTTGTCAATCACCTCGGCCACCATGGCACCGCTGTCGTCGAAAAACAGCTTGTTGCCGATGCGGATTTTGCGTGCCGGTTCTACCAGGACGTCCCAAAGGCGCATCTCCTCGTTCAGTTCGCGCAGCAGGAACACCTCGATTTTGGCGTCGGTCTTCTCCTTCGTGCCGTAAAGGCGTGCCGGAAAGACCTTCGTGTCGTTGAATATGAAGGCGTCGCCTTCATCGAAATAGTCGAGGATGTTGCGGAAATCAAGGAACTCGGGGTTGCCTTCATCGTCCTTCAAAGGCTCGCCCTTGTCGTCCGTCTTGTACATTTCAATCTTCTTTGAGACCCTGTGAACCACCATCAGTCGGCATTCGTCGCGGTGGTAGGGCGGATTGAGCGCAATCAGTTCTTCAGGAAGTTTAAACTTAAATTGTGACAGTTTCATATATTGTTTTCCTCCGTTATTATGTCTTCTATGGTCTGTTTGTCGAGCCATTGGGGAAAGTCGTCCAGCGTTACGCAGTCTTCCACCCGTATGTCTCCAACCCGCGTGCGGCGCAGGGCGGTAAGGTAAGCCCCGCTGTCGAGGGCTTCGCCTATGTCGCGGGCCAGTGCGCGGATGTACGTTCCCTTGCCGCAGACCACCCGGATTGACATCTGCATGGTTTCGGGCGAGAACGATGTCAGCTCTATTTCGTCAATGCGCAGCGTCTTGGGCTTAAGCTCCACGTCCCTGCCTTTGCGCATCAGGTGGTAGGCGCGGTCGCCGTTTACCTTGCAGGCGGAGTATGCCGGGGGCACTTGTTGTATTTCGCCGACGAACCGCTTGAGCGTTTCCTCGATGAGTCCGAGCGTTATGTGTGCCGTTGGATATGTCGCGTCTACGGGGTGCTCCATGTCGTAGCTGGCCGTAGTGGCGCCGAGTTGCAGGGTGGCGGTGTACTCCTTGGTGTGCGCTTGCAGCTCTTCTATCCGCTTCGTGGCGCGCCCCGTGCACAGAATTAGCACGCCCGTGGCAAGCGGGTCGAGCGTGCCGGCGTGGCCGGTCTTCATCCTCTTTACGCCGAGCTTCTGCGAAATGAGGTAGCGGACGCGGGCCAACGTGCCGAAACTTGACATCCTGTAGGGCTTGTCAAGGCATATTATTTCCCCTTCGTGAAAGTTCATCGGCTCTTAATCGGTCATTTTCATCTCTACGCCGCACAGTGTGCAGATGATGATGATAAGTCCAACGATTATGCGGTACCAGCCAAACGCGGCAAAGCCGTACTTCGCTACGTAGTTGATGAAGAACTTAATGGCGAGTATGGCCACGATGAATGCCACGACGGAGCCTATTATGAGCATCTGCAGGTTGTTGCCTTGCGTAAGGATGGAGCCGTCTTCGTGGGTCACGAGCTTGAACGTCTCAAGGCACGTGGCGCCGAACATTGTGGGCACGGCGAGGAAGAACGAGAACTCGGCGGCTGTCTTGCGGGTGAGCCTTTGCGACATTCCGCCGACAATGGTGGCCATCGAGCGCGACACGCCGGGTATCATCGAGATGCACTGGACGAGGCCTATCACCAAGGCGCGTTTGTAAGTCAGCTTGGTGTCTTCGCTGCCTTTGTTGAAGATGCGGTCGCAGAACAGCATGAAGACGCCGCCGATTATGAGCATCCAGGCTACCAGCTGAACGTTGCCGAGGTTTGACTCGATGAAGTCGTTGAACGCAAGCCCGAGCACTACGGCCGGCAGGACGCCTACGACGAGGCGTGCGTAGAAGTCATACATGGCGCGCCAGTAGCTCTTGCCTTGGCTCAGGGTGTCGGGACGGAAAAAGCGTTTCCAGTAAAGGCAGATTACGGAAAGTATTGCCCCGAACTGTATTATGACCGTGAAGGCCTTTACGAACGGTGTGCTCTCGACGTTGAGCAGACTTTGCGCGATAATCATGTGCCCGGTTGAAGATACGGGCAGGAACTCCGTCAGGCCTTCTACTATGGCGATGATGACGGTTTCAAGTAAGTCCATATATACCTATTATTATAATGTGTGGGTTAAGCCTGTTGTTTGTTTTGCGTTGGGTTGTCGCCGTCACTGTTGTCTTTCGGCTTGCGGATTATGGCGTAGACCATCGCCGCGAAGCCTATGAAGCATACCACGGGCGCAACTTTTATGCGCATCGTGTTGTAGATTTCGGGGTTGAAGGAGTTGTCGTCAGTGCTGCCTCCGCTCATTAATATGAAGCCGATGATTACCACTGCCATGCTGACCGCGAGCAGGATGAAGTTCATGCGGTCGAAAGCGAAATTTCTTTTGTCCATCTTTTTTATTTTAGTTGACGAGTAACGAGGGACGGGCAGACAAGCGAAATACTTTTAGTCTGCAAGCAGACAAGGGACGAGCAGACAAGCAATTACTCTTGCTTTCAGGCCCTGTGCGCTCCGCCTCGCCGTTTATTTTTTAATTTTTAATTGTTAGTTCACGCTCCGCGTGTCATATTTTGTACAAGTCTCCGGCCTTCATGCGCAAGAACTTGTTTACCGCCACGTATGAGCACAGCAGCGTGATGAGCAGTCCGAAGACGAACACCGTGCCGCCCGTCACGGCCATTACCTGCCACGTTATCACCGTGAGCACGCCCGGCTCGTATGTGTACAGCGCGTAGATGCCGCCCGCCAGCACGGCGTCTGCCAGCACGGCAGCCAGCAGCCCTATGCCTATGGCGTTGCCGAGGAACGGCTTGCGTATGAAGCTCCATGACGCTCCTACCAGCTTCATCGTGTGGATGGTGAAGCGGCGGGCGTACATTCCCAGCCTGACCGTGTTGTTGATGAGCGAGAAAGAGACACACGTGAGCAGCACGGCCAGCACCAGCAGCACGAGGTTGATTTTGTTGAGGTTGCTGTTTACGCTTTCCATCAGGTCCTGCGGGTAGGTGATGTCGGTCACCTTGCTGTCGCCCCTGAGGTTTTTCGAAATCCATTTCAGCGAGTCGTTGTTGGCGTATTGCGCCTTGAGCTGTAGCTCGATTGAAGCCGTAAAGGGGTTCATGCCGAGAAACTCGCTCGGGTCAGTCCCCATAGCCTCGGTCTGTTCCTTCAGGGCTTGCTCCTTGCTGATGTATGTTATGTGGTTGATGTAAGGCCGTTTGCGCAGGTCGTTGCATAGCTGCCGTGCCTCCGGGTCGGTGACGTCCTCGCCGAGTATCATCGTCACGGTAAGGTTCTCCTTGACATACGACGACAGGTTGCGGGCCGTAAGCACGGAGAAGACCACCATACCTAATAAAATCAGCACCAGCGCGGTGCTGATGCACAAAGTTATGCCCTGCAGTCCGTGGCGGACGCGGGTATTGTTTCGCTTTTTACCCATTGTTTGATGGTATAATATACCTAATTTGGTGCAAAGTAACAAAAAAAACTTCGCTTGGCCAACGGTTTAACCACTATTAACGGTTTGCCGCCTTTATCTTTTTGCTTTGGCGGTGAACGGGGCTTCAATGGCGTTCGTTGCCACGTGCCAAGGCCGTCGGTTACGCACCGTTTTGCCGCAAGTCGGTAACTCGTTGATAATCAGACGTCTTGCAAAACGTGCCCTTTTACGGCCTAAAAGGACACGTTTTGCAAGGTAAAAGGGCACATATTGGATGACAAAAAGACACCTATCACATAACAAACCCCCAGCCACTTAAAACCCACCCCAGCCCTCCCGAAGGGAGGGAGCTTGATATGCTTCGGTCGTTCCTTTTCCTTTTTGTGCTTTTTATGTGTACAATAACAATATTATAAGGTAATCAAGCCCCCTCCCTTCGGGAGGGCTGGGGTGGGTTTTAGGTGGCTGGGGGTTGGATGTTAGGTGGCTGGGGTTGGTTATCTGGTGCTTGGCCGTTGTTTGCTTAAGTTATGTTTTTTCCCGTTCCCTTTCTTTTCCTCGTTTTTTTCTTCTATCTTTGCACACTGAATGACATCAATCCAAAATATAGGGAAAGCAATGAATACATGGAAAAAGTTTTTGCCAGACGTCCTGGCCGTGGTCTTGTTCGCGGTCATCTCGGTGGCATATTTCTTCCCCGCGGACATCGAGGGCAAGATATTGTACCAGCATGACGCCGCTGCCGGCAAGGGCATCGGGCGCGAAATGGCCGAGCACCGCGAGCAGACGGGCGAGGTGACACGGTGGATGAACTCCGTGTTCAGCGGTATGCCGACATACCAGACTGCGCCCGAATACGGCAGCACGAAGGGCCTTGGCGCGGTGATTGACGCTTACCACCTGTTCCTGCCCGAAAACGTATGGTACGTCTTCGCCTACCTACTGGGCTTCTACATCCTTCTGCGCGCCTTCGACTTCAGGCAGTCGTTGGCCGTCCTGGGCTCCATCCTGTGGGCGTTCTCCAGCTATTTCCTCATCATCATAGCCGCCGGGCACATCTGGAAGGTCATGGCCCTGGCCTACCTGCCGCCGATGATAGCCGGCGTTGTGCTGTCGTATCGCGGCAAGTACCTGCTCGGGACAATCGTGACGGCAATCTTCGCGGCGTTTGAAATCAACGCCAACCACGTGCAGATGACATATTACTTCCTGTTCGTCATCCTCTTCATGGTCATAGCCTTCCTCGTCGATGCTGTCCGCAAGAAGGAGCTTGCACGCTTCTGGAAAGCCACGGCGGCCTGCGCCGTCGGTGCGCTTATCGGCGTATGCCTTAACCTGAGCAACCTTTACCACACGTGGGAATACAGCAAGGAGTCGATGCGCGGCAAGAGCGAATTGGTCAAGAAAGACGCCGCCAACCAGAGTGCGACCGGGCTCGACCGCGACTATATCACGCAATGGAGCTACGGCATAGGCGAGACGTGGACTCTCCTCGTGCCTAACGCCAAGGGCGGGGCCAGCGTTCCGCTGTCGGAAAGCGGGACGGCCATGGCAAAAGCCAACTACGAGTTTACGCCCATCTACCAGCAGTTGGGCCAGTATTGGGGCGAGCAGCCCATGACGAGCGGCCCCGTTTACGTGGGCGCTTTTGTGCTGATGCTCTTCGTCCTTGGGCTTTTCATCGTGAAAGGGCCTATGAAGTGGGCTTTGCTTGCGGCCACGGTGCTGTCAGTGTTGTTGTCCTGGGGCAAGAACTTTATGCCCTTCACCGACTTCTTCATCGACTACGTGCCGATGTACTCGAAGTTCCGCACGGTGGCGTCAATCCTCGTCATTGCCGAGTTCACCATCCCCTTGCTTGCCATGCTGGCGCTGAAGAGGATTGTTGACGAGCCCGACCTGCTCACGCGCAACCTCAAGTGGTTCTACGCCAGCTTCGCCCTCACGGGTGGTGTAGCCCTGCTTTTCGCCTTGTTCCCGTCGCTGTTCTTCAGCGATTTCATATCGTCAAGCGAGATGCAGGCCCTCATGACGCTGCCGCAGGAGTATGTCACGCCCGTTATCGAGAACCTTCGTGAGATGCGCCGTGCCGTCTTCACGGCCGACTGTTGGCGCTCGTTCTTCATTATATTAATAGGTGCGTTCCTCTTGTTGCTGTTCAAGGCCAAGAAACTCAAGGCCGGCTATATGGTCGGTGCGGTAATAGTGCTGTGCTTGGTTGACCTCTGGCAGGTGGACAAGCGTTACTTGAACAACGATATGTTCGTGTACAAGAGCGTTCGCGAAGCTCCCATAGAGATGACCGACGCAGACCGACTGATACTCAGGGACACTACCGACTTGCACAACTTCCGCGTGCTCAACCTCGCGTCTAACACTTTCAACGAGAACGAAACGTCGTATTATCATAACAGCATAGGCGGCTACCATGCCGCAAAGTTGCGCCGTTACCAGGACATCATCGACTATTACATAGCCCCGGAGATGCAGCGGCTGATGCCCGCCGTGGCCGGTGCGGGCGGTGACATGGCCAAGGTCAAAGGCGATAGCATCTTCCCTGTGCTTAATATGCTCAACGCACGCTATTTCATCCTGCCCCTGCAGGACGGCAAGACCGTACCCCTGCAAAACCCGTATGTCTATGGCCCGGCATGGTTCGTTGACAAGCTGACTTACGTCGGCAACGCAAACCAGGAAATAGAGGCCGTCGGCAAGCTCGACCTCCGCCACGAGGCAGTGGCCGACAAGCGGTTCGAGGGTGTGCTGAAAACAGCTGCCCGCCAGGACAGCACGTCCCGTGTGAAGCTGGTTTCGTATATGTCCAACAACCTGAAGTATGACGTCAGTTCGTCGAAAGGCGGCGTTATAGTATTCTCCGAGGTGTATTATCCCGGTTGGACGGCCACCGTTGACGGCCAGCCCGCAGAACTTGGGCGCGTCAACTACTTGCTGCGCGCCGTCAACGTAGCCCCCGGCAAGCATACTGTTGAGCTGACGTTCAAGCCCAAGTCGGTGACTGCCACCGAGACAGTGGCATACGTTTCTTACGCCGTGCTGCTTCTCTTGGTAGCCTTCGGCGTGTATGTTGAATGGCGGAAGAAGAAAAAATAAGGAACTATCGCTAACCAAAAACGAGGCTCGACACCCACCCCAACCCTCCCGAAGGGAGGGAGTTTGATGTGCAGTTCTGTCTTTACAGACGCAGGTTTTGCATAGATTGCACTTCAAGCCAATTAGTTCTATAATATAATTAAGGTATTCAAGCCCCCTCCCTTTGGGAGGGTTGGGGTGGGTGTCAGCTCTTTTTATTAGGCTTTTAAAACGTTGCTAATTATGAAAAAGTTACTATCCTTGCCTCCGAACCTTGTCGGATGCTTCCACGAAATAACCGGATACGGCCATGACGAGTGGTTTTGCACGAGCGACCCAGTGGGTCATCGTATAGGCTCCGGTGGCGGTTCAACGTGGCTTTTGCGGTCATGCTATGAGGCACACGCCGCCGGTCGTACCTTTGACGAGTGGCTCTCGTCCGACAAGAGGCTGCTGTTGCACGCCGGAGGGCAGAGCCGACGGCTGCCGGCATACGCCCCGTCAGGCAAGGTGTTGACGCCTATTCCGGTGTTCCGCTGGGCAAGAGGCCAGAAGTTAAGCCAGGACTTGCTGTCGTTGCAAGTGCCTCTTTACGAACAAATAATGAGCCTTGCTCCCGACACAATGCACACGATGATAGTCAGCGGCGACGTTTACATACGCGCTACGCAGCCCCTTCAGCCCGTGCCCGATGCCGACGTGGTGTGTTACGGGCTGTGGCTTGGCCCTGAAATAGCCAAGGACCACGGTGTGTTCGTGTCCAAGGCAGACACTCCGTCGGTGCTTGAGTGCATGATGCAGAAGCCTTCGGTGAGGACGCTCGGCGAACTGCTGAAAGACCACTTCTACCTTACCGACATAGGTGTTTGGCTTCTTAGCGACAAGGCCGTCAAGCTATTGATGGCGCGTTCGACACGTGACGGGCAGACGGTGAACTACGACCTCTACTCCGAATTTGGCTGCGCGCTGGGCACCGACCCGTCAATCAAGGACGAGGAGCTCAACAACCTGCGCGTGGCAGTGCTCCCGTTGCCGGGCGGAGAGTTCTACCATTTCGGTACGAGCCACGAAATCGTGTCTTCCACGCTTGCCGTGCAGAACCTCGTGAACGACCAGCGCGAAATAATGCACCACTCGCTGAAGCCGCATCCGGCGATGTTCGTGCAGAACGCCGTCACCCGGACGGCTATCACCGAGGCAAACATCAACCTGTGGATAGAGAACAGCTGGGTGGGCGAAGGCTGGACTTTGGCCCACGAGAACATAATAACGGGCGTGCCTAAGAACGACTGGCACGTGGAGCTTCGCCCCGGGCAGTGCGTTGACATAGTGCCTGTCGGTGACAAAGGGTACGCCGTGCGCCCCTACGGATACGGCGACAAGTTCCGCGGCCCGTTGCAAGATGCACAGACGGAGTTTCTCGGTTGCCCGTTCGTTGACTGGGCGGCGGAGCGTGGCATCAGCCTTGACGGCATCGATGGGGCGGCCGATATGCAGACGGCCCGCGTGTTCCCGTTGTGCGACGGTGCGGCAAGCGACATGGAATTAGTGCTCCGCTGGATGCTCAACGAACCCAGTCTTGAGGCAGGGAAGCGCATCTGGGAACAGTGCGAGAAGCTAAGTGCCGACGACATTTCGGCCCGTGCCAACCTCGTAAGGCTGACGGAGCAGCGGCGCAAGATGCGCTCTTGCAACTGGGGAGCATTGGCAAAGAACCATGAACACAGCGTGTTCTACCAAATAGACCTTGACGACGCCGCCCGGGAGTTTGCCGGTTTCGGCATTCCCGAACCGTCGCCAATACCCGAAAGTGCGCCCCTGCTGAAGCGCATAAGCGACGCGATGTTCCGTTCGGAACTTGCTCGCTTGGGCGGAAAAGACCCGAAGCTCATGGAGGAAAAAGCCTTCTCGCTGCTCCGTGACGGCCTCACTGTGCAAGCCCTTGCCGAGAAACAGCGTCCGCGGATGTCCGTTTACGGCGACCAGATAGTGTGGGCGCGCAGTCCGGTGCGCATCGACATTGCAGGGGGATGGACCGACACGCCGCCTTACTGCCTGATGGAGGGCGGCAGCGTGGTCAACCTCGCCATAGAGCTTAACGGCCAACCGCCGTTGCAGACATACGTGCGCCCTTGCAAGGAGCCGCACGTAGTGCTGCGCAGCATCGACCTCGGAGCCGTTGAGGAGGTGCGTACATACGAGCAACTTGCCGATATGCACCATGTGGGCAGCCCCTTCTCCATACCCAAGGCTGCGCTGGCGTTGGCCGGTTTCCTGCCCGGTTACGGCGAGGAGACGTTTCCCACGCTCGAGAGCCAGCTCCGCGCGTTCGGTTGCGGCATAGAGCTTACGCTCCTGTCGGCCATACCTGCGGGCAGCGGACTCGGCACGAGCAGCGTGCTTGCATCAACGGTTCTCGGCGCGCTTAACGACTTTTGCGGCCTGGCCTGGGACAAGAACGAGATTGGCCGCCGCACGCTCGTGCTTGAGCAGTTGCTCACGACGGGCGGCGGATGGCAAGACCAGTTTGGCGGGATATTGCAAGGCGTCAAGCTCCTTGAGACCCAACGCGGCTTCGACCAGAACCCGGCGGTGCGCTGGTTGCCGTCGGACGTATTCACGCAGCCTGAATATAAGCCCTGCCACCTGTTGTATTATACAGGCATAACGCGCACGGCGAAGAACATCCTTGCCGAGATTGTGCGCCGTATGTTCCTCAACCAGAGCGACGAGCTGCGCCAGTTGCGCGAGATGAAACAGCACGCCGTGGATATGTACGAGGCCATGCAGCGCGTTGACTATGCCGCCGTTGGCCGCCTCGTGCGCAAGACGTGGCAGCAGAACCAGGCCATCGACAGCGGCACCAACCCCGATGCCGTGCGCCGCATGACGGAGCTTATCGACGACCTCGCCCTCGGCTACAAGCTGGCCGGCGCCGGCGGAGGCGGCTATCTCTACATTGCCGCCAAGGACCAGGACGCCGCCGCGCGCATAAAGCAGGTGCTCAACGCCAACCGTCCCAACGCTAACGCCCGCTTCGTGGATATGTCGCTCAGCACGGTAGGCCTGCAGGTCAGCCGCAGTTGAAAAGCCTTTACAGCTTAGCAGACAAGCGACGAGCAGACAAGCAAACAAGGAGATTTGCCTGTATTGAGTGGAATTTCTTAATTATATTTATGCCCACATTTAGTAAAATGTGGACATCCATGTAATACTTTGATATTCAGCGTTTTGCAAAAGGGCATCTTTTACCGCGTAAAAGATGCCCTTTTGTCGTGCAATATGTGCCCTTTTGCAGAGCGGAAGATGCCGTATGAAGGATAGTCCGCAATTCATTCGGAGCGTAAGTTTAGCGTGAGTTCGGCGTAAGAAGCCTGTTTTTGCCGGGCCGTGTTTTTTGATTTGCGGATAATGTTTACGCTAACCATGTGGTAAAATAACGACTTTCATTCATTTAATTAATGCCCACCCTCGTGTAGGGACGCTCGGTCTGAGCGTCCGGGAAACTATGAAAACAGACAACTGTTACCATGCGAAACGCCAACGGCTATCTGTTTACGACATTACCTGGACGCTCAGACCGAGCGTCCCTACACGAGGGGTGGCAACGTGGCGGAGGATGAATGCCCTGTTTTATCGGATTTTACGGGATGTTAAGTTGGAGTCTCCGGCATCGTCTAATACCGAACCGACGTTAAGTTTAGCGGTTGCATCCATTGGAAAGTCAGTTTTAATTTATAATTTTGTGCCCATATAAGATGAAAAGGCTAAAAGTTAGTTAACTCTATGCAGTTCAGGACAAAGGTAAAAATCGACAAGCCAGGTTTTGAGATTGCGCCGTGCGAGGAGATGTTGTTCGTAGGCTCGTGCTTCGCCGACAACATCGGGCGTAAGTTCAAGGAAGAGAAGTTCCGCGCAACGGTGAACCCCTACGGCGTGATGTACAATCCTGCGAGCGTCCTGCACACGGTTGAGAGGTGCGGATGCGCGCCGAGGGTGGCCCTGTTTACGTTGGGCACGAACCATGTGTACATACTCAACGAGACGGGCGAGATAGTTGACAACTGCGCAAAGAGGCCGCAACGCCTGTTCACCGAGCGTGAGCTGACGGTAGACGAGTGCGTCGGCTACTTGGGCAAGGCTGTCGATATACTTCGGGAAAGACGTGCCGACGTAAAGATAGTTGTGACGGTCAGCCCTATCCGCTATGCCAAGTACGGCTACCATGGCAGCCAACTCTCCAAGGCGGTGCTGCTCCTGGCAGCCGACAGGCTGGTGAAGGAACGCCCCGGGACGGTTACTTATTTCCCCGCATACGAGATTGTCAACGACGAGCTGCGCGACTATAGGTTCTACGCCGCGGATATGCTGCACCCCTCGGAACAGGCCGTCGAGTACATTTGGGAGGTGTTCTCCGATGCTTACTTCTCGCCGGAGGCCAAGCGCTTCGTCGAGGAGTGGCGACCGTTGAAGGAAGCCCTTGGGCACAAGCCGTTCCGCCCTGAGTCGCAGGAGTATAAGGATTTCATGAATAAAACAATGTTAAAAATAGGCGAACTCTCAAAAAAATACCCGAACTTTGTATTGAAAATTGCGACTACCATGAGCCAATCCCGAAGGGAGAGGTATTGAAGTGTGTTGTAATAAGTGGCATTCAAGCATACAAAACATATAAAAAGACATTCTATCCCAAGTGGCTAAGCATATCATGCCACATCCCTTTTTGGGGGTTGGGGTGGCAAAAAACTTTAGTTATGTCCTATTCTATAGAGAAGGTAACAACCTTGATAGGCGCGCGCCGCTACGGTGCGGCCGAGTGTAACGTAAGATGGATACTGACCGACAGCCGCAGCGTGTGCTTCCCGGAGGAGACGTTGTTCTTCGCCGTGAAGTCTGGCCGCAACGACGGTCACAAGTATATAGCCGACCTCTATCGCCGCGGCGTGAGGAATTTCGTTGTCGAGGACTTGCCGCAAGGATACGGCGAGACTTTCAAGGACGCTAATTTTCTGAAAGTCCCTCATTCGGTTGAGGCCTTGCAACGCCTGGCCGAACGCCACCGTGACGAGTTCAACATCCCCGTGGTGGGCATCACCGGCAGCAACGGCAAGACCGTCGTGAAGGAGTGGCTCTACCAGTTGCTCTCGCCGCAGATGGTCGTTACGCGCAGTCCGCGCAGCTATAATTCGCAAATAGGCGTGCCCCTGTCGGTCTGGCTGCTCGACGGGCGCAGCCAGGTGGGCGTGTTCGAGGCCGGCATAAGCCAGCCCGGGGAGATGGGCGCGCTGCGTGACATCGTGCAGCCGACGGTCGGCGTGCTGACGAACCTTGGCGCGGCGCACCAGGAGAACTTCCCCTCGATGGAGGCGAAGTGCATGGAGAAGCTGAAACTCTTTCATGACGCAGAGGCCATAGTGTACCCTTGGGACGACGAAACGGTAAGGCACTGCGTGGCAAGACTTGGCTACAAGGGAGAGCAATTAGCATGGTCAATGGCAGACCCGGCGGCAAAGATGTATGTCAAGTCTGTGGAAAAGAGCGGTATATCCACCACCGTAAGTTACTCGTTTTGTGGCAGGGAAGGCCGTTACACGTTGCCGTTCATCGACGAAGCGTCGGTTGCCAACTCTATAACTTGTGCCGCAGTGTCCCTCCATTTGGGGCTTACCACGGAACAAGTGGCCGAGCGTATGCCGGGCATCGAGCCTGTTGCCATGCGCCTGGAGGTGAAGGAAGGGCAGCACGGATGTACGCTCATCAACGACTCATACAACTCTGACGTAAACTCGTTGGACATCGCCCTTGACTTCATGAGCCGCCGCCCTGACCATGCCGGGCGCAAGCGCACGCTCGTGTTGAGCGACATCTACCAAAGCGGGAAGGCCGGTGGGGCATTATATAAAGAGGTGTCAGACCTGGCGAGGACGCGCGGCGTGCAGAAGTTCGTAGGCATCGGGCCTGAAATAAGTGCCAACGCCGACGCCATAGACATACCCGAAAAGTATTTCTTTGCCGATTGCCACGAGTTCATCGCAAGCCCGGTGTTCGCCGGGTTGCACGATGAGGTCATTCTGTTGAAGGGCGCGCGCAAGTTCAGTTTTGACCGCCTGACCGAGCTTTTGGAGCAGAAAGTTCACGAAACCATACTTGAGGTGAACCTCGGTGCAGTGGTGAAGAACCTCAACCACTTCCGTTCGTACATGAAGCCGAGCACCAAGCTCGTGTGCATGGTTAAGGCCGATGCCTACGGGGCGGGAGCCGTCGAGGTGGCGAAGACGCTGCAAGACCACCGCGTTGACTATCTCGCAGTGGCCGTGGCTGACGAGGGCGTGACGTTGAGGCGTAACGGCATAACGTCGAACATCATGATAATGAACCCCGAGATGACGGCTTTCAAGACGATGTTCGACTTCGACCTCGAGCCGGAGGTGTACAGCTTCCGGTTACTCGACGCCCTCGTGAAGGCCGCACAGAAAGAAGGCATCACGGGATACCCCGTCCACATAAAGCTCGACACGGGTATGCACCGCCTTGGCTTCAATCCCGAGACTGACATGGACGAGTTGATTAGCCGCCTGAACCGCCAGAACGCTGTAATCCCGCGCTCGGTGTTCTCGCACTTCGTAGGCTCTGACAGCGACGACTTCGACAATTTCTCGGCGCGCCAGTTCGACCTGTTCAAGAAGGGAAGCGACAGGCTACAGGCAGCCTTCAGCCACAAAATACTGCGCCACATGGACAATTCGGCCGGCATAGAGCACTTCCCCGAGCGGCAGCTCGATATGTGCCGCCTGGGCCTCGGGCTGTACGGCATCGACAGCCGCGACAACTCCGTAATCAACAACGTGTGCACGCTGAAGACAACGATACTGCAAATCCATCCCGTGCCGAAGGACGAAACCGTGGGCTACAGCCGCAAGGGCATACTCACGAGGGACAGTCTTATAGGCGCAATCCCCATCGGCTATGCCGACGGGCTTAACCGCCTGCTCGGCTGCGGGCGGTGCTATTGCCTCGTGAACGGCAAGAAAGCCCCTTACGTCGGCAACATCTGCATGGACGTTGCCATGATAGACGTGACCGACATCGACTGCAAGGAAGGCGACACGGTGGAGATTTTCGGCGACGACCTGCCCGTAACGGTACTTTCAGACGCCATGGGCACCATCCCATACGAGGTGCTCACGAGCATCAGCAACCGCGTGAAGAGGGTGTATTTCCAAGACTGACGCGCACACGGCGTAACCACTTGACTGTCAAGGCGATAACCGCCAATGCTATAAAAGACGTCCTTTCGGCTTGCAATAGGTGGCCTATTGCAAGCCGAAAGGACGTCTTTTGTTGCATAAAAGGCCATGTTTTGTTCCACAATGTTTGCGTTAAGCTATTTTAACAAGACGCCATTCATTTTTTAATGAAAAAATAGTAACTTTGCGCAAACTTACTTTTAAACAGATACTATTAATTAATTCAATAAAGATGAATCCAATTCAAACTACTAAGATGACCAACTTCCGTTGGGTTATTTGCACGTTGCTTTTCTGTGCGACGACGGTGAACTACCTTGACAGGCAAGTTCTCTCGCTCACATGGAAAGACTTTATTGCACCCGAATTCCACTGGGATGATGCCCATTACGGCATGATTACCGGTTTCTTCTCGGTCTTTTATGCCGTTGCCTGCCTTTTTGCAGGTAAGTTCGTTGACTGGATGGGCATAAAGAAGGGCTATCTTTGGGCTATTTTCATCTGGTCGCTCGGTGCGTGCTTGCACGCCGGTTGCGGCTGGGTTACGATGGAAATCGAAGGCCTTGACTCCGTTGCTGCTCTCCGTGCCGTCGAGGCCGGCAGCGAAATGGCCATCGCCATCGCCACGCTGAGCACATGGCTGTTCCTTGTCTGCCGCGCAATCCTTGCGCTTGGAGAGGCCGGCAACTTCCCTGCCGCCATCAAGGTTACGGCTGAATACTTCCCCAAGAAAGACCGTGCGTTCGCAACGTCAATCTTCAACTCCGGCGCGTCGGTTGGCGCGTTGGCTGCCCCGCTTACCATCCCAATCCTTGCCCAGTACTTAGGTTGGGAGATGGCTTTCATCATCATTGGTGCCATCGGTTTCATCTGGATGTTCTTCTGGGCTCACCTTTACGAGAAGCCTGAGAACTCCAAGCACGTGAACAAGGCCGAGCTTATATACATCAACCAGGACGACGATGAGGCTGCCAAGCCCGCAGAGGAGGCGAAAGAGGAGAAGACAATACCCTTCCTGCAGTGCTTCAAGTACAAGCAGACATGGTCGTTCGTTGTCGGCAAGTTCTTCACTGACGGCGTATGGTGGTTCTACCTGTTCTGGGCTCCGGCCTATTTCTCTGACCAGTTTAACTATCCGTCATCGTCAACGATGGGTATGGCATTGATTTTCGTGCTCTACCTGATTGTCACCGTATTGTCTATTTACGGCGGTTACCTGCCCAAACTCTTCGTCGAGAAGAAAGGCATGGGCCCGTATGCCGGCCGTATGTTGGCCATGCTCATCTTTGCGTTCTTCCCATTGTTCGCACTGTTCGCACAGCCGCTGGGGGGCTATTCTGTATGGTTCCCGGCCATAATCATCGGTTTGGCCGGAGCCGGTCACCAGGCATGGTCGGCCAACCTGTTCTCGACCATCGGCGATATGTTCCCCAAGTCAACCATCGCCACAATTACTGGTATCGGCGCCATGGCCGGCGGTATCGGCTCATTGCTCATCAATCTCGGTGCCGGCGAGCTGTTCACTTACTCTGAAGGCATGGGCGAGGCGTTCTCGTTCCTCGGCTTCGAGGGCAAGCCTGCCGGTTACATGATAATCTTCTGCATCTGTGCGGTAGCTTATCTCGTTGCTTGGATTATCATGAAGGCCCTTGTGCCGAAGTACAAGCCAATAGTGGTTGAATAATAGTAACTGGATTATAATGATGTGAATAAGGATGCCCACACGGGGCATCCTTATTTGTTTTTATGTCGCGGTGTCGCCTTTTTTCCGTATCTTTGCAGCCGTCCCGCACGGAGCGGGACGTTTTTTAACCAAATTTATTTTATGTACAAAACAGTTTTCAACAAGCGCGAGAGCTTCAAGTTCAAGCATTTCAGCCGCAAGGGTTACGCCCTGTTCGCGTGCCTTGGCCGCGAGGTGCTTGTAGGGACGCTGAGCGTTGCCACCCTGACTTACGCCAAGGCAGACGGCGTGAGCGTGCGCACAGACCTTGACGGCGCGGGGACGGCAGACTCGGTGCGCACCGTCATGCTGGGAGAAGTGGACGTGACGGCCTCGCGGGCACCGCTGGCAGGAGGCCGCGTGCCGAGGATTGTAACTGTGCTTGGACGCGACGAGATTGCCGCCGCGCCGGCGCAAAGTGTGAATGACCTGCTGAAGTATGCCGTGGGCGTGGACGTCCGCCAGCGCGGTCCCATAGGGGCACAGACGGACATAAGCATCAGGGGAGGTACGAGCGAGCACATCGCCATACTGCTCAACGGCATTAACATCTGCGACCCGCAGACGGGGCACAACGCCTTTGACCTGCCCGTGGACATCAGCGAGATTGAACGCATTGAGGTTATAGAGGGCCCTGCCGGGCGAGTGTTCGGCACGTCGTCGCTCCTTGGGGCTGTCAATGTCGTTACGCGCAAGGCCGACGGCAGCGGAGGCGAAGTCCATGCAAGCGGCGGTTCGTTCGGATATGCCGATGCCGGGGCGCGTTTCAGCCTGGTGTCAGGCAAATGGCACAATCAGGTAAGTGGCGGCTACACTCGTAGCGACGGTTACAGCCGCAGCAAGGCCGGGCACCTGAACGCCGACTATGAAGGCGGGCGGGCCTTCTACCAAGGTGGATACGAAGGCCGTAACCTGAGTGTTGACTGGCACGCCGGCATGAGCGTGAAAGGGTGGGGCAGCAACACGTTCTACAGCACGTTGTCCGACGAGCAGTATGAGCATACAAATAAATACTATACAGCCTTGAAGGCTGAGACGGCCGTGGGCAAGTTCCACTTGCGTCCGTCAGTTTACTGGAACAGGTATCTTGACCGTTATGAGTTTTACCGCGGCGACCCTGGACGCTCGCCGTTCAATTACCACCGCACCGACGTCATGGGGCTTAACCTCGATAGCTGGTTCGATTGGGCACTTGGGCGTACCGCCTTTGGCGCGGAGTTCCGCAACGAGGACATCGTCTCGACAACCCTCGGCGAGCCGCTGGACGAGCCTAAGCCCATACACGGCACCGACAGGAGCTACGGTTTAGGACTGAACAGGACGAACCTGGGCCTTTACCTTGAGCACAATGTCGTGTGGCGGGGGCTTACGGTGTCGGCGGGTTTCACGGCAGTGAGGAACACGTGGAGCGAAATGCCGTTCAAGCTCTATCCCGGCATTGATGCAAGCTATGCCCTGACGGGCAGCCTCAAGGCATACGCCTCGTTCAATATGTCGCTGCGTATGCCGTCGTTCACCGAGCTGTACTATTCTGTTGACGGACATAAGGCCGACAAGCACCTGAAGCCGGAGGAGATGACGGCTGTTGAGGTGGGCTTGCGCTATGCACGGAACGGCGTTGTTGCCACGCTGTCGGTTTACCGCCATTGGGGCAGGAACATGATAGATTGGCTCATGGACAGCAGACCAGCAGAAGAGCAGACGGGCAAACAAGCGGACGGGACTTTAGGTGGGCAAGAGGCAAATGCCCTTGTCAACTCGTCAACTCGTTCCTCTTCTCTTTATAATGTGTGGACTTCCGTCAACCATGCGCGCATAAATTCAACGGGCGTCGAGGCCAACGCCTCCGTTGACTTCCGGCGGTTGCTGCCCGGCCAGGGAGTGTTGCGCTCGCTTGGCGTGTCATACGCCTACATCGACCAGAACCAACGGCGTGAGCCTGGCGTGCTGTCGCTCTATGCATTGGAGTACCTTCGCCACAAGGTAGTAGCCCGGCTTGGTCTCGACTTGTTGCCGTGTCTCGCCCTTGACGTTAGTTACCGTTACCAGTACCGTGAAGGGTCATATACCGATACGGGTGGGGTGAACCGTAATTACAGGCCCTATTCGCTTGTTGACGCCCGCCTTGCGTGGAACAAGTCGCGGTATTCGTTCTATGTTGAGGCCAACAATCTGTTTGACGCAGACTATGTTGACTACGGCAATGTGCCGCAGCCCGGCCTGTGGGTCATGGCCGGCGTGAGGTTCGGCTTCGAATTATGACATCTTGTGTGGCTGATTTTACATATTTGATTACACTGTAAAATTTAAAATGAAGACCGTCTCCCGAATAATGGGGAGACGGTCTTTGCTATAACACGGCGCGTGCGGATTTCCATTTGACATATTGTTTGCGTCTATATGGGAGTACGCATCCTTGTCCTTTTATGATTTATTTCGTACCTTTGCAGGCGCATTATGAATTTTATAGATATATGTCTTTTGTCAGTGGCGTTGGCCATGGACTGTTTTGCCGTGTCGATAGTGTGCGGCGTGCTTGCGCGCAGGTATGTTTGGAGGATTATCTTGCAGGTAGGCGTTCTGTTTGGCTTGTTCCAGGCATTGATGCCTTTTGCCGGATGGTTGTGTACTAACTATTTTGCCGGATACGTGGAGGCTGTTGACCATTGGGTGGCTTTTGGCTTGTTGGCATTCTTGGGCGTGAGGATGATAAAGGAGTCTTTCGGTGAGGAAGGCGATTGTCATTATGACCCGTCGCGACTGCGCACCCAGGTTGTGCTGTCCGTCGCGACGAGCATCGATGCCCTTGCTGTCGGTGTGTCGTTCTCGTGCTTGGGTTACAGGGAGATGTCGCAGTTGGCTATGCCGCTTGTTGTAATCGGTCTTGTGTCTTTCGCCTTTGCCGTTGCTGGCAATTTGCTTGGCGTGCGCTTTGGAAAGGCTATCCAGAAGAGGCTCAAGGCTGAGCTTATTGGTGGCGTGATACTTATATTTATCGGTTTCAAGGTCCTACTTAGCCATACAGGTTGGTTGCAGGATAGCGTGCCTTTGTAAAATGGATGATGATTAGTTAGTGTTAAGGATTTTCTTTTTTAAAGCTCGTATGGCATTGCCCGTATCTTGTAACGCTTGCTTTTAATGTATAAAAAAAGCGAAGTGCCAAAATAAATGGACTGATGTTGTCCTCTTTATTTTGGCACTTCGCTTTGTTGTTTATCTTTTCAGCTTGAACGAGTTTTCAATGCTCTGTATCTCGCTGCAAAACATTTTGTCAATTTTAAGCCTATTCTCTATCTGCGTGCAACTGTGGATTACGGTCGAATGGTCGCGTCCTCCTACAAGTTTTCCTATCCTCGAAGCCGGCATCTTGGTGTATTTCTGGGCGAGATACATCGACACTTGGCGTGCCACAACGTAGTCGCGCTTGCGGCTTCGGCTAATGACGGCTGCCGTGGTGACGTTGAAATGATTGCATACCGTATCGAGAATGTCGTCCATTGTGAGTGGTTCGTTGTCAATCTTTACGGCTCGTTTGATAATTCTTTCTGCCAACCGCATATCTATCTTGCAGTTGTAGACTACAGAGAAGGCCAGCAACGAGTTGATAACTCCTTCCAGGTCGCGCACGCTGCCGTTAGCTGTCTCGGCAATGAACTGCACAACATCGTCGGGAATATGTAGCCCGTCACGCTTGATTTTGTTCTTCAGAATGTCAACGCAAAGCTGCGGATTTGGTCTTTCAAGCTCTGCAATGAGCCCACAGCAGAAACGTGTCAACAAGCGTTCGCTCATGCCTTGCAGGTCAACAGGTGGTCGGTCGCTGGCCAGTATTATGCGCTTGCCGTTACGTGTCAGGTGGTTGAATATATGGAAGAACGTTTCCTGTGTCTTCGCTGCCGATGTCCATTCCTGTATATCATCAACGATGAGCATATCGATGGTCTGGTAGAAGTTGATGAAGTCGTTTGTGCAGTTCTTCAGTACGGCATCGGTATATTGTACTTGGAACAGCCTTGCACTTACGTAAAGAATTCGTTTTTGCGGATACAGCTCTTTTGCACGCACGCCGATGGCGTTAATCAGATGGGTTTTTCCGCATCCTGACGGGCCATATATGAACATTGGGTTGAACTGTCTTGAGTTCGGGTGCTCGGCAATCGACAACCCAACGGAGCGTGGCAGTTTGTTACTGTCACCTTCGATGTAGTTCGCAAACGTGTGGTGCAGGTCGAGTTGTGAGTCTATGTCCTGTGGCTTTGCTGCATCAAGTATTGTCGGCGATTGGTTGATACCTGTAGTCCGTCTGTTTGTTTTGTCTATGTCCGGTACAGGTTCTTGTTCTATTTCTTGTGTAAGCTTGTTGCCTTTGTCTATTATTATACGGTAGTTCAGGCGGATGCCTACCCCGAAATGCCTTGTCAGCACCTTAGTCAGCAAAGACAGGTAGTTCTCCTCGAGATATTCCACGAAAAAATTGCTGGGCACCTGTATTATAAGTGTCCTTGTTGCTTCGTTGAATGATTCGAACTTTATAGGGTTGAACCATGTCTTGTATTGCTGTTCCGAGACGTTTTCCTTTATAAGCAAAAGGCATTTGTCCCAAAGCGTGCTTGGGGTATTATCCATTGTTAGAGAGAAGATTAGTATGTCTTTCGACTTTCTGAAACGTGATTGCAAATTTCGCAAAAAATATCGAAACAAGCAAATTGCGTTTTTTATTGTGGTTCAGGCTTGTTGCCGTAAATGTCGGTGAAAAGCCATTTTATGGATTATCTTGTAACCTTGATGTAATATTTGCGTTTGTGTATTTGCAAGTTGTTGATAATTAGAGAAATATGTGGGCATTGCTGAAATCTGGAATTTTGTGCGCTTTTTTGTCACGTTTTGTTGAAAGTGGTATGTATTAGTGACTTCCGGGAGATTTGCGCATATAAGAAACGCGCCCTGTCTATTTAGATGATTTTTAAATAGACAGGGCGCTTGAAAGAATTTGCGTGGTATGTTATTTATCCTTTCTTCCGAATAAAGAGAAATGTACGTAGCGTTTAGGGTGTGCCTTTAGGTCGGTGAGCAACGAGTCAGCCGAGCGCATTGTGCTGTTCAGGTTGTTGTAAAGCGTGGGGTCGCGCATCAGCAGTCCTAAAGTCCCTTGGTTGTTGTTCAGTTGTGCCGTAAATTCCTCCATGTTTGCCAAGGTCTCGTCAACACGTGCCACAGTGCCCGCAACGTCTATCTTGTTGAGGTTTTTCGTTAGCTGGTTTGCATTGTCGAGAACGCTGTCGGTGCGGCTTACCATGCCGGGTACGCTGCTTTCAAGACCTGCGACGAGATTGTTCAGTCGGCGCGACGTAACGGTCAGGTTGCCTGTGATTGTCTCCACGTTCTGCATAGAGTTCGCTATTGCAGGGTTGGCCAGCAGCGTGTTGAGGTTTGTCAATATAGAGTCGATTTTCGGCAGGATTTGCATCACCGTTGGTATCATGCCCTTCATTTGTCCCAAGGCACCGTCGTTGATACCTCCTTGGATAGTTTCGCCTGGCATTATTCGTTCGCGTGGATTGGTGGCAAGCAGCAAGTTTACCTTTACGTTGCCTAGCATATCGCTCACGATTTCCGCGCTGCTGCCTTTAGGTATGCGCAGTTGCTCGTTGATGTCGGCTTCAACCATGATGTATCCTGACTTCTCGTAGTCGTACTTTATGCTTTTTACAACGCCGACCTGGTAGCCGTCGGCATAAATCGGACTTGATGATGACAGGCCGCTTATGTCCTTGAATGATATGTAGTAAATATTTGCAGACGAGAAAAGGTTAAGCCCCTTGAGGAAATTCATTCCGAAAAACAGGATTACCAGGCCGCATATCACTACTAAAGCTATCTTGACTTCCTTGTTAAAAAACTTCATGACATTCTCTATTTGTTAGACTTAAACTCTTGTATTGCCTTGTTCACGTTCATTTTTTCACCGTTCTTGAAGGCTATGATGAACGCTTCCGGGTATTTGTCGAGGATTGATTTGCGCAAGCGGTATATTTCATTGTAGTCGGTCGAGGCACCGTAAGTGTATTTTACCAAGCCGCCTTCATCGTAAGAATCTACATCTTCAAGACCTTTGAAGTTGGCTTTGGTCTTGCTTATTTTATTGCTGCTGGCCAATATTTGTACCTTAAAGACAGGGCGGTCGTCGTCTCTGTCATTTGCGCCGTCATTCCTTTTCTTGCCTTCTTCGTAGTCATTGCTGGCTTTGGCCTCGCGTTCGTCGTCCTGGTCTTTTGCCTTATCATCCTTCGGTTCGTCGTCGGCTTTTTCCTCGATGAAGCGATATACAGACCTGCCTGTCTTGTCGTACTTCGCCTTGTATTGTGCGAAGGCGTTGTAGATGCCTTTCGCTAACTTGTCAATGTTCGACTTGTTGTTGAGGAACTTCTCTTCGTCTGGCGTCGTGATGAAGCCAAGCTCTATCAGGCAGGCCGGCATCGACGTCTCGCGAAGCACGAGGAACACGTCCTGTTTCACGCCCTTGTTGGGCCTTTTGGCCATTGCGCATACGTTCGTCTGCACGTATCTTGCAAGCTCTACACTCTGGGCCATGTTCTTGTCGTGCATGAACTCGAACAGGATTGTGCTTTCTGGCGAGTTCGGGTCATACCCTTCGTAATGTTCCTTGTAGTCTTTTTCTATCATTATGACGGAGTTCTCGCGTTTAGCCGCGCTCAACTTCTCGTCAGAGCGACGCATACCCATCGTGTAGGTTTCGAGCCCCCGGGCTATGTGTCCTTTCGGCAAGGCGTTCGTGTGGATTGATATGAACACGTCCGCCTTGTTCTTGTTGGCTATGTCGGCTCGCTTGTGCAGCGGCACGAACACGTCAGTCTTGCGTGTGTAGATGACCCTTACGTCGGGGCAGTTGCGCTCAACATACTTGCCGAAGGCCAAGGCTACGCTCAGGTTGATGTTCTTTTCATACGAGAACGCACCCCTTGCGCCGACGTCATGGCCGCCGTGCCCGGCATCGATGACGAGCGTAAAGCGTTTGTCCGCGCCGAGGATGACCGTGGAGAAAGAGACTAATATCAGTAAGATGAATATTACCTTTTTGCCCATGAGCGCTTTATTATAAATACAAAGGTACTTATTTTATCCGCAAAAACTGCAACCTTTCAAAAAGTTTTATCATTTATTAAGTGTAGTTCTACTGCCGCGCTGTCGAGGTCAGCCCCCATCGGTGGGTTGGTCTTGGCCAGCGTGATGTCGATGGCCTCCACTTCCGGCATGGCCTCGAAAATGCTTTTGCCAATCCTGCCCGCTACGTGCTCGAGCAGGCAGGATGGCTTCTGCATCTCCTTATTTATGATTTCAAACAGTTCGGCGTAGTTGAGAGTGTCGGCAACGTCGTCGCTTTCTACGGCTTTCGCCAGCGGATACTTAGCCCTGAGGTTGACGATGAACTCGCCGCCCGTGGCACGTTCCTGCGGCAAGACGCCGTGGCGTGCGTTGAAGCGCAGGTTGTTCAGTACGACGTAACCTTCTTTTAATGCATAATCCATATCCTTAATGCATAATTCATAATGCACAATGCATAATTAGTTGTTTGCAATTCGTTGCATAATCCCTGTCCTTAGTGCATAATTCATAATGCACAATGCATAATTAGTCGTTTGCAATTCATAATGCACTTATGGCCGATGATACCTATCCGTAGCAGCCGCTTTTTATGCGGTCATGCCCCAGCTAAAAACCAGTGGTTTGCCGTTTGTCATTGCGGCACTGGCGTCAGCCCAATTATGAATTATGCATTGTGAATTATGCATTGAAAAACTATCCGCATCTCGACGCTCCGCAGTTTTTGCAGATGAGGCAACCCTCCTGGTAGACGAGCGTCTCCTGTCCGCAAGCTGGGCATTTCTGTCCCTTTGCCTCGGTGCCATCGGTGATGTATTTCTTGAGCGCGCGTTCCACGCCGTTCTTCCACGTGTTGATGCTTTCGCTCTTCAGTTGCAGCGAGCTTACGAGCTTTATTACGTGCTCAATGGGCATACGGTAGCGCAGCACGCCTGAAATCAGCTTGGCATAGTTCCAGTATTCGGGGTTGAACTTTTCGCTCAGGCCTTCTACGGTCGTCTTGTATCCGCGCTTGTTCTCGAACTGGAAGTCATAGCGCTTCTTGCCGTTTTCGTCCACCTGCTTGATGATTTTGCCCTTGGTTACGGTCTTCGGCAGCACTATTCCCTCGTCGTCGTCCTGCAAACCCGTGAAAATCTCGTATGGATAACCGTCGAGCAGGCCGACGAACGCCACCCATTTCTCCTTGTTGTTCTGGAAGCGCACCACGTCGCACTCAAGCTCCTTGGGCCTTACCTCGGTCACTTCCGGGTGGCGGCACGGCGGCAGTTGCTGTTGCGTGGTTATTTCCTCGCCGCCCTTCTCCTTCTTTTTCTCCACGGAGAGCATCACGCCCGAGCGCGAGCCGTCACGGTAGACGGTGCATCCCTTGCATCCGGAGCGCCAAGCCTCTACGTAGAGGCGGTTGACGAGAGCCTCGTCAACGTTGTTCGGCAGGTTGATGGTGACGCTGATGCTGTGGTCTACCCATTTCTGTATCGCGCCCTGCATACGCACTTTCATCAGCCAGTCAACGTCGTTGGCCGTGGCCTTGTAGTACGGCGACTTGGCTATGAGGTCGTCTATTTCCTCTTGTGTGTAGCGTTTCTCGGTGTCGTACCCGTTGACTTTCATCCACTCGATGAACTTACGGTGGTAAACGATGTATTCCTCGAACGAGTCGCCCACCTCGTCAACGAAGTCGACGTGCACGTCGGTGTCGTTGGGGTTCACCTTGCGGCGGCGCTTGTACACCGGCATGAACACCGGCTCTATGCCGCTTGTGGTCTGCGTCATGAGGCTCGTTGTGCCCGTAGGCGCGATGGTAAGGCAGGCAATGTTGCGGCGGCCATACTTCGCCATGTCCTCGTAGAGGGCAGGGTCGGCCTCCTTTATGCGGTTGACGAACGGGTTGGCGGCTTCGCGTTTAGCGTCGTACACGGCAAACGCGCCGCGCTCCTTGGCCATCGTCACCGACGAGCGGTAAGCCGCGAGGGCGAGCGTCTTGTGCACTTCGACCGAGAAGTTGGTGGCCTCTTGCGTGCCGTAGCGCAGCCCCATGGCGGCCAGCATATCGCCCTCGGCCGTGATGCCCACGCCCGTGCGGCGTCCCATACCGCTCTTGTTCTTGATTTTTTCCCACAAGTGATACTCGGTGAACTTCACCTCGTCGCTTTGCGGGTCGGCCTTGATTTTCTCCATTATGAGGTCGATTTTCTCAAGCTCCATGTCCACGATGTCGTCCATGATGCGCTGGGCGATGCCCACGTGGCGGCGGAACAGCTCGTAGTCGAAGTAAGCCTTGTCCGTGAACGGGTTTACTACGTAAGAGTAAAGGTTGATTGACAGCAGGCGGCACGAGTCGTAAGGGCAGAGCGGAATTTCGCCGCAAGGGTTTGTCGATACCGTGCGGAAGCCCAAGTCTGCGTAGCAGTCGGGTATGCTTTCGCGCAGAATGGTGTCCCAGAACAGTACGCCCGGCTCTGCGCTCTTCCATGCGTTGTGCACTATCTTCTCCCACAGCTTCCTTGCGCTGATGGCCTTTTCCACCGTAGGCTCGTCGTTGTCGATGGGGAACTGCTGCGTGTACTCCTTGTCTTCAACGGCCGCGCGCATGAAGTCGTCGTCGATTTTCACCGACACGTTGGCGCCGGTAATCTTGCCCTCGGTCATTTTTGCGTCGATGAAGGCCTCGCTGTCGGGGTGCTTGATGCTTACCGACAGCATCAGCGCACCGCGCCTTCCGTCTTGCGCCACCTCGCGCGTCGAGTTGCTGTAGCGCTCCATGAAGGGTACAAGGCCCGTGGAGGTCAGCGCCGAGTTGTTCACGGGCGAGCCCTTCGGGCGCAGGTGCGAGAGGTCGTGCCCCACGCCGCCGCGGCGCTTCATCAGCTGCACTTGCTCTTCGTCGATGCGCATGATGGCCCCGTATGAGTCGGCGTCGCCGTCAAGGCCGATTACGAAGCAGTTTGACAACGACGCCACTTGGTGGTTGTTGCCTATGCCCGTCATGGGGCTGCCTGCCGGTATGATGTACTTGAAGTGGTCGAGCAGCTCGAACACTTCCTCTGCGCTCAGTGGGTTGGCGTATTTGTTTTCTATCCTGGCCACTTCGTTAGCTATGCGCCAGTGCATATCGGCCGGGCTTTTTTCAAATATGTTGCCGAAGCTATCCTTCAGCGCGTATTTGTTCACCCAGACGCGAGCTGCAAGTTCGTCGCCGCCAAAATATGCCAACGAAGCCTCGTATGCTTCGTCGAAAGAGTAAGTTTTCTTGTTTTCCATTACGGATAAAAGTGATATTTTGGTGCAAAGCTACAAACAAATTTTGATAAAAAGAAGAACTTTTTAGATTATTTTCTCTCGATTTTTTGATTGAAAGTTTCCCGAAAAGTTCAACTCGCGGGCCGTTCGCGGCGCAACGGGTTGACAGATAGCATGGTTGCAGCGATACGTGAAATTACTTCTTTACCGTTGCTCGTTTACGGCCTGTTCCGAAACGTTTTACGCCCGTCCGTCACTGTCGGGCAGGCTGTTGCAGCCATGAAAATGGCGCTCTCGTAAGTGCTTGGTAACCAGGCGGATGGCGATATGCCACATATTGCACGGCAAAAGGATGCCTTTTATTGCCTGAAAGATGCCCTTTTGCAGGACGGAAAGCCACAAGTCGTGCCGCGTTTCGTGCCGTGCCGTCCTCCCGTAGTTGTTTTTTTAGCGTGTCGTTATACATTGTTTTTTGTTGCTGCCGGCATAGAGTGTGCAGGAAAATTAGTAACTTTGCGCTTGGATTTTATAAAACTCATAAGGTATGAACACTATCAATACGAGACGAAGCATACGCAAATATGCAGACAAGGATGTATCCGACGA
The DNA here is from genome assembly GCA_944319815.1 of uncultured Prevotella sp. Classification (GTDB taxonomy): domain Bacteria; phylum Bacteroidota; class Bacteroidia; order Bacteroidales; family Bacteroidaceae; genus Prevotella. The sequence continues at coordinate 75,345 of CALUEX010000003.1, read as the reverse complement.
ACTGCTCAACCGCCTTCTCGCCGAGGCCGCACGCACGCAGACGATGGGCAATATGCAGCTTTACAGCGTCGTGGTGACGCGCTCGGCCGAGATGAAGGCTAAGCTCGCGCCAGCCCATTTCAACCAGCCCATGGTGACCGAGGCCCCCGTGGTGCTGACGGTCTGCGCCGACTTCAACCGCGCGAGCCTCTGGTGCCGCCAGCGTAAGGCAGAGCCCGGCTATGACAATTTCCTCTCTTTCATCAACGCCGCTACCGACGCACTGCTCTACACGCAGACATTCTGCAACCTTGCGGAGGAGGAAGGCCTTGGCCTTTGCTTCCTCGGCACCACCGTCTATATGCCGCAGATGATTATAGACACCCTCAGGCTGCCGCAGCTCGTAATGCCCGTGGCCACCATTACGCTTGGATGGCCGGCCGAGGAGCCGCCGCTCTCTGACCGTTTGCCGCTCTGCTCGTTCGTTCACGGCGAGACTTACCACGACTATTCGCCCTCGGACATTGACCGATGCTACGCCGAGAAGGAGGCCCTTGAGGAGAACAAGGAGTTTGTGCGCATAAACAACAAGGAGACCTTGGCGCAGGTCTACGCCGAAATCCGCTATACGAAGAAAGACAACGAGGCCATGTCGGCAGGCATGATGGATGCCTTGCGCCGGCAAGGGTTTATTTAATATGAATGTCCGCTACGCTCCCATTCATTAGTAGTTAAAGTAGTTAACGTTCGCTTCGCTCACTAAGGAGTTAAAGACATTTGCCTTGTAGGCTTATGTCTTATTAACGACAGTTAGGCTAATTGCAGACATTCATATTATTTAATAAGGTTATGTCCGTATAACCTTAAAACCGTAAAACCTCAGAACCGAGGGCTTCAAAGTTGCACGCTTGGCGTAAAGTGTGCAACTTTGAAGCCCTTAATTGAAAAATAATGTGAATTTAAAGGTTTTTCTTGCCGAAATATTTGGAAGTGAAAGAATTTATTAGTAATTTTAGGCCAAGAAAAAGAAAGGAACAAAACAAACAAGTTATCAGTGGTAATCACGAAACTTGAAAAGATGTAAAGATGCATCGGAGTTAGGTAACTAACGAATGTGTGATGTACTTTCGAGTAACGAGGAGACGGCGACAGATGGTAAATGTTTGATGTCATGAGGATGTTTTCTAACTAAGATGAAAGGGGTAAGGAAGAAAAACAAGTTGTTGATATGGATGTTTAATTAAGGTAAAGCTGCTCCTTGCTACTGAACTAAAAATGGAAGGGGATGTGTCAAAGGCTATATGGCACATCCTCTTTTCGTGTGCAGGGGCGTTGGCGGCAGCCTGTGGCATTGCGTGGCGCAGCGTTTCGCGCCTGTTCGAACAACCAGGAAAAGGGAAATGTGATGGGAAACAAGTATCAATCTAAGATAAGGCGGGGCATAGTCATGCCCTTACAACAGTTCATACGTAGGGAGAAGTCGGCCAGGGTAGTGCTCGGCCTGAGCGTCGTCGTGGCCATTTTGCTGGCCAACTCGCCGTGGAGCGAGGAATATTTCCACCTGTTTGAGCACAAGGTGGGTTTTGTCTTCAACGGCGAACCCTACCTGTATTATTCGCTGCACCACTGGATTAACGACGGGCTCATGTCCATGTTCTTCTTTGTCGTGGGGCTTGAGCTGAAGCGGGAGTTTATCGGGGGTGAGCTTGCCAACCCCGGCAACACGGTCCTTCCCATAGGTGCGGCCGTTGCGGGGATGCTCGTTCCCGCCCTCATTTACGCCGTGTTTAACGTCGGCACGCCGTCGGCCGTCGGCTGGGGCATACCTATGGCCACCGACATAGCTTTCTCCTTGGCCATAGTATATGCCCTCGGCGACCGCGTCCCGCTTGCGGCCAAGGTGTTCCTTACCTCCCTCGCCATCGTTGACGACCTCGGGGCGGTGGTCGTCATAGCGTTGTTCTACACGTCGGAAATATCGTTCGTCAACATTGCCGTAGGCCTGGCGTTCCTCGGCGTGATGTTCGCCGCCAACAAGATGGGCGTAAAGAACGTGGTGTTTTACGGTCTCTTGGGCATCGGCGGTGTGTGGACGGCCTTCCTGATGTCGGGCATCCACGCCACCATAGCTGCCGTGTTGGCCGCTTTCGTGATACCTGCCGACGCACGTCTGCCCGAGCATTTATACCTTACGAGGGCTGCCAACAACCTGCGGAAGTTTGCCGGTATAAAGCCGAACAATGTCTCGACGCTTGAAGAGGAACAGGTGAAGGTCATTTCGGACATGATGAACGACACGCGCGACGCTATCCCCCCGTCGCAGCGTTTGGAGCACGCCATGCACCCGTTCGTGTCGTTCGTGGTGATGCCCGTGTTCGCCTTGGCAAATGCCGGGGTGTCTTTCGCCGGACTTGACGTACAGGAAGTGTTCTCTACCAACGTCGCGCCGGGCGTGGCCTTGGGGCTTTTCATAGGCAAGCCGTTGGGCATCGCGCTCTCTGTTTACCTGCTCGTTAGGCTCGGCATAGCGAAGAAGACCGAGGCGTTGACGCCGAGACGCATCGTGGGACTTGGTTTCTTGGCCTCCATCGGGTTTACGATGTCGATGTTCATATCCACCCTTGCCTTTACTGACGACACCATGCTGATGCAGGCCAAGCTGGGAATTTTCGCCGCGTCGATTGCCGGTGGGGTGGTGGGTTACAGGCTCTTGAAGGCCTGACACCGCCCGAACGTGCGCTTGCCGGTTAATGTTAAATCATGTTTGCGGTAAAATAAATGCCATGTTTTACCGTTTCTTTATGCAGTGTAGAAAAAGTTTATATGGAAATAAGGCATTTTTTCGAGAGAAGGGAGCTGCGGCTGCGTAAGAAACGCATTGTGATGATGCTTTGCTGCATAGCGGTTTTGGTGGCTGTGTATGTTATTATCACATGGCCTGAAAAGAAAGCTCCGGATGTTCCCTTGGTGTCGGTTGAGCCGGTAGGCGTCGAAGACGTTGAGATTTACGGCGACTACGTGGGGCGTGTCCGCGCCCAGCAGTTCGTGGAAGTCCGCGCCCGCGTTGAGGGCTTCCTTGAGCGTATGTCATTTGAAGAGGGAACATACGTTAAGAAAAACCAAGTGTTGTTCGTCATAGACCAGCGTCAGTACAGGGCGAAGGTTGACAAGGCGCGCGCCCAACTGCGCAAAGACTCGGCCTTGGTGCTCAAGACCAAGCGCGACCTTGACCGCATACGCCCCCTCTTCGAGCAAAACGCCGCCAGCCGTCTTGACCTCGACAACGCCACGGCCGCTTATGAGACTGCCGTGGCCAGCATGGGTATGAGCCGTGCAGACCTCGACCAGGCGGAGCAGGAATTGAGCTATACTTACGTGCGTTCGCCCATTTCAGGATATATAAGTGAACGCCTCGTTGACCTTGGAACATTGGTGGGCACGGGTGGTAAGTCGCTTTTGGCTACGGTGGTGAAGAGCGACACCGTGCTCGTAGACTTCAGTATGACCGCGCTCGATTATTTAAGGAGCAAGGAACGCAACATCATCCTTGGGCGCCAAGACTCTTCACGCTCATGGCAACCGTTCGTGACGATAACTTTGGCGGACAACAGCGTTTACCCGTACAAGGGCCTGGTTGACTTTGCCGAGCCGCAGGTCAGTCCCAAGACGGGCACATTCTCCGTGCGTGCCGAGATGCCCAATCCAGACCATGTGCTGCTGCCGGGGCAGTTTACCAAGGTTCATGCACTGCTCGACGTCCGTGAGAATGCCACCGTCGTGCCGCAAAAGGCTCTTATAATAGAAAAAGGTGGAGCCTACATCTACGTCATGCGCCGTGACTCTACGACCGAACGCCGCTTCATAGAGCTTGGCCCGGAGTTTGGCAACAAGGTTGTTGTGGAGCGAGGCCTCGCCCCCGGCGAGACGATAATCAGCGAAGGTTATCACAAGTTGACGCCCGGAATGAAGGTGCGCGTGGCCCCGAAACGGAAAAACAAACTACGCGCTAAAGCCCGCTGAACCAAAGCATATAGCCAATGAAAGTTAATTTCTTCATAGACCGCCCGGTATTTTCGATTGTAATATCAGTCCTGATTGTCATCGTCGGACTTATCGGACTGACGATGCTTCCTATCGACCAATACCCGCAGATAACGCCGCCGGTGGTGAAAATCAGTGCGTCGTATCCCGGCGCAAGCGCCCTTACGGTGTCCCAAGCGGTGGCGACGCCTATCGAACAGGAACTGAACGGCACGCCGGGTATGCTTTACATGGAGTCGAACAGCTCCAATTCTGGCGCTTTTTCGGCAACTGTCACGTTTGATATTTCGTCAGACCCGGACCTTGCCGCCGTCGAAATACAGAACCGAATTAAACTTGCCGAGTCCCGTTTGCCTGCCGAGGTGGTGCAAAACGGCATTGAAATCGAAAAGCAAGCGGCCAGTCAGCTGCTCACCATCTGCCTTACATCAAGCGATCCGAAGTTTGATGAGATTTATTTGAGCAACTTCGCCACGCTTAATGTGCTCGACTTGCTGCGCCGAATACCGGGAGTCGGGCGCGTGTCGAACATCGGAAGTCGTTATTATGCGATGCAAATATGGGTTGACCCGTCGCGTCTTGCCAGTTTCGGGCTTACCGTGCAAGACGTGCAAAACGCCCTTAAAGACCAGAACCGCGAGTCTGCCGCCGGCGTGCTGGGCCAGCAACCGGTGAAAGGACTTGACTTCACCATACCTATAACGGCGCAAGGCCGACTGTCGTCTGCCGCCCAGTTCGAGGAAATCGTGCTCCGCGCCAACGCCGACGGCTCGTTCATCCGCCTGCGGGATGTGGCGCGCGTATCGCTCGAAGCACAGTCGTATAACACCGAGAGCGGCATTAACGGTGGCAACGCAGCCGTTCTCGGTGTGTATATGTTGCCTGGAGCCAATGCTATGGAAGTGGCCGAGAAGGTGAAAGAAACGATGGAAAACATCAGCAAGACCTTCCCCGAAGGAATGAAGTATGAAATTCCTTTCGACATGACAACATACATCTCGGAGTCAATCCACGAGGTTTACAAGACGCTGTTCGAGGCCCTTGTGCTTGTGATTGTTGTCGTATTCTTGTTCCTTCAGAGTTGGCGTGCAACGGTTATACCGCTTGTTGCAGTCCCGATTTCTTTGATAGGAACGTTCGGTTTCATGCTGATATTCGGCTTTTCGCTGAATATGCTCACCTTGTTAGGGCTTGTGCTGGCCATCGGATTGGTTGTCGATGATGCCATAGTCGTTGTCGAAAACGTTGAGCGCATCATGGAAGAGGAACACCTAAGCCCGTATGAAGCCACGAAAAAAGCCATGAACGGTCTAACCGGAGCGCTCATTGCCACGTCGTTGGTGTTGGCGGCGGTGTTCGTTCCGGTAAGTTTCTTGTCTGGTATAACAGGCCAGTTGTACCGTCAGTTTAGCGTTACGATAGTCATTTCAGTGCTCCTTTCCACGGTGGTAGCCCTCACTTTGAGCCCCGTGATGTGCTCGTTGATACTGAAACCGGTTGACAAGAACAAGCCGAAAAACCGTGTCTTCCATGCCATAAACCGTTGGCTCGACTTCGGCAACAACAAGTATCTTGCCGGAATATCCAGCATCATAAAGAACCCGAAGCGTGTAGGCATCGGTTTTTGCATGGTTCTGATTATGATTTTCATACTTTACCGCCTTACGCCTACAAGTTTCCTGCCCGCCGAAGACCAAGGATATTTCACCATTGAGCTTGAAATGCCTGAAGGTACGACGCTTGAACGCACCCGCACCGTTACCGACAGGGCCATTGCTTACCTGATGAAAGACCCGTCGGTGGAGTACGTCCAGAACGTAACCGGTACCAGTCCGCGCGTCGGCACCAGCCAGACACGAGCTCAATTAACCGTGATTTTAAAGGAATGGAAGAAGCGTGACGATACCACAATCGGCGACATCATGGCCAAAGTGAGCCGCGAACTGTCTGAATATCCGGAGTGTAAGTTCTACCTTTCCACTCCGCCCGTCATTCCGGGACTTGGCTCGTCAGGCGGATTTGAGATGCAGCTTGAGGCGCATGGCGACGCCACGTATGACGATTTGGTGCACGCCGCCGACACACTGATGCACTACGCCTCGATGCGCAAGGAACTGTCAGGGCTGTCCTCGTCGTTGCAGGCGGAGATACCGCAGCTGTATTTCGATGTAGACCGTGACAAGGTTAAGATGCTCGGCGTGCCTTTGGCTGATGTGTTCTCTACGATGAAGGCTTACACGGGGTCTGTGTATGTCAACGACTTCAATATGTTCAACCGCATTTACCGTGTCTACATCCAGGCTGAAGCACCTTACCGTGAGCACCGCGACGACATAAGTCTATACTTCGTTCGCGGCAACGACGGCGACATGATACCGCTCACTGCGCTCGGAACAACCGAATACACCACCGGGCCGGGAAGCATCAAGCGTTTCAATATGTTCAACACGGCCATCATACGCGGCACGGCGGCGCAAGGCTACAGTTCCGGTCAGGCTATGGAAGTGATGGAAGAGCTGGTGCGAAAGCATCTTCCCGACAACATTGGGCTTGAGTGGAGCGGCCTGTCTTACCAAGAGAAGCAGGCCGGCGGACAGACAGGGCTTGTCTTGGCATTGGTCTTCCTGTTCGTGTTCTTGTTCCTCGCGGCCCTTTACGAGAGTTGGAGCGTCCCTGTGGCCGTGCTGCTTTCGTTGCCGGTTGCGGCTTTGGGCGCATACGTCGGCATTACGATGTGCGGTTTGGAGAACGACACTTATTTCCAGATAGGACTTGTTATGCTTATGGGCTTGGCTGCAAAGAACGCCATCCTTATTGTCGAGTTTGCCAAAGACGAGGCTGACTCCGGCGTCAATATCTTCAAGGCTGCCCTTCATGCGGCGCGTCTGCGTTTCCGTCCGATACTCATGACGTCGTTCGCCTTCATCCTCGGCATCCTGCCGATGGTGATAGCCTCCGGTCCGGGAGCGGCCAGCCGCAGGGCCATAGGCACAGGAGTCTTCTTCGGAATGATAGCCGCCGTCACGATAGGCATATTGCTCATACCATTTTTCTTTATTTCCATATACAGGAGCAAGGCCAAGGCTAAGGTGCGCAAGGGAGGCGCAAGCCGGAAGGCAATACAACAGAAAGAAACGTTATGACACACTACCTGAAACCCATACGCCACGTTATCGCCGTTCTTTTATTGTCCGTCTTGGCTGCATCATGCCAGATAGGACGCCATTACACACGTCCCGACATCGAATTGCCTGTTACGCTTGTCGATGGGGAAAGCACCGACACGGCCTCGCTGGCCGACCGTTCGTGGACGGAAATCTACAAAGATTCCATACTACAAGGGCTCATCCTGAAGTCGCTGACATATAACAAAGATATGCAGATGGCCGCCGCGCGCATTAAGGAGCTGGCCGCAATGAAACGCATTGATTACGCCAAACTGTTCCCGTCGTTGGACTTGCGCATTTACGGCGAGAAGGAAAAAGACAACTACGGGGGCGACAGTCCGTCGGACGACAACCAGTTTGACCTGAAGGCAAACATCTCATGGGAGCTTGACTTGTGGGGGAAGCTGCGCTGGGCGCACGACGCCAGCATGGCGGAATTCATGGCTTCGGTGGAGAACAGGAGGGCTTTGCAGATGAGCCTGATAGCCCAAGTGGCGCAGGCTTATTACGAGTTGGTCGCGCTCGACAACGAACTGTCAATCGTCAAGCAGACGGTGACGGCGCGCCGGGAGAGCGAACATCTCGCCAAAATCCGTTATGAGGGCGGACTTACGTCAGAAGTGACTTACCGCCAGGCGCAGGTAGAGCTTTCGCGCACGGCCACTCTTGTGCCCGACCTTGAGCGGCAAATCACGGCCAAGGAGAACGAACTGGCCTTCCTTACGGGCGAGTACCCCCACCGCATCGAGCGTTCGTCACTGCCGCAGGATGTCAATTACCTCGACAGCCTGCCCGTTGGCCTGCCGTCAACGTTATTAGAGCGCCGCCCTGACGTGCGCGAGGCCGAGCAGAAGCTGATTGCCGCCAATGCCGCCGTGGGCGTAGCGTACACCAGTATGTTCCCGAACATCACGCTTACGGCCAACCTCGGCGCAGAGAGCGATGAGCTGAAAGACCTGTTGCAGTCTCCTTACCACCTGCTGAGCGTCAACCTCTTGCAGCCGATATTCGCGATGGGGAAGAACCGTGCGCGCCACAAGGCAGCAAAGGCCGCTTACGAGCGAGCCGTCTACGCTTATGAGAAGACCGTGCTCTCGGCATTCAGGGACGCCTTTGACGCCATCGCCAGTTTCAACAAGGTGAAGGAAATCTACCAGACGCGCTACGAACTGGAAAGCTCGTCAAAGACGGCCTTGTCGCTTGCCCTTGTGCAGTATGTCAACGGCGCGATAGGCTATATGGATTTGCTCGATGCCCAGCGTACTTACCTCGATGCCCAGATAGGCCTTAGCAACGCGCTGCTCGACAGCCAGTTGGCTACGGTAAAACTTTACAAAGCCCTTGGCGGAGGCTGGGAATAAGCGTAAAACGGTAAAAGGGTGAGGCAGGAAAAGGCCTTTTCATATTGCAAAATACAAATAACGGGCTGACAAGCAATGATAACTTGTCAGCCCGTTATTTATGTTTAACGTCAGTTCGGCGTAAGGTTTACGCCGAACCTGCGTTAAAAATATTGGGCATCATCACTGGGAACAATGCCCACCCACGTGTAGGGACGCTCGGTCTGAGCGTCCGGGTAACCATGAAAACATCCAACGGCTGCCATGCGAAACGTCAACGGCTATGTGTTTACGACATTACCCGGACGCTCAGACCGAGCGTCCCTACGGGTTGGGGGCAACATGGCTGATGGCGAAATGCCGTTTTTATCGGCATTTATGGGACTAAAATTGAAAAGTCCTGCACCAGTCTTATACCGAACTCACGTATGTTTATGGATTTGTTCTTATTGTGAACTCTTCCGCTTGTCACAGTGGCCTTGTCTGCTCGTGACTGTGAACTTGTCTGCTAAAAAGACTATTTGCACGTCGGTGTCCACGGCTTCAGCTGCTTGAAGAAGTCGTTGCCCTTGTCGTCCACGAGGATGAAGGCGGGGAAGTCAACCACGTTGATTTTCCAAATAGCCTCCATTCCAAGCTCGGGATACTCTACGCACTCTATGCTCTTGATACTGTTCATGGAAAGGACTGCAGCCGGACCGCCGATGCTTCCGAGGTAGAAACCGCCGTGCTTCTTGCAAGCGTCGGTAACAACCTGGGTGCGGTTACCCTTCGCAATCATCACCATCGAGCCTCCGTGGTCTTGGAACTCGTCAACATACGGGTCCATGCGGTTGGCAGTCGTCGGGCCCATCGAGCCGCAAGGCATACCTTCCGGGGTCTTTGCCGGGCCGGCATAGAGCACGGGGTGGTCCTTGAAATACTGCGGCAGGTCTTCGCCGGCATCCAGGCGGGCCTTCAGTTTGGCGTGGGCTATGTCGCGCGCCACGATGATTGTGCCGTTGAGGCTTACTCGCGTAGCCACAGGATACTGTGAAAGTATCTTGCATATTTCGCCCATCGGCTGGTTCAGGTCTATGCGCACGGCATCGCCCTCACCTGCGTTGCGCAGCTCTTCGGGGATGAGTTCGCCGGGGTTGTCGTCCAGTTTCTCAATCCAGATGCCGTCCTCGTTAATCTTTGCCTTGATGTTTCGGTCGGCAGAGCAGCTTACTCCGAGGCCGATTGGGCACGACGCACCGTGGCGCGGCAGACGGATAACGCGGATGTCGTGGGCGAAATACTTGCCGCCGAACTGCGCTCCGAGGCCGATTTTGTGCGCTTCGTCGAGGAGTTGCTTCTCAAGCTCCACGTCGCGGAAGGCGCGTCCCGTTTCGTCGCCGGTCGTCGGGAGGTTGTCATAGTAGTGGGTTGAGGCGAGTTTCACGGTCAAGAGGTTCTTCTCGGCCGACGTTCCGCCGATTACGAAGGCGATGTGGTAAGGAGGACAAGCCGCCGTACCGAGCGTCTTCATCTTCTCAACGAGGAACGGCACGAGCGTGCCGGGGTTCTGGATGCGTGCCTTTGTCTCCTGGTAGAAGTACGTCTTGTTGGCCGAGCCGCCACCCTTCACCACGCAGAGGAACTTGTACTCCATGCCCTCCGTAGCCTCGATGTCGATTTGTGCGGGCAGGTTGCAGCGCGTGTTCACCTCCTCGTACATCGAGAGGGGCGCGTTCTGCGAGTAGCGCAGGTTCTCTTCGGTGTACGTCTTGTACACGCCTTTCGACAGCGCTTCCTCGTCGCAGAAGCCCGTCCATACGTGTTGTCCCTTCTCGCCGTGGATGATTGCCGTGCCCGTGTCCTGGCAGAAAGGCAGCTTGCCCTTGCAAGCCACCTCGGCGTTGCGCAGGAACGTCAGTGCCACATACTTGTCGTTGTCGCTCGCCTCGGGGTCGGTCAGGATTTTTGCCACCTGCTCGTTGTGCGAGCGGCGCAGCAGGAAGTTGACATCCCTGAAAGCGGCGTTGGCCAGCATCGTCAACGCTTCAGGGCTTACTTTGAGGATTTTGTTGCCTTCAAATTCGCTAACCGACACGCCGTCTTTGGTCAAGAGGTAATACTCCGTGTCGTCTTTGCCCAGCTGGAACATGGGGGCGTACTTGAATTCCGGTGTTGCCATAATGTTTTGTTGAGTTTAAAAGCCCCACACCAACCCTCCCCAAGGGAGGGAGCTTGGTATGTTTTATTGCCGTGCCCCACCTTGGCATGGATTGCCGTAGGTACTTAATGATGTTTTTGTTTATATTTTTTTACTGTTACAAAGGTATTCATTTTTATTGAGAAAACAGGTCTCATGGCAGCAAAACTTGCGCCCATTCAGGTACGTTTTGCACGTACATTTTCTTCAGTTTGCCGTCAGTAAGCCTGAATTGCAGTTCTGCGTCCCGGTCGTCTACGGAGTTGTCGTACACGTACAGTCGGTCAACAACGGAAGATACAAGCTTGCAGTTCTCGATGGATTTGTAATAACGTGATACTATTTTTGTTATAGGCACGTCGTGTCCGCCCTTCATCACCCTGCCGGCAATCCTTGAGGCGTTGATTGACGGATGGGCGGTTGATATGAAAAACAGACGTATGAAGAAGCCTGCCTGCTTGGCCTTGAAAATGAAATCAACCTTTTCGTCAGACGACATAACCGTCTCGAACACGAAACTTGTGCGTTCGTGGAGGCATTTCTCGCGTAGTTCCGTGCAGTATATAGCCGCTTTCATTACGGCTTCAGACGAGTTCCAGTCACCGAAAACGTCGTTTGCCACTTCGTCGGGGTTAATGTATAGCGTGCCTTCCGCCCATTCGTGGTGTAGGAACTTCCGGGTAACAGACGTTTTACCGGAGCCGTTAGGCCCGGCAATCACAATCATTTCCGGTCGCCGCTCACTTCTTTCCATTGGCTATGCTGTTAATCCTGTCCGCCCATTTAGCCTGTTTTTCCACGATATTGCGGCGCATTTGTGCGAAGTAAGCTTCGGTTGCGGCCTTGTTGCTTTCCCTCGCTTCCTCGGCCACTTCCCTCATGATTTGCGCCAGCATTTCGTCGGTAGGTTCATGGTCGGGGCTGAATCTGTATTTGTTCAATTCCTGTTCAGACATTCTGCCGTTGTTTTATGGGTTTATGTCAAGTGCCGTTAAGCATTGCAAAGTTACTTATTTTTTCCGAGAAACGGGGACTTCTATATGTTTATTTAACCTTAATAAAACATGGTTTTGCCGCTGTTTCCAGCGCAAGTCATGGCGGCTTTGCAACCAGTTGATAATCAGCGGCTTTCCAATATGCCGCCTTTTAGCGTGCAAAAGACGGCCTTTTACACGCTAAAAGGTGGCCTTTCGCAATGCAAAAGTCCACCTCTTTGAAAATGAAAGATTAAGAATGAAAAATTAAAAATTTGTCTTTGGATGCTGAAACGGCGTCAATAGCCGAAGATTTCTTCGGTCGTAAGCCTCTTGACAGGGCCGATTTTCTCCAACGCTTCCATGTCAAGCTGCTTCTCGTCGCCGAGTATCAGGTAGCGGTAAGGCTTCTTCGCCATCGTCTCCTGCTCGAACTTCACCATGTCGTCCATCGTCAGCGAGGGCACGGCCTCGTACACTTTCTTGCTCAAGTCGTAGTCGATGCCGAGCTGCTTTGCCTGGAGGTAGGCGTTGAGGATGCCCGCCTTGGTGACGCGCCGCGTTGCGATGTATTTCATGAGCGACTGTTTTGCAAGCTCGAACGCCTTTTCCGACTGTGGGATTGTGTCCAATATGCTGTTGAAAGTGCGGATGCAGTCCATCATCTTGTCGTTCTGCGAGATGATGTAAGTGTATGCGCATTCAGGGTCATTCTTGTAGCTTGGCGTCGAATAGTTGGCATATGCGCTGTACGCAAGGCCGCGCGTCTCACGCAATTCCTGGAATACCACGGTGTTCATGCCGCCCCCGTAATACTGGTTGAACAGCTCGATGACAGGCTGATGGTCGGGATTCCACTGTCGTCCTTCGTTATGATACTGCACCATGTATATGTTCTTCGCGTCATACGGGGCTATGTAGACCTCGTTCTGCGGTGTCTGTTGTAGGGTGTAGTGCCGTCCCTCGGGCGCATCTGCAAGCGTCTTGGCCGTCTTGTGCAGACGGTCTACGGTGGCGGTAAGCTCGTCCAGCTCCATCGGACCGTAGTAAAGCACGCTGTGCTTGTAGCCAGTCATGGCCTTGATTTTGTCAACGAGGCCCTGTGGGTTCATCTCTTTCAGCTCCTTTGACGACGGGATGTTGCGCGCCATGTTGTATTCGCCGCACATTCCGTACCTTTGCAGGCGGCTGAAGTTGGCCCTTTGGTCGAGTTTGTCGTCCGCACGCGACTTCTCAACTACGCCCACATATTTATTATAAGCAGCCGTATCTACCTGCGCGTTGGCCAAGAAGTCCTCCATAAGGGCCATTGCCTCCGGCATGTTCTCTGCCAGTCCGTTGAGGTATATGCTTGCCATCCTCGTGCCTACGCTTATCCCGTAGTTGCAAGCCAGCCCGTAGAACTTCTGCTTCAGCTGCTCCGCCGTGAGCTTGTCAGTGCCGAGATAGGTGAAATAATTTGCCGCGTAAGGCAGCCACTTGTCGCTCTCCTCGCCGAACTCGAAGTAGTAATTCATCGAGAAACGCCCGTTCTCGGTGTTCTTAACGTACAATACGGGCAGGCCGTTCTTCGTCGTTGCCTTTGTCAAGTCCTTGTCGAAATCCAGGAACTTGGGCTGGATTGGCTCAACCTTAGAGTTCACTATCTCCGTGACGAACGCGCTTTGGAGTTCCCGGTTGGCAGGAATTGCCGTTATTTCGGGCTTGTCTATCTTCTTCAGTGTAGTGTCGTTGCCTATGCGTTTGTACACTGCAATGTAGTTGTCGAGGAAATGACGGCGTGCAAAGTCCACGATTTGCTGCTTCGTTATTCCCGATATGCGGTCTAAGCGGCCAACAACGTCGCTCCACTTCTGACGGTTTATGAATGCGTTGACGAACATGTCGGCACGCCCGGCATTGCTTTCAAGCGTTGTGTAGAAGCGAAGTTTCTTGTTGTTGACAACCGCCTTGAGCAAATCTTCGCTGAAGTCGCCCTTCTTTATCTTTTCAATCTCGCCGAGCATCAGTGCCTTAACGTCGTCAAGAGACTGTCCCTCTTTCGGGAAACCGGCCATTACGAAGCCCGAATATTCGGCCAGCGGATAGGTGAACGCTCCTCCGCCGAGCCACTTCATCTGCTGGTCTAAGTCGAGGTCCATAAGTCCGGCCTTGCCGTTTGACAGCATGTCGGATATAACGTCGAGCGTATCTGTCTGGAAAGAGGCTGCCTTGTCAAACCTCCATGCCATGTAAATGTTTTCCGCCTCCTGGCCTACTACGGTGGTGTCGGCCGGCGCCGTGCGCTCCGGTATTGGCGCATACTGCGGCTGAGAGAGGTCGGGGTTGGGCTTCCATGTGCCGAAATACTTGTCAATCAGGGCTATAACCTTGTCCGGGTCGAAGTCGCCGGCCATGCAGATTGCCACGTTGTTGGGCACGTAATAGCGCTTAAAGTAGTTCTTTATGTTGACTATTGACGGGTTCTTCAGGTGCTCCTGCGTTCCGATGGTTGTCTGCGTACCGTAAGGATGACCGGGGAACAACAGGGCGTTCATGGCATCGAACAGTTTGTTTGCATCGCTTGAAAGACCCATGTTATACTCCTCGTACACTGCCTCCAGCTCTGTGTGGAAGCCGCGTATAACCATGTTCTGGAAGCGGTCGGACTGTATCCGCGCCCAGTTCTCCACCTCGTTGGCCGGTATGTCTTCAACGTAGCAGGTCACGTCGTTGCTCGTGTAGGCGTTGGTTCCCTGCGCTCCGATTGACGACATCAGCTTGTCGTACTCGTTGGGGATGAAGTATTTTGCCGCCAGTTGCGATATGCTGTCTATCTGGTGGTAATAGGCGCGGCGCTGGAGGCTGTCCTTCAGCGTGCGGTAAACCTCGAAACGGTTTTGTATCGAGTCAAGAAGCGGAGCCTCGGCTGCCGCGTCCGTGGTGCCGAATTGCCGTGTTCCCTTGAACATAAGGTGCTCAAGATAATGTGCCAGACCTGTCGTTTCGGGCGGGTCGTTGCGGCTACCGGTGCGCACGGCGATGTACGTCTGTATGCGCGGTTTCTCGTTGTTGACCGACAAGTACACCGTAAGTCCGTTGTCGAGGGTGTAGATGCGTGTCTTCATCAGGTCGCCAGGAACGGTCTGATACTTGTATTCCTTTGCCGCAAGCGGCAGCGCAATGGCGAGCAGTAATACAAAAAGTGCTGATTTAAGTTTGGTCATATTATCTTTTATTTTAAGGAGTTAAAGGAGTTAAAGAAGTTATCGCTCGTTTCACTCGCTAAGGAGTTAAAGACAAATGCTTTGCTTTTAGGAGTTAAGGAGTTATGGAGTTAAGGAGTTAAGACAAATGCTTGGTTGCTTGTGTCTCGTCTGCTTGTTCCTCGTTTGCTTGTTGCTTGTTCCTCGTCCCTTGTTTGCTTGTTCCTCGTATCTTGTCAACTTGTCCCTTGTTTGCTTGTCCCTCGTGCCTCGTCTGCTTGTCCCTCGTGTCTCGTTTGCTTGTCAACTCGTCCCTCAACCAAGCTGTTCGAGGAACTTGTCGAGCACGGCACGGTCAATGTCGCCCATCTGGTATTCCTTCTCGGCGTCCTTGCGGATGCAGTCTAACCAGGCTGTGCGCGCTGTGGCACCGCGCTCGCGCATGGTGTTGAAGTCGTCCTCGGTTAGTTCGTCCTTGCCGAGTTCGCGCTTCATCAGGTCAACGGTGAACGTCCAGAGATAGTCGCCATACTTGTCGTTGTAGGCCGAGAGTATATCGGTGAGCGAGCTTACGCTGTCTATTATGCCGTAATTTATCTTTTCTATTAGCCGTTCCTCCTCCACGGCGGGCAGCAGCAGGCCCGACAGGTCGCGCCATTCGCCGGCGCCGGATGCCGTCGTCGGGTCGCCGAAGTCGTGCGACATAAGCACCTCGCCGATGAAAAGTTCGATGCCCATGGCATACATTTGCAGTCCCTGCCGTAACGCCTTGTCAGTCAGCTTGTTACCTTTTACCGTGTAAAAGGCCATGTTTTGCCCTGCGTTTTGCCGCAAATCGTCGAGCAATTTGTGCCCTTTTACCATGCCGTTTACCGTCAACGGGCTAAGCCAGTCATAGTTGATGATGCTTTTCTTGCTTACGTCCATCCTGACATCGCGCCGCGGCCACTTGCGTATGTCGCGGTAAAGCCC
Source organism: uncultured Prevotella sp. (assembly GCA_944319815.1). Taxonomy (GTDB): domain Bacteria; phylum Bacteroidota; class Bacteroidia; order Bacteroidales; family Bacteroidaceae; genus Prevotella. Next base: position 59,508 of record CALUEX010000003.1, on the reverse strand, counting down.
GACAGTGGCGATGTTCTTTCCCGGCACGACCCACGTCTCCCTGCCGTCGCCTATGACGTAAGAGAAGGGCAGGGCGGTGGTGTCCGGGTGCGTCCCTATTTTGCCGAGACATACCGAGAACGCGCCGATGGTGGCCGGCAGCAGCGTGTGCGAGCCGCTGGCCGTCTTGGTGCCGCGCTCTAATGTGCCGTAGTGCAGGGGCCCCATCTTGTACGCATGGTTGCTGAAGTTGGTCGCCGAACCGGCGTTGTAGAACGACGTCATGCAGCCTATGAGCAGCGTGCTCTTGTGGTGCGACGCCGAGAAGGGGCCGCAGAAGGCTGCGCACGCCTCTCCGTTTGCCATGTACGTATTGGCGAAGAACAGGCTGTTTTCCGCCGTGAAGCCGTTAGTCACCTGGCAAGACTCGCCCACGAAGCAGTTGAACAGCTTTGCGCTGTTCAGCACCGACGAGCCGTCGGCGATGATGGAGTTCTCGCAGATGACGCCCGAACCTATGTAGACGCTGTCGCCCCGCTCGGCTGCGAGGGTGCAGTCGCTCAGGCGGCACGCGCCGTTCACCTCGCAGTTGTCGCCTATGTTGGTGTTGGTGATTTCCGTCGTGTTCACCAAGCGCACGTTATTGCCTATCGTGCCGCAGTCTGTTTGGCGCGCGGCAACGTCGTCGCGCACCATCTTCCGCAGCGCGGCGGCGAGCTCCTTGTCGTCGGAGTGGTTGACCATCAGTGCGGCGATGTTGCTCGTCAGCCCACGGAACAGCACGACGTTGCCGCTTCCGGCCTCGTTGAGCACCGGTATGGTGATGCCTTCGCCGAAGGTGGCCTCGGCCGTTGTCTCGATGGTTGACACGTTGCTGATGTGGCATCCTTCGCCGATGGTGTAATTGTTGATGTAGTTCCCGATGTTCTCAATCAGGCAGTTGTCGCCCACGGTGACGTTGCACAGCGTGGCGTTGCGCAGCCCCGTATGCTTGGCAAGGCCGTTGCCTACCTCTATTTCGCGCTCGAACACGCCGAGTTTCACCGTGCCGTAGAACCTCACGTCCTTAATGTAGGACGGGTTGAAGTATTCGTCAACGCTGACGCACGTCCAGTCTTCGGCTGTGCACCCGTTGTCTTCGAGGGTCATGATTTCGTCGTCGGTAAGTTCTCTGTATTCGTACATGGCTGTAATTGTTAATTTATAATTGTGAATTGAGAATTGAAAATTATGATTACTTTTGTTGCTTTACGTACAAACTTGCGGCTGATTGTAACATTCCGCCATCTGTTTTTGAATGTTTCAAGGGTAATCATAATTGTCAATTCTACATTCTCAATCTTCCATTTCGGCCTCCGTCGGGTACAGGAAGTCGTTGTACGGGTATTTCTGCACGTGCAGTTCGCGCACGGTCTTGTAGATTACGCTGCGCATCTCGTCGATGTTCGTCTTCTCCTTTGCCGAAATGAACAGGCAGTTGTCGTCGAGCTTGGCCATCCATGTGCGCTTCAGCTCGTCGAGGGTGACGTTCTCCTTGGTGGCCGGGGTCAGGTCGTCAGGCTCTTTGTCAACCCATGTGTAGGCGTCGATTTTGTTGAATATTATCATCGACGGCTTGTCGGCGCAGCCCAAGTCCTTGAGGGTGTTGTTCACGACGGTGATTTGTTCCTCAAAGTCGGGGTGCGAAATGTCAACCACGTGCAGCAGGAGGTCGGCCTCGCGCACCTCGTCCAGGGTGCTCTTGAACGAGTCAACGAGGTCTGTGGGCAGCTTCCTTATGAAGCCGACCGTGTCCGCAAGGAGGAACGGGAGGTTCTCGATTACCACCTTCCTGACCGTCGTGTCGAGCGTGGCAAACAGCTTGTTCTCGGCGAAGACGTCACTCTTTGCCAGCAGGTTCATGATGGTTGACTTGCCCACGTTGGTGTATCCCACGAGTGCAACGCGGATTAGCCGTCCGCGGTTCTTGCGCTGCGTGGTCTTCTGCTTGTCTATTTCGGCCAGGCGTTGCTTCAGCAGCGACATACGGTTGAGGATTATTCGCCGGTCCATCTCGAGCTGCGTCTCGCCCGGGCCGCGCAGCCCCACGGAGCCTTTCCCGCCCCCGGAGCCGCTTCCGCCGCCCTGTCTTTCGAGGTGGGTCCAGAGCCTTTGCAGGCGCGGCAGCATATAGCGGTATTGCGCCAGCTCTACTTGCGTCTTGGCGTTGGCCGTCTGTGCGCGCATGGCGAATATGTCGAGGATGAGCGATGTGCGGTCAAGTATCTTTACCTTCAGCTCGTTCTCGATGTTGCGTATTTGCTTGGCCGACAGTTCGTCGTCGAATATTACCATGCCGATTTCCCTCTCGGCGTCCTCCTCGGCCTTGATGTATTGCTTTATTTCCTCGAGCTTTCCCTTGCCGACGTATGTGGTTTGGTTGGGGCCGCCCACTTTCTGCGTGAACCGCTTTACGGTCACGGCTCCGGCGGTGTCGGCCAAAAACTCCAGTTCGTCGAGGTATTCCTTGGTCTTGGCCTCGTTCTGCTCCTGGGTGATTAGTCCCACGAGGATGGCCGTCTCGGCCTTGACTTCGGATATTACAAATTCTTTCATCAGCTTGTAGTGCGTGTTATGGTTATATGGTACAAAGTTACATTATTTTGGATAAAAGGCAAAGAAAAACGCGCCTTTACATTTCTGCTTTAAGTCCTTTTTACCTTTTATCTTACGGAAGGCCATGTTTTACGCTGCGAAAGGGCACAAAATGCAGGGTAAAACGTGCCCTTTTGCAGGCTGTTTTGCGGCATATTGCAAACCGGTTGACTGTCAGGCTGTTATGCGTTCGTACCGATGCGTTGTTGAATGGGGCTGTAATGCACTGGCCGGCCATGTCGCCCGGCGTGGTTTTCCGTGTAGGTTTATGCCTGTGCAGGCGAAGTTTCAATCTGTAGCCTGATGCCTCTTTCGGGGCTATCTCTCGTAAACGTTTACGTAAGTTTTTTGATTAAAATACTTGTATTTTTGATATACATCAAATTTTTTGTCTACTTTTGCTTCCGTAATTAAAAGAGATTTTCAGAATTACATGCTACATTGATACTAAAGACTAAGACATTCAAAAAGTAAGAAATTGCTCTGTCGTGATGACAGGGCATTTTTTATTTTCGTACCTTTGTATCCGTTTTTGTTTACATTCAGTCTTACAGGATATGCAAAATATTTTCAAGAAGGCAACCAAGGCAGCTTCACGCGCGTGGAGTCGGGCTTGCGCCATGTCCTCGCGCTTTGCCGCATGGCAGCGCAAGGGTGTCGAGACGGCGCCCCTTTCGGCGGAGAGCCACGAGTGCATGAACTGCCATACCGTGTACGCCGGCAACTTCTGTCCGCGTTGCGGGCAGTCGGCTGCAGTGGCTCGCTTCACGCTCAGGCACGCATTGAGCAAGACCTTGGAGGTGTGGGGATTAGGCAACCGAAGCCTGCCGCGCACCCTGTGGCACCTCGTCTACCGCCCGGGCTACATGATTGGCGACTATCTCGAAGGCCGACAGGCTCCGTATTTTCCACCCGTCAAGATGCTCTTCCTCGTCACTACCGTGTATGTCTTGGTGCAGCATTTCATCGCCCCGGGGGCGGTTGAGCAGATTTACACCGACGCGATGGGGCAACTTAACGAGCGCAAATTGGAAGTGGACGTCGGCGACGGTGCTTACGCGGGCAAGCGGTATGTGCTTCAGGGGATGAACGTCTTTATCGATAACTTCAATGAAGCAACCGCTTTCTTCCAGCGCAACCAAGCCGTTGAGCTCATCTTGTGCCATAGCCTTTTCGCCTTGCTTGCCATGCGGGTGTTCCGCCGGTCGCCGTTGAGGCCCAGGATGAACCTTACCGAGTGCTTTTTCTCCCAAGTGTTCATTGCCAGCCAGCTGCTCATGGTGTCGGCGGTGTGCATTGTCGCCACGGGCGGCAGTATGTGGATGGACAATATGTACGCCATGCCCACGTGGCTGTTACTGCTCGTCCTGCTTTACGACTACAAGCAACTCTACGGCTTCGGACTGCTGCGCACGGCGTGGTGCACGGTGAAAATACTCATCGGATGGTCTGTGGTAATATCCATTTTACTGATAGTCTGGATGGCGGCGAGCATGGTTTGGACGGCAATCAAATAATAACACCCACCCCAACCATCCCGAAGGGAGTGAGCTTGATTTGCCTTTTTAATATTCAAGGCATTTCAAACTCCCTCCCTTCGGGATGGTTGGGGTGGGTGTTAGGTTTGTGCGGTAGTGCTTATTTGTCAGTTCCTGAACGTCAGTCCGTCGCCACCGGCATCCACGACGATGGGCTTCGTCCTGTCAACCGTGCCGCCGAGCAACTGCTTGCTCAGGTCGTTGAGCATATAGCGCTGTATGGCGCGCTTTACGGGACGTGCCCCGAACTCGGGGTCGAAGCCTGCCGTGGCTAAGAAGCTGATGGCCGCCGGGGTGACGTCGAGCGTCACGTCCTGTTGCTCCAGCATCTTCTTGACGCCGTTTACCTGAAGGGTTACAACGTCGGCAATCTGCTCTTTCGTCAACGGAAGGAACATTATGGTCTCGTCGATACGGTTAAGGAACTCCGGGCGGATGGTCTTCTTGAGCATCTCCATTACCGTCTTCTTCGTCTTCTCGATGACAGAGTCACGGTTGAAGTCGTTAATATGCTCGAACTCCGATTGTATATACTGGCTTCCGAGGTTAGAAGTCATTATGATGATGGTGTTCTTGAAGTTCACCGTGCGCCCCTTGTTGTCGGTCAGACGGCCGTCGTCGAGCACCTGCAAGAGGATGTTGAACACGTCGGGATGCGCCTTCTCAATCTCGTCGAACAGCACGACGGAGTAGGGCTTGCGCCTTACCGCCTCGGTGAGTTGTCCGCCCTCGTCGTAGCCTACGTATCCCGGAGGCGCACCGATGAGGCGCGACACGCTGAACTTCTCTTGGTATTCGCTCATGTCGATACGTGTCATCATCGTCTCGTCGTTGAACAGATACTCCGCAAGGGCTTTCGCTAGCTCGGTCTTTCCGACGCCGGTCGTGCCGAGGAAGATGAACGATGCGATTGGCCTTTTCGGGTCTTGAAGGCCCGCGCGGCTGCGCCTTACGGCGTCGCTTACTGCCTCGATGGCCTCGTCTTGCCCTATTACGCGCTTGTGAAGCTCCTCTTCAAGGTGCAGGAGCTTGTCCTTTTCGCTCTGCATCATCCGCGTTACAGGTATCCCGGTCCATCGACTTACCACCTCGGCGATGTCGTCTGCAGTGACCTCTTCACGCACCATTGCACTTCCGTCCTGCGTCGAACGCAGTTGCGCCTGTATGCTCTTAATGTCGTCTTCGAGCTGGCGCAGGCGGCTGTAGCGAATCTCCGCCACGCGCTCATAGTTGCCTTCACGCTCGGCGCGCTCGGCCTCGAAGCGCAGTTGCTCCATCTGTTGCTTGTCCTGCTGGATTTTGTTGACGAGCGCCTTCTCGCCTTCCCACTTGGCGCGGAACGCCTTTTCCTTGTCCTTCAGCTCCGCGATGTCCTTGTCGAGCTGTGCAATCTTGGGCTGGTCGTTCTCCCGCTTGATGGCCTCGCGCTCTATTTCGAGCTGTTTCAGGCGGCGTGTAAGTTCGTCAAGTTCCTCCGGCACGGAGTCGCGTTCCATCCTCAGCTTGGCTGCTGCCTCGTCCATCAGGTCGATGGCCTTGTCGGGCAGGAAGCGGTCAGATATGTAACGCTCCGACAGCTTGACTGCGGCTATGCACGCATCGTCCTGGATACGCACCTTGTGGTGGTTCTCGTAGCGTTCCTTCAGGCCTCGGAGGATGCTGATGGCGCTAAGTTCGTCAGGCTCGTCAACCATCACCGTCTGGAAACGACGCTCCAAAGCCTTGTCTTTCTCGAAGTATTTTTGATACTCGTTGAGCGTCGTCGCACCGATGGAGCGCAGTTCGCCACGTGCCAGGGCAGGCTTCAGTATGTTGGCTGCGTCCATCGCCCCTTCGCCGCCTCCAGCCCCGACGAGGGTATGGATTTCGTCGATGAAGAGGATGATGCGGCCCTCCGAGTTGGTCACTTCCTTGATAACGCTCTTCAGTCGCTCCTCAAACTCGCCCTTGTACTTTGCCCCGGCAACGAGCGCACCCATGTCGAGCGAGTACAGTTGTTTGTCCTTGAGGTTCTCGGGCACGTCGCCGCGCACTATACGCTCGGCCAATCCTTCTACTATGGCCGTCTTGCCGGTGCCCGGTTCACCTATTAATATAGGGTTGTTCTTGGTCCGCCGTGACAGTATTTGCAGCACGCGGCGGATTTCGTCGTCACGCCCTATGACGGGGTCGAGCTTGCCTTGGCGCGCCTCCTCAACAAGGTTCTTGGCGTATTTTTCGAGACTTTGGTAGTTGTCGTCGGCCGATTGCGACTGCACTTTCTGTCCTTGGCGCAGTTCGTTTATGGCCGCACGCATCTCCTTCTCGGTGCAGCCGGCATCCTTCATGATGCGCGATGCCGTGGAGTTGACCGTAAGCAGGGCGAGCAACAGCGGCTCTACTGACACGAACTCGTCGCCCATCTTTGTCGAGAGGTCAACGGCGCGCTGTAAAACGGTGTTCGTGTCGTTGCCCAAGTACGGCTGTCCGCCCTGGACGCGGGGCAGGCGACTGATTTCTCGGTCGAGAACGCTCTCCACCTGCGTGGCGTTCACGCCGAGCTTCTGGAAGATGAAGTTGGCCACGTCCTTGGCTTTCGTCATCACGCCTTTCAGCAGGTGTACAGGCTCTATGGCCTGTTGGCCGTTGCGCTGTGCCGTGTTGACGGCCTCCTGTACGGCTTCCTGCGCCTTGATTGTGAATTTGTCGAATGTCATATTATGTTCTCCTTTCTTTTGTTTTTTCGGTTTATGGGTTGTGCGGTTATTGGGTTATGCGGTTGTGGGGTTATTGGGTTATGCGGTTATTTGGTTTTGCGGTTATGTGGTTGTTGGGTTTTACGGTTATACGTTTGCCGTTGCCAATACCTCGCCGCCTTGCCTTTCAGCCGCCCGTTAGCCTTTACGTCAAAATGTGTGCCCATATATTAAACGTGTCATTATGGCATAATAAAGCGTCATAATGACGCATTTAAAGGGCGGTTGGTGGACATCCTGTAATTGGTTGATAGCCAAAGTCTTTGTAAAAAGCCATGTTTTGCGACGCGAAACATGGCATCTTGAACGGTAAAAGGCGGCTTTTCGCATCGCGAAAAGCCGCCTTTTGCAAAACGGGGTGCTCCCGTAGGTTATTTCATCTTGTCGAAGCCTTCACCGAATACGCCGTGGCATAGCGTCTGCGACACCATGGCTTCGGGGTCGATTATCTTTATGGTGCTGAGTATGTCGTGCGACTCGTACTTGCGGGCCAGCACAATCAGGATGTCAACCTCGCGCTTTGAGTACCACCCCTTGCCCGGGATGACGGTGACGCCGCGGTGGATTTTGTTGTTGATAACGTCGGCGATTTTCTCGAACTCTTTTGATATGACGATGAACTGCATGGTCTGCCGCGTACCGTTAACGACGTAGTCGCATACGTAGCTGGCCGCTATCGTGAAGGCGATGCCGTAGACGATGGTCTCCATACTGTGGAAAAGGAAGTATGACGAGCAGATTATGCAGGTGTCAACGAACTGCATGGCGCGCCCGAAACTCATGCGGAGGTACTTGTTGAGCAGGGCTATCAGTATGTCAGTGCCGCCCGTCGAGCCGTTGTGGGAGTAGACCATGCCGAGGCCGGCGCCGCAAAGCGTGCCGCCGATGAGCACGTGCATGAACTTGTCTTCACCCGCGGTGATGACCGGGTAGAGCTCGAACACCGGCTGAAGTGCGCCAATTAACGCGCCGAGGATGGTAACGCCGACGATTGTCCTGACGACAAACTGGCGGTTAAGGGCACGCAGGGCGATAATCAGCATCGTGATGTTGATTACCCAAATGGATATGCCTGGTGGAATCTTGAAGGCGTAGAAAAGCAACGCCGAGATACCTGACGCGCCGCCCATGACAACCTCCTCAGGCAGGATGAATGCCGTGAAGCCGAACGCATACGACAGTATGCCGAGGCAGATGAAGACCATGTCCTTCACCCGCTGTTTCTTCAGCTTCACGTGAACGTGGGTTAAGTCTGTGATTTTTGCCATATACTTTTATTAGATTTAGGTGCGAAAGATGGATGGCTAACCTTTGGCGCCAGGCTTTCCGGCGATGCCTTGGCGGCCACCAGGCTCTTAGCACGATGCAAAAATAATAAATAAATCATGAGTATTGCATTAAAAACGGATATTTTTTGCATATCTCTTTTATTGTGCCCCGTAACGGCTTGCTTGCCGCCATGTCGCCGCTGCCGTGGCGGCACGCCGTCGGCGCATCCGTGAGGGGTGGCTTGTGGCAGCGTGAGAGGTGTCCTTTCACGCCGTAAAAGGACACCTTTTGCACGATAAAAGGCGGCCTTTTGCAACGCAAAAAGCCGCCTTCGGCCAACCGGCTGATAACCAGCGGGTTAGCACTCTGTCAAATCATTCGTTCAAATTCACTTTATAATATTGCAACTAACACTTCGTTTCAAGCCGTTGCCTTATGGCTTCAGTCTATGTCGGTGACGTTAAAGTCGCTGTCGAAGGTCACTTCTACATAATTGGATAGCTTCACTTCGTACTCGTCGTCGTCGCGTTCTATCTCGAGGATGCGGCAGCCTGGGTAGTTGGCCCGTATGTATCGGGCTATCGGCGCCGGCACGAGCGAGGCCGGAACGGCTGAGCGCTTGCATTTGACTTCAGTCCAGTGGCCGCGCCCGTTGAACTCGATTTTCTCCCCGTTGGTGAAAATCACGGTGTAGCTCTTGCTGAACAGTCCACCCTCCATCTTGGCTATGGCTATTTTACGGCCTTGCAGGTGGGTGTTGATTGTCTGCATGGCGGCCTTTGGCAGCTGGCTCGGGCTTATGGCCTTGTCGTCTCCCATGTCGGGCGATGCCGCCGCCGGCAGCAGCGATGCAAGTGCGAGAATGAGCGATATGGCAAAGGTCTTCATGCTGTTGTGTGGGTTAGGGCCGTTCCGCCCGTTCCACGTAGGGGCGGTTCGGCGTGTTTTGACGTTGGCAGGATTGTGTCTCGACCCCTCCCCGCGCTACAGGCAGGGAGGGGAGGGTAGTTTTCAGTCGTCGATGTCAACTACTTGGAAGTTCTTGTTGAACGTCACTTCAAGCCTGTTTGACAGTTTCACCTCATAGCGGTTGTCGTCTTTCTCGATTTGTACGATTTTCGTGTCAGGGTAGGTTGCCTTCACGTACTGTGAGATTTTTGCCGGGACGAGGCCTGCGGGCACCGATGACATCTTGCAGTTGATTTCGGTCCAGTTGCCGTTGCGGTCGAACTCTACCTTCTCGCCGTTGTTGAACACTACGTCGTAAGCCTTCTCGAACAGGCCCGACTCCATCTTGGCGAGAGCCACCTTCTTGCCTGCAAAGTGCTTCTTGATTACCTGCTGTGCCGTTGCAGGGAGCTGCGACACCGTGATAGGCTTGTCGTTGTCGGCGAATGCGCTAACTTGGAAAGTCACGAGGCATACTAATGCCACCATTGCTGTTTGGATAATCCTTTTCATAATCTTACGTTTTTTAGGGTTAATATTCATCTTTGTTCTTTTGTTTGATGCAAAGATGGATGATGTTTCTGAAAAGAATCTGAAATAACGGGGCAGTATGCGCCTTTTAACTTATTTTTAGGAAAATGTCACTTTGAAGACGTGCATACCGTCCTCGAAGCTGTATTTTATACTGAAGCCGTAGAGGTTGCACACGGCCTTGACGATGGCAAGGCCGAGGCCGGTTGACGTTTTCTTGTCGGCCGAGTGGTAGAAACGCTCGAATATGCGGCTTTCGTCGAGCGGTTTGTCGATGCCCGTGTTGGCTATTGTCAGCGCGCCATCGCCTGCGGCGACGGTTATCCGCCCGCCGGCGACGTTGTGTACGAAGGCGTTTTTCAGCAGGTTGGCCGCCAGTGTGTCTGCGAGCGACGGGTCCATGCTGGCCGTCACTCCAGCGTCGAGGCTGCATTCCACTGTTATGCGCTTGCCGGCGTAGATGCTCTCGAGGTCGGGCAGTATTCCCTCGACGGTGTTCTTTATGCTTATCCTGGCTCGGTTGCTGAACTGGCGGTTGTCTATCTTGCACAGCAACAGCAGCGAGCGGTTGGTGGCCGAGAGGTTTTTCAGCGTGCGCATGGTCTTTATTATTTCGGCCATCTGGCTTTCCGTGAGCGTCTCGTCGTCAAGTAACATCTCAAGGCGGTTGACGCATACGGCCAGCGGCGTCTGCATCTCGTGCGATGCGTTGGCGATGAACAGCTTTTGTTGTTCGTACTGGCGTTCGCCGCGTTCAAGGCTGCGTGCCACCGTCTCGTTAAGCCGCTTGAACTCGGTGATGTTCGTCTTGTTGTCCAAAGGTGCGTTATCTTGCCCCAACTTGTAGTTGTCGAGCCATCTGAACAGCCTTTTCAAGGGCTTCATGCTGTGTTTCACGGTCCAGATGTTGACAATTACGATGCCTATGAGCAGTACAAGGTAAAGCGCGATGAGCCAATAGAGGATGGAGCGTTTCATCTTGCTCTTGTCTATTGTCGTGGTGAAGACGGTCAGCTCGCGGTATTGTCCGTCGTCCGTTTGGAATATGTATGTAACTGAACGCGCCGGCTCGTAGTCGTAGCTTGAGTTGAAATAGGTTTCCGTGTCCTTGTATCTTATGTGCCGGTGGCTGGCGGCATATTCGGCTGAAACTTTGCGTATGACGTATTGGTCGCCAAGCGTAGTGCTTGAGTCGGGCAGCTGTTCGCCGGCGAGATAGTCGGTTATGAGCGTCTCGGCGAATGCCGTCAGGCTTTCGTCGGTCTCCTTGTTTATCTCGTTTGTCGTCGCGAAGTAGAAGCATACGGCCCATACGGCTATGCTTACGGCCTTCAGGATTGACAGGCGGAACGTTATTACGTTTTGCAGTTTCATCGCTTTCTATGGTTTACGGCAGACAAGTTGACCGGCAAACGCCCCGTCAGCTTGTCCCTTGTCAGCTCGTCTTCCGTCTACTTGTCAGCTCGTTTCTCGTCTACTTGTTTGCTAAAACGAGTTTATATCCGAACCTGTAGATGGTCTTAATCTCGATGTCCGCACCTGCGGTTTTCAGCCTTTTGCGCAGGTTTTTCATCTGCGCGTAGATGAAGTCGAAGTTGTCGGCCTGGTCAATGTTGTCTCCCCACACGGCCTCGGCAAGCGTCTGCTTCTCTATCAGGCGGTTGGGGCGGTTGACGAAGTAGTGCAGTATGTCATATTCCTTGCGCCCGAGGTCAAGCGGCTTGCCGTCAACGTCCACGCCGAACGTGTCAGGATGTATCGTGACATTGCCCAACTGTATGTTGCGTTCGCCCCCTTGCGCGTTGCGTCTCATGACGCTGCGTATCCTCGCGTGCAGCTCGGCGAGGTGGAAAGGCTTTGCGAGATAGTCGTCGGCGCCCAGTTCCAGCCCGTTCACCTTGTCCTCGATGGAGTCTTTCGCCGATATTATGATTACGTTGTTGCGCTTCCCGCGGTCGGCAAGTTCGCGCAACAGGTTCAGTCCGTTGCCGTCGGGCAGCATGATGTCAAGCAGGATACAGTCGTATTCATATATGAAAACCTTTGTCCGGGCCGTAGCGTAGTCGGGTGCGGACTCCACGACATACCGCTCTTTTTCAAGCGAGCGCACTATCACTTCGCGTAGGTCGGCATTGTCTTCGATGACGAGTATCTTCATTGTTGGCAGTTTTTGGAAAATTAAGAATTAAGGGTTAAGGATTAAGAAAATATGCTTCTGCAGTTTGTAATGATAAGCATTGCATACTTTCTTAATCCTTAACCCTTACCTCTTAATTATCGTTCTTCTCTATTCTTATTCTTGCATCAACGGCAACTACGTCGTTCTCGTCGGCAAGTAAGGGGTTGATGTCCATCTCCTTGATTTCCGTTGCAAAGCGCAGCAGTGTAGAGAGACGCACTATTATTTCGGCAAACTTCTTTTCGTTGATGCCTTTCTGTCCGCGCGTACCTTTTATAATCTTGTATGCCCGGAGCGAATGTATCATTGAGTAGGCCTCGTCGTATGACAACGGAGCAAGTCCGCTTGACACGTCCTTGAGTACTTCGACGAATATTCCGCCGAGCCCGCACAGCACGATATGCCCGAAACGAGGTTCATACTTGGCACCAATGAACAGTTCGCGGCCCTTCAACATCTTCTGCACCATTATGCCTTTAGCCCCTTCAATCTGCATCATTCGGTCAAATTCGAGTGCAAGATGCTCTGCCGTCCGTATGTTCAGGGCCACTCCTCCGACGTCGCTCTTGTGCACAGGGCCAACGACTTTTGCCACGACTGGATAGCCCACTCTCTCTGCAAAGGCCGTAAGCTCCGCCTTGTCGTCGCTTACTTTTTCCGGCACCATGGGTATTCCGGCACATTCGAGCAGTTCATGCACGTGTTCGGGAGATATGTATCCGTTGTCGTCAATACGTCCGATTACTTCCCTTATGCGTGGGACGTCAACGCCGAACAGTTCTATTTCGGGTGAAGCTGGTCTCGGGGTCTTCATCACTTGGGTAAGGGCCGTGGCCAAAGTAACCTCGTCACTGAAGTTGACGTGTCCTTTCTTGAGGAACTCGGCGACCTCCGGGCCGGCCGTGTGGAGGCACGGAAGGATAGGGAATATCGGTTTTTTGCATTCCAAAATCTTCTTGTGCAGCACGTCATAAGCCTCGTAAAGCTGTACAAGTCCAGGTGTTCCGAAGATTACGAAGATAGCGTCTATGTCCTTGAACTTGTTTTCGCAGTAGTCGATAGCAAGCGCGAGATGCTCCGGCGTGCCCGTGGCGAGGATGTCGATGGGGTTGGATACCGACGAGCCAGGGAACAACTTGCTTTTCAGTTCGTCGGCTTCAGGCCCCTCGAGCTTAGGCACGTTGAGCCCGCCTTTTGACAAAGCGTCGGTCAGCATGACTCCCGGGCCGCCCGCATGGGTCACGATTGCGAAGTTGCGCCCTGTCAACGGGGGCAGCGTGAAGATGCAGCCTACGGTTGTAAGCTCCTCCCTCGAGAAGCAACGCACTATGCCCGCCTTGCGGAATAGAGCCTCCACGGCGGAGTCGCTGCTGGCGATTGCCCCTGTGTGAGACGATGCGGCGCGGCTTCCGCTTTCGCTGCTGCCCGCCTTGATTGCGGCTATGCGGCAGCCTTTGCGGATGAGCGACGAAGCGTGGAACAGCAGTTTGTCCGGGTCGGAGATGTTTTCGATATAGAGTAACTTGATGTGCGAGTCGCGCGCGGGGTCGAAGTTCTCGTCCATATATTGAAGGACGTCCTCAATGCCGATTTGCTTGCTGTTGCCGACACTCCACACAGAGTTGAACGGCAAGCCCTTGATTACGGCGGACTCGAGGATGAACACAGCCGTTGCACCCGACCCGCTGATGAAGTCGATGCCCTTGTCGTGCAGTGTCGGTATGGGTTTTGTGAACACGCTGTGGTGCCAAGAGTTCATCAGTCCGATGCAGTTAGGCCCTATTAAGGCCGCCCCGTACCTCTCGCAAGAGTCCAAGATGCGCTGCTCAAGTTCTGCCCCGGCCTTTGTTTCCTCGCCGAAGCCTGCCGAGATAATTATGAAGGCCTTGACCTCTTTCTGGCTGGCAAGCAGTTCCACTGCGTCCGGGCAAGCTTGGGCAGGTATTACGAGGACTGCCAAGTCGGTAGGCGGAATGTCGGCCACGTCATGGAACACCTTGATGCCCTGCACCTCATCTTCCTTCGGGTTGACTATGCGAAGGGTGCCATTATAGCCTCCGCTGATGAGGTTACGCACCAATGCGCCACCAGGTTTGTGCACGTTGTTCGAGCCTCCCACTACCACGATGCTCTCTGGATGTAATAACTGTCGGTTTATCATAGTCTCGATTTTGATTTGGTTAAGCCTTTGTTTATTTCAATATTTGCGCCGCATGGTCTTTCACCTTGATTTCCTTTGGCGTGATGACGCGCTCTATCGTGCCGTCTTCGCCGATGATGAACGTCGTGCGCAGTGTGCCCATGTACGTGCGTCCGTACATTTTCTTCTCGCCCCACACGCCGAACTGCTCGACGAGAGCCTTCTCAGTGTCGGCTATCAGGTGGAACGGCAGTTCGTTCTTTTCTATGAACTTCTGGTGCTTCTTCCCGTCGTCAACGCTTACGCCGACCACTTCATATCCCTGCGCTTTCAGCTCTCCGTAGTTGTCGCGCAGGTTGCACGCCTCCGTGGTGCAGCCCGACGTCATGTCTTTCGGGTAGAAATACAGCACGAGCTTCTTCCCCTTGAAGTCGCTCAACTTGACTTCGTTGCCGTTCTCGTCGCGTCCGAGAACCTCCGGCACTTTGTCTCCGATGTTCATCATAGATGTTTGATAAAATAATTATGTGTTTAGTAATAGGCCTTTATTTATCCAAGTTAAGCCTTCGGTTGTTTTATTTCGGCAGAACTTGAACTGTTTTTTTTATCTTGTCTGTTAAAATAAATCAGGCCGATGACAGCCACGGCACTGACAAATATTGAAACTGCGATTGCTCCCATAGTTATTTTTCCTCCTTCGTATTGTCTTTTATTAAAATTAATCCGGCAGTCAATGTTATTGCGGCGGATAATATTACGCACATTATAATCCACGGATTTTGCATATCACCGAATACCGATGACAACAAAAGTGCTGTAACAATGTATTTCGCAATGTCCATCAACCATTTCCCTAATTCCTTTTTCATATTGCAAAAATACGGAAAATCAGATAAAGCGCAAAATAAAAATGCCATGTTTTACGCCTTGTTTGCCCTCATTTTAGATTACTTTAGATAACTTTACAGCCGTAAAACTATATGCGTATGAGAAAGAAATCATTATTGTTATTATCAGCCTTGCTGGCCTTTGCCCCTGTTTTCGGGCAGGCTGGCGAGGGCAAGTCTGAGCCGTGTGCGCCGTCGTGCGATGCACGGCAGTGCTGCGTCTGCCATCCCTGGCAGGGCAAGCGCGTCGGCTTCTTGGGCGACTCGATGACCGACCCTAACAACAACAGCCGCGACATACCGAAGAAATACTGGAACTACCTGCACGAGTGGCTCGACATAACACCTTACGTCTACGGCAAGAGCGGACGCCAGTGGGACGACATTCCGCGCCAGGCCAAGGCCTTGAAGGACGAGCATGGCGACAGCGTTGACGCCGTGACGGTGTTCATAGGCACCAACGACTTCAACGCCGGGGTCCCCCTCGGCCGATGGTACGACGAAGTGACAGATACCGTGATAGCCGCGGTACACGGCCCGAAGCAGCCTTACGTGCGCAAGCGGCGCGTCTATTCGCTTGACGCGGCGACGTTCCGCGGCAGGATAAACATCGCCCTGCAATATCTTAAAACGCTCTTCCCTGACAAGCAAATCGTGTTGTTCACGCCTATCCACCGTGCCGCCGCCGAGTTCGGTGACACCAACGTGCAGCCCGACGAGAGCTGGCAGAACGCTTGCGGAGAGTATTTCAGCGAGTATGTTTCCGCCGTTAAGGAGGCCGCCAACGTGTGGGGCGTGCCCGTAATCGACCTCAACGCCCTCAGCGGCATGAACCCGATGGTGACGGCGCAGCAGCAATACTTCCACGACACGGCCACGGACCTGCTCCATCCGAGCAACAAGGGGCAACGCCGCATAGCGCGGACAATGGCGGCGCAGCTCGCTGCACTGCCGGCAACGTTTTAGAAGGTACGAGCAGACGAGTGACAAGAAACGAGCAGACAAGTCATGTTTACCTTGTCGGATTGTCGCCAGTCGCTCGTCAATTAATGGCTGACCGCGGTTAGCCAAGTCATCCACGCTGTAGGGGCGTGCGGTCGGCGCGTCCGGGTAATGTCGTTAACAACCAAGCTATATTTAGCTGTTGTATATTTCAAGTATTGCGAAAAATGTTACCCTGATGCGCCGACCGCACTCCCCTACAGCGTGGATGGTTTAAGGAAATATGGAACACAAAACATACATACACCGCTTGTTGCCGTCCATTTACTTTCTTCCCGTTTTGTATTTGATAACCTTTTACAACATAAAAGATGCCCTCTCGTGTCGTAAAATGGCATCTTTTGCAGCCCAAAAGGATGCCTTTTGCAAGGCGTTTCGCAACCGCTTGTGTATCAAATGGTTATAAGCCGTTGAAATAACCGCTATTTCCCGTTTCTCCCGTTGCATCCATTCAGTCGCTTGAAAACACAGCAAACCATATTCAACAATGTTGTCTTTAACTCCTTTAACTCCACTAACACCTTTAACTCCTATGACATAAAATCTTAAATCATGACGGGGTAAAGTTCAAAAAAGGGAAAAAACATTAAATCATTTGCAAATTGCCCCGATTTGTCTTACCTTTGTATAATAGTTATCGCGCGGCAAGGCCGTTGTCACGGCGGCGCGCATTATCAACCGAAAAAACAGGAATTATGAAAAAGACGATAGTTTCACTATTTGCAATACTGCTTTTAATACCAATAAACATCATGGCTGACGGATACGATAGTATGTGGAAAAAGGTGGATGAAGCCGCCAAGAAGGACTTGCCGCGCACGGCCATCGGCCACTTGCAGGCTATTGCCGACAAGGCAACAAAGGAGAAGAATTATGGCCAGATGCTCAAGGCCGAATGGCAGACGATGATGACGTGGAAAGAGATTTCGCGCGACTCGCTGATGCCGCAGATGTCGCGCATGGAGCGCAAGGCCGAGGCATACGCCAAGACCGACCCCGCCCTGGCAGCCGTGTGCTATGCAGCCTTGGCCAAGACGTGCAACGAAAACCGCTGGGCGATTGACGATTATGCCGACCTCGCGAGCGCTTACGGCCGCAAGGCCATGGCCAACCCGGCCGCGCTGGCGCAACGCAAGACCGACGACTACGTGCCGTTTGCCGTAAAGGGGCGCGACGCTGCAATCTTCGGCAACGACCTCTTGAGTCTCGTAGGCTTCACGGTCAACGCATACAAGGAGATGCACGACTATTACGCCACTACCCAAAACCGCGCCGCCACGCTGCTCACCGCCCTTTACCAGGCAAGGGCCGAGGGCGAGAAGAGCGGCGACTCTTACGTCCGGCGCATGGAAGGCTCAAGCTATCTGGCCACGCTCGACTCGCTCATCCGTCTCTATGGTGACCTTCCGGCGTGCGGCGACGTGGCCTACGAACGATATATGTTCATGCAGCGTTGCAACGTTCCCGTAAAGGAGCTCGTTACATACGCCAACGACGCCATTGCCCGTTGGGGCACTTGGCCGCGCATCGAGGCGTTGCGCAACGAGGTTAAGGAACTGGAAAACCCGCGCTTCCGTGTCGAGACAGAGCGTCAGGCGTATATTCCTGACACGCCCTTCATGGCTAAGGTCAGGCTGACCAACATTGGCCGACTGACGTTCACGCTGACGCGCCTCGACGTTGACGGCACGGAAAACGGCGACCCTGACAACGACAAGACATACCGCTGCCTGAAGGCGAAGGCCATAAAAGGCACGGAGCAGACCGTCACCCGCACATACAGTGGGCACGCCACCTACGAGGAAGTGGAGGACTCCGTGGTGCTGGGCGGACTGCCGGCAGGTGTCTACCTGCTTGAGGTTACGCCCGACAAGAAGGGTGTAGACCCCGGTCGTCGCCTCGTTTACGTCAGCGGCGTGTACTTCGTCCACCAGGCTTTGCCCGGCGGTAAGCGGCGCGTTGCCGTGCTTGACGCCAAGACGGGGCAACCGTTGCCTGGGGCGAAGGTTACATATACGTCTTACGGAGCCCACAACAATTCAGGAAATGCGCCTAAAGGCACCACCGTTACGTGCGGTGCGGACGGCGAGGTACTGATAGATTTAGGCACGGGGAACATCGAGTCGATGCGCGCCTACACTTCCGCCGACAACTATCTGCCGCATTTCCAGGCGTGGAACAACTTTAGCTTTTACGAATCCGACGACGACGGCGACAACATTTCGCTCTATACCGACCGCAAAATCTACCGTCCGGGGCAGACCGTCCGCGTGGCCGGCATCATGCGCCGCATATCGGGCGACAGCCAGAAGGCCGCCGGAGGCCGCTCTGTGACGCTGGTGCTGAAAGACGCCAACAACAAGACCGTGGCCGAAAAGACGCTGGTTACCGATGACTTCGGCACGCTCTCTACCGACTTCGTGCTGCCAAAGGGCGGGCTTACGGGTTCGTTCGCCATCCGCGTCAACAACGTTTCGGGCGGCTATGCCAGTTTCCGGGTTGAGGAATACAAGCGTCCTGCCTTCTACGTTGAGTTCGACAAAGTTACCGAGAAATACGAAAACGGCGACACGCTTACCGTTACCGGTCGCGCCAAGTCATACGCCGGAGTGCCAGTGCAGGGGGCAACCGTTGAATATTCGGTTGACCGCGACGTGGCCCTTTGGTGGCGTTACGGCTTCTACGGAACTTACTGCGGAGGTGTTGATTACGCAAACTTGGCCGAAGGCGAGACTACGACCGACGCCCAGGGCGAGTTTAAAATAAAGATGCCAATAGTGCTGCCGAAGTGGGAAGACACTGGTGACGACGGCGGCAACGACGTCGATTACCGTGTGCCGCGCTTCTATAACTTCACCGTGAAGGCCGACGTTACCGACCAAGCCGGCGAGACCCACAACGGCGAACTTACCCTGCCGCTGGGCACCAAGCCTACGGCCTTCGGCTGCGAGATGCCCTCAAAGACGCTGCGCGACAGCCTGAAGACAATAAAGTTTACCCTGAAGAACTCTGCAGGGAACGACATACCCGGCGACGTTACATATACCGTCAGCGGCGTTGACGGCACGTTTACGGCCAAGGCCAACGCCAAGACAGACGTCACTTGGGCAACGTCAGCCCTGTTGTCGTCGGGCAAGCACACGCTGACGGCTGTCTGCGGGGGCGATACCTTGCGGCACGACTTCGTTGTGTTCAGCTATGACGACGCGAAGCCCTGCATCGACACGCCCGACTGGTTCTATCTTTCAGGTGCGCAGTTCCCGAATGACGGCAGTCCCGTATATATGCAGTTCGGCTCGTCACGTGCCGACGTGCACGTGCTCTACACCCTGATAGCGGGCGAGAAGGTGCTCAAGAGCGGCACGCTCGACATGAGCGACGCCGTTAAGACCGTCAAGCTGGCCTACAAGGAGGAGTATGGCACGGGCTTGCGCATAAACCTCGTATGGGTGAAGGACGGCGAGGCTTACTCCCACGGCGTTGGCATCAACCGCCCGAAGCCCGACAGGAGGCTTATGCTGAAGTGGACAACGTTCCGCGACAAGTTGGTGCCCGGGCAGCAGGAGGAGTGGATGTTGAGCGTAACACGCCCCGACGGGACGCCGGCCGACGCACAGCTCTTGGCTACGATGTACGACGCTTCGCTCGACCAAATAATGCCTTTCGCATGGTCGTTCGACGATTTATACAGTTATAGCATACCTTATTCAGACTGGCGCAGACCGTCGCTTTACAACATAAGCATCGGCAACAGTGCCCCGCTGAAGATGTCACGCATTTACGCCCTTGACTTCGGACGTTTTGAAACGAGGCTTCTAAACATGGCTTATGGTAAGGTCGTGTTGACAAGTGATGAAGTAGCATTGGAAGAAGTACGTGTCGTCGGTTATGGTACAACCAACTCAAGAGTAACAGTTGGTGGGCTTGCGCCGAATGCCGTGTCAGCAATGGATGGTGGCGCGATGTTGAAAAAGGACGTAGCCGTTGAAGACGCAATGGGCAGCACGTCTGCAAAGGCTGCCGAAGGTGCCGGTGGAGCGGGCACGCAAGTGCAGCTCCGAGAGAACCTGAACGAAACGGCCTTCTTTTATCCTGCATTATATACTGACTCAACGGGCAATATTTCGTTGAAGTTTACGTTACCCGAAAGCGTCACGACGTGGAGGCTCATGGGCCTTGCCCACGACAAGGACATGAACAACGGGCAGATAGAGGCCACGGCAGTAGCCTCGAAGAAGGTGATGGTGCAGCCCAATATGCCGCGCTTCGTGCGCGTTGGCGACCGCGCGTCAATCGCCGCTCGCATCATGAACACTTGCGATGAGACAGTTAAGGGCACGGCCGTTATGCAGCTCATCGACCCCGAAACGGAGCGCGTGGTGGTAGAGATGAAGAAGGTGTTTGAGGTTGAGGCCGGTTCTACGGGCAGCGTCTCGTTCAACTATTACCCTGACGCCAACCGCTCGTTGCTGGTTTGCCGCATCTTTGCCGAGGGCAAGGACTTCAGCGACGGCGAGCAACATTACCTGCCGGTGCTCTCTGATGCCGAACTTGTTACCACCACCGTGCCGTTCACCCAGCACGGGCCGGGCACCAAGACCATAGACCTGAAGCCGCTGTTCCCCGACGGCGGGCGCAACGAAAAGCTCACCGTGGAGTATACCAACAACCCCGCGTGGCTGATGGTGCAGTCGTTACCTTATATAAATAACGCGCGCGAGGACGACGCCATAAGTCTTGCCACGGCTTATTACGCCAACGGCATAAGCGCATACTTGATGAAACAGTCGCCAAGAATACGCTCCGTGTTTGACCAATGGCGGCAAGAGGAGGGGCAGGAGAGCCTCGCAAGCAGCCTCGGAAAGAACCAAGAGTTGCGCGACATGGTGCTCGACGAGACTCCTTGGGTGGCCGATGCAGACCGCGAAGCCGACCAAAAGCAGATGCTCGCCAACTATTTTGACGAGTCAATGCTGTCAAATAATCTCTCCGTTACGCTCGATAAGCTGCGCAAACTGCAAAGTCCGGGCGACGGTTCGTGGTGCTGGTGGCCCGGAATGCCTTTCGGCTCAGTGTATCTTACGGCTTCAGTCACCGAGATGTTGGTGCGCCTTAACGCCATGACGGGCGAGCAGGCAGCCACGAAAGACATGGTAGCCAAGGGCATGAAGTTCCTCGGCAACACGCTCGTGAGGGAATATGAGGAGGCAATGGAGCACAAGGACAAGGATGCCTTGGTGTATGTCAACGTCTATAACGCCGTGCATTATCTTTACATCTGTGCCTTGGGCGACTGGAAACCGACACCGAAAGAGAGTGAGGCAGCCGACTTTGTGCTCAACGTATTGAAGGAACGCAACACCGGTTTGAACCTTTATTACAAGGCAATTATGGCTGTTGTGCTGGCAAAGCGCGGCGAAACGAGGCTTGCCGGGGAGTATGTCAAGAGCTTGGACGAGTACACCGTTGAAACGGAAGAGATGGGACGCTATTATGACTCATCACGTGCCGGCTACAGTTGGTTTGACTATCGCATCCCGACGCAGGTCAGGGCAATCGAGGCAATGAAGCTCGTCGATGCCCAAGGTTATGCCGAAACCATAGAGAAAATGAAGCGTTGGCTGCTCATGCAGAAGCGTGTGCAGGGTTGGGATACGCCGTTTAACAATGTGAATGCTGTGTATGCGTTCCTCGACGGAAACACGGCCGTGCTTGAAAGTGGCGAGAACGCCACGCTCGCCGTTGACGGCAAACAGCTCGAAATGCCGCAAGCTACGGCCGGACTTGGCTACGTTAAGACGACAGAAAGCTACGATAAGGGCAACGTCTTCACTGCAACGAAGACGTCGGAAGGCACTTCTTGGGGTGCGGTTTATGCCCAGTCGGTGCAGAAAACGTCATCAATAGCACCGTCGTCGGCCGGCATCAGCGTGACGAGGGAACTGCTTACGGCTGACGGCAAGCCTGTATCAGCCCTGAATGTCGGCGACCGCGTAAAGGTGCGCGTTACAATCCGGGCCGACCGCGACTATGATTACGTGCAGGTAAAGGACAAGCGTGCCGCTTGCATGGAGCCTGTAAGCCAGCTTAGCGGATACCGTTACGGGTATTATTGCGCGCCGAAGGACAACGCCACTTGCTACTATTTTGACCGTATGAGCAAGGGAACGCACGTCATCGAGACCGAATATTACGTTGACCGTGCAGGTAAGTATGAGACAGGTACGTGCACTGTGCAATGTGCATACGCCCCCGAATACTCGGCAAGGGCAGCCTCCTTGGCTATCGAAGTGAAGTAAAATGGCCTTCCCCGCCGTACTTGGCGGGGAGGCTTTCTTATAATATTGTATGATGAGAGATAAAATAGTGTTCGCCGCATTGCTGGCTTTTGCCGTTTCAGGTGCTTCCGCCCAGCGCATATCTGCCAAGCATGAGGTGATAGATTGCGGCAATGTGTTGTATGAAAACCCGGTCACTGCCAAGTTTGAATTGCGCAACAAAGGCAACGACTTGCGTATAGACACCGTGCGGACGAGCTGTGGTTGTGCCATAGCTAACTACCCCAAGAGTGTCATTCCGAAGGGCGATAACTTCATTGTCGAACTTACTTTTGACGCTCGCCAGTTAGGACATTTCGAGAAAGAGGCGGCAATTTACAGCAACGCCTCGCACAAACCGTTCTACATAAAGATGCGTGGCGTGGTGGTAGACCACATGACCGACTTCTCCGGCGTTTATGATTTTGCGCTCGGCAGCGTTCGTGTTGACAAGAACAACATCGAGTTTGACGACGTGAACCTTGGCGAAATGCCCGTCCAGAGAATAAATATCATCAACAGCGGAAGCGAGAGTGTCAGTCCCGTTGTAATGCACCTGCCCAACTACCTGACGGCTTCAGTGTCGCCGACGACCATCGCTCCGGGCCATACGGGCGTCGCCACGATAACGCTTAACTCCAACAAGCTGCATAGTTACGGGCTTACGCAGTCGTCGGTCTACCTCGGAATGTTCCCCGGCGATAAGGTGAGCGACGACAAGGAAATATCAGTTTCGGCCGTGTTGCTGCCCGAATTCAGGAATATGTCGGAGACACAGCTTGCCAATGCGCCCGTCATGAAGCTATCGACTGAGACCCTCGACCTTGGCTCTTTTGGCGACAAGGACGAGAAAGACGGTACTATCATAATAGAAAACCAAGGCAAGAGCAGGCTGAACATCAGTTCGATGCAGATGTTCACGTCAGGCCTTAAGGTGCGTTTGAACAAGTCACGCCTTGACCCGGGCGAGTCTGCGAAGCTCAAAATCACCGCTTACAAGAAACACTTGAAGAACGCAAGGAGCAAGCCTCGTGTCTTGATGATAACCAACGACCCCAACAAGTCGAAGGTGGTAATCCACGTTAAGGTGAAGTAAGTCTTTCCGCCTTGTTTAATTTCGTCCTAACATAAATAATCATTCGTTATCATGGAACATCCCGAAAACAGCAAAGAATACAAGGGACTGACCGTAAATTCAGGCGTGGAGCAGCCGTCCATAGTCAATCCATACCTGAAGCGTGGCCGTTTCAAGCGGCACGAGCTGTCGGTCGGCGACATGGTTGAGGGCATACTCAAGGGCAACGTGACCGTCCTCAGCCAGGCTGTTACCCTGATTGAGAGCGTCAATCCCGAGCACCAGGCAAAGGCACAGGAGGTCATAGACAAATGTCTGCCCCATAGCGGAAACTCCGTCCGCATAGGCATAAGCGGCGTTCCTGGGGCAGGAAAGAGTACGTCAATCGACCAGTTCGGCATACACGTGCTCGACCGTTTTGGCGGAAAACTTGCAGTCTTGGCCATCGACCCGAGTTCGGAACGCTCGAAGGGCAGCATCCTCGGCGACAAGACGCGCATGGAGCAGCTTGCCGTCAGGGACGACGCCTTCATCCGTCCCAGTCCGACGGCCGGCTCCTTGGGCGGCGTGGCGCGCAAGACGAGGGAGACCATCATCCTTTGCGAGGCGGCAGGTTATGACAAAATATTCGTTGAGACGGTTGGAGTAGGGCAGAGCGAGACGGCCTGCCACTCGATGGTAGACTTCTTCCTGCTCATACAACTTGCGGGCACCGGCGACGAGCTTCAAGGCATAAAGCGCGGCATTATGGAAATATCCGACGGCATCGTCATCAACAAATGCGACGGCGAGAACGTCGATAAGTGCCACCTTGCGGCGCGAAACTTCCGCAACGCGCTCCACTTCTTCCCTGCGCCCGATAGCGGATGGCAGCCCAAGGTGTTGTGTTACAGCGGATTTTACGGTACGGGCATAAAGGAGGTTTGGGACATGGTGTATGAGTATTTTGACTTTGTAAAGGATAACGGATACTTTTATTACCGCCGTAACGAGCAAAGCAAATACTGGATGTACGAAAGCATCAACGAGCACCTGCGTGCCAACTTCTACAACAACCCGTTAGTCCAGGAGCGGCTGAAGGATGCCGAGCGCTCGGTGCTTGCAGGCGAACGCACCAGCTTCGCTGCGGCCAACGAACTGTTGGAGATGTATTTTAACCGTAAGTAGTTGTTTTGGTAGTTAAAGGAGTTAAGGTAGTTAAAGGAGTTAAAGACAAATGCTTTTGCTTTAGTTTATACAAAACGACAGTCCTATGAGGGTAAAATGGTATTGCCTTTAACTCCTTTAACTACCTTAACTCCTTTAACTTCAATATTTCACGATAAACAATTAGCCATGCAAATAGAAATCGACAGCGGCAGCGGTTTTTGCTTCGGAGTGACCACTGCCATACGCAAGGCCGAGGAGGAGCTGGCCTCCGGCAAGACTCTCTACTGCCTCGGCGACATCGTGCACAACGGCATGGAATGCGAGCGGTTGCGGCGGATGGGACTGGTGACAATCAACCACGACGACCTTAACCGCCTGCACGACGTAAAGGTGCTGCTCCGTGCCCACGGCGAACCGCCGGAGACATACGCCACGGCGCGGCGAAACAACATCGAGATTATCGACGCCACGTGCCCCGTAGTGTTGCAGTTGCAACGACGGATTAAGCAGAAATACGACTCGGCGCCCGACGCCCAAATCGTGATTTTCGGCAAGCCGGGCCACGCCGAGGTGCTCGGCCTCGTGGGGCAGACCAACGGGCGTGCCGTCGTCGTGGCCGACCTTGACGGCGTGAAAGCCTTGGACTTCACGCGGGACATCTACCTTTACTCGCAGACCACCAAGTCGCTCGACGAGTTCCATCGCATCATAGACTACATCTCTGCCCACATCTCGCCCTCGGCCACGTTCAGGAGCTTCGACACAATCTGCCGCCAGGTGGCCAACCGTATGTCAAACGTCAGCGCGTTCGCCATGCGCCACGACCTCATCCTGTTCGTCTGCGGGCGCAAGAGCAGCAACGGGCGCGTGCTGTTCAACGAGTGCAGGCGCGTAAACCCTAAAAGCCACTTAATCGAAGGCCCTGAGGAAATCGACCCGTCATGGCTCTCCGACGTGGAAACCGTAGGCATCTGCGGGGCCACGAGCACGCCTAAGTGGCTCATGGAGAAATGCCGCGACAGGCTGACGGAAATGGTGAGACGTTGAAAAGGTAAAAAGGTGAAAAAGTAAAAGGGTAAAAAGTAAAGGTCTATTGTGCGCCTTTCATCGTTGAGCATCGGCCTCATTGTCCCTTCAGCCTGATTTTGCAGTCGTCAAGGCTCTCTATTACAGCCAGCGACTCCACCCTTATGCCCTTGCCACGCAGGTAGTCGCCGCCCTGTTGAAACGCTTTCTCGACCAAGAAGCCCATGCCCACAAGCTCGGCTCCGGCCTGTTCGGCAAGGCTGATTATGCCTTTGGCGGCGTTGCCGTTGGCCAGGAAGTCGTCTATGAACAGCAGCCTGTCGCCCCGTCCGAGGAACTCGCCGCTGACGCAGATGTCGTAAGTGCGTTGCTTGGTGAACGAGTAGACGCTCGCCGCCAGTACGTCGGCCATGGTCGATGGTTTCTTCTTTTTGGCGAACACCACGGGCAGCCCCGTCACGTAGCCCGTCATTATGGCCGGGGCTATGCCGCTCGCCTCTATGGTGAGTATCTTGTTCGCGCCGCTGTCGGCGAAGCGCCTTGCCAGTTCCTTGGCAGCCTCCATCATCAACGCCGGGTCCATCTGGTGGTTGATGAAGCCGTCAACCTTCAGCAGTCCGCCGTCGAGACACCGGCCGTCGCGCAGTATTCTTTCCTCTAATAAGTTCATGCCGTTGCTGTTTTCTATTGTTCTTGGAGATAGTGCAAGCGAACCGAAATAAAGCCAACCTTCATTTTTCCGCGTGCTGCAATCTCTCGTGCAAAGATAGTGCAAGTTGGCGTATGCGCAAAGCAAAATGCCGCCAAAACGGGCATTTTCACGTTGGTTGTATGTCGGGGTAAATCCTTTCGTCCATAGCCTTGCCGGGATACACATCCCGAAAGGTGCCCTTTTGCGCCGTGAAAGGCGTCCTTTTATCGTGCGTTTTGCGCCCTCTTGCAGGCCGAAAGGTGGCATATTGGAAAGCGGGCGGTAACTTGGCGGAGGATGAATGCCGTGTTTTATCGGCGTTCATGGGGCAAACGTTGAATATCCGCCATCGCCTTATACCGAACTGACGCTAAGTTACGCTGCGTCTCGGAAATGAAAATAAATTCTCGTTTCACACGCATTTATTTTGCATTTCACTCAACTTAAATAAATTTCTTTCGCTCACAAAAGGAAAAACAGTTTTCCTTTTGCTTCGCTTAACCGAAATTTTACAGTAACTTTAGATAAGTTACGTTGCGTCTCGGAAATGAAAATAAATTCTTGTTTCACACGCATTTATTTTGCATTTCACTCAACTTACAGTAACTTTGCACCCGAAAAAAGAGATTAATATGGATAACAAACAGGCAACACTTGAACTCGGGACAAAGCCGGTAGGCAAGCTGTTGGCCCAGTATGCGCTGCCCGCCATCGTAGCGATGACGGCCTCCTCGCTGTACAACATGATTGACAGTATTTTCATCGGGCAGGGCGTAGGGCCTTTGGCTATTTCCGGCTTGGCTATTACGTTCCCGTTGATGAACCTCTCGGCTGCGTTCGGAGCTGCCGTTGGTATCGGTTCTTCTACTTGTATTTCGGTGAAACTCGGCCAAAAAGACTACAAGATGGCCGAAAACATCTTCGGCAACAGCTTCACGCTCAACCTCATCGTGGGCGTGGCTTTCGGCCTTGTAACGTTGCTGATGCTCGACCCCATACTGTATTTCTTCGGCGCGAGCGAGAACACCATACCTTATGCGCGCGACTATATGCTGGTAATCCTTGCCGGCAACGTAGTGTCGCAGACGTTCCTCGGCATGAACGCCGTGCTCCGTGCGGCCAGCAAGCCGAGGCAGGCCATGGCCGCCACGATACTGACCGTGGTGCTCAACATCGTGCTCGCCCCAATATTCATCTGGCCCTTGGGCATGGGCATACAGGGCGCCGCGCTCGCCACCATACTGTCGCAGCTCGTTGCCCTGCTATGGCAAATCAAGCTGTTCAGCAACCAGGACGAGATACTTCATTTCCAGCGTGGCATCTACAAGCTCAAGGGCGCCATCGTGAAGAACATCGCCAGCATCGGTATGTCGCCCTTCGCCATGAACGTGTGCGCCTGCGTGGTGGTCATCTTCATCAATGCCGGGCTGTCGCGTTACGGCGGCGACTTGGCCGTGGGTGCATACGGCATAGCCAGCAAGGTGTCGTTCATCTTTGTCATGGTGACAATCGGGCTCAACCAGGGTATGCTCCCGATAGCCGGTTACAACTACGGTGCGCAGCGGTTCGACCGCCTCATGCGCGTGCTTAAGCTCGCCATGGTCACCGCCACGGCAATCACCGCCACGGGGTTTGTCATCGCCGAGTTCTTCCCTTACCAGTGCGCACGCCTTTTTACGACGGACAAGACGCTCATCGACATGGCCGTCGAGGGCATAAGGATACACATGCTGGCCTTCCCGATAGTGGGTTGCCAGATGGTGATAACCAACTTCTTCCAGTGCATAGGCAAGGCCAAAATCAGCATTTTCCTGTCGCTCTCGCGCCAGATGCTCTTCCTGCTGCCGCTGCTCGTGGTGCTGCCGCCCGTCATGAAGGTGGACGGCGTGTGGACGGCCATGCCCATCTCTGACACCGTCGCCGCAGTCGTGGCTTTCATAATGATGGCCAAATATATGCGGAAGTTCAAGAGGCAAATGCAGGCCGGCAACGTAATTGAGAATTGATGGTTGAAAATGGAAAATTATGATTACCTTTGTGATTGGAAAAGTTGGTAAATCGCGGCAAGGTACATAATGGCTTTCAATCATCCATCCCTCGGTTTTCAATTAAAAAAGATGTTTATGGACAATAAGAAAATAATAATCAACGTAGGCCGCCAGCTGGGCAGCGGCGGATTGGTCATCGCCAGGAAACTGGCCGAAGACTTCGGGTGCAGCTTCTACGACAAGGAGCTTCTCAACCTCGCAGCCAAGGAGAGCGGCTTCAGCGAGAAGTTCTTTGAGCAGAACGACGAGAAGAAAGGCTTTTTCCGTTCGCTGTTCCATATCCACGCCCCTTTCATGTCTGACAACAACTTCTACAACAACAAGCTGTCGCAGGAGAGCCTGTTCCAGTTCCAGAGCGATGCCATCCGCAAGGCGGCTGAGGCTGGCTCGTGCGTGTTCGTTGGCCGCTGTGCCGACTATGTGCTGCGCGACTTTGACAATACGGTAAACGTATTCGTCACGGCCAATATCGACGAGCGCGTAAAGCGCATCTGCAAGCGTCATGGCTGCACGGAGGACGAGGCGCGGAAAATCATCGAGAGCAAGGAGTCAAGCCGCTCGTCGTACTACAATTATTACACGGGCAAGGAATGGGGGCACAGCACGTCGTATGACCTTTGCATCAACTCGAGCATCCTTGGCATGGAGGGCACGGAGGAATTCATCAAGGACTTTATAAAGAAGAAACTTGGTATAGGGGCATAAAGCCTCTGCTTGAGGCCATGGTTTTCAAGGGCAGGTAGCCTTTGCAGCCTCATGGCAGGCAACGGCAAGACAGCGGACAGGCATGAAAAGAATAGGAATTATCAGCGACACCCACTCTTATTGGGACGACAGTTATCTACATTATTTCGAGCCGTGCGACGAAATCTGGCACGCCGGCGACATCGGCTCTACGGAGGTTGCAGAGCGTTTGGCTGCATTCCGGACGTTGCGTGCCGTGTGCGGCAACTGTGACGGTGGCGACCTTCGCCGTATGTTTCCCGAGAAGTTGCGTTGGCGTTGTGAGGATGCGGACGTGCTCATGAAGCACATCGGCGGCTATCCGGGGAATTACGACCGAAGCATCATGGCTTCGATTTATGCCAATCCGCCACAGCTTTTCATCTCGGGGCACTCCCATATACTGAAAGTGATGTTCGACAAGACGCTCAACCTGTTGCACATTAATCCCGGGGCGGCAGGCCTTCAAGGGTGGCACAAGGAAAGGACAATCATCCGCCTGACCGTTGACGGCTGCGAGTTTAAGGACCTCGAAGTCGTAACCTTGGCTGACCCGAGGCATAGCGGCGGTACAATTTTTTAGCCTTTGCGGCGTTATACATATTAGTAATAAATCTAATCATCAATGATATGAAAACTTATTTGGTGACAGGGGCAGCCGGATTTATCGGCTCCAACTTCATAAAATACCTTCTCCACAAGAAATACAAGGATGAAGACATCAAGGTAATAGTGCTCGACTTGCTTACATACGCCGGCAATTACGGCACAATAAAGGACGATGTGGACGGCCGTAGGTGTGTTTTCGTGCACGGAGACATACGCGACCGTGAGCTGGCCGACCGCCTTTTTGCCGATAACGACATTGACTATGTGGTTAATTTTGCCGCCGAGAGCCACGTTGACCGCAGCATAGAGACCCCGCAACTGTTCCTTGAAACCAACATACTCGGCACGCAGAACTTGCTCGACGCTGCCCGACGTGCTTGGGTTACGGGCAAGGACGCTGCCGGATACCCGGCCTGGAAGCCAGGCAAACGTTTCCACCAAGTGAGCACCGACGAGGTTTACGGCTCGTTGGGAGCCGACGGCTACTTCACCGAGGACACCCCCCTGTGCCCCCATAGTCCGTATAGCGCGTCGAAAACGAGTGCTGACCTCATAGTGAAAGCGTACCACGACACCTACCGTATGCCCGTAACCATCACGCGATGTTCCAACAATTATGGGCCGTACCACTTCCCCGAAAAGCTCATTCCGCTTATCATAAACAACATACTCGACGGCAAGCAGCTGCCCGTTTACGGCAAGGGCGACAACGTAAGGGATTGGCTTTACGTGGAAGACCACTGCAAGGCAATAGACCTTGTGGTGCGTGAAGGACGCGACGGGGAGGTCTACAACGTGGGCGGACACAACGAGATGAAGAACATCGACATAGTAAAACTCACGATAAAGACCATCCACGACATGATGGCCGCGGACAAGAGCCTGCGCAACATACTGCGCAAGAAGGTTTACGACGCCAACGGCGACATTGACATAAGATGGCTCAACGATGGCCTAATAACGTTTGTTACCGACCGGCTTGGCCACGACCAGCGTTACGCCATTGACCCGACGAAAATCAAGCGCGAGCTTGGCTGGCAGCCGGAGACCATGTTTGCTGACGGAATAGTAAAGACTATACGCTGGAACTTGGAGCACCAGGACTGGGTGAACGAGGTGACAAGCGGCGACTACCAGAAGTATTACGAGCAGATGTACGGTAATAGGTGAATTATTAGGTTATGAGGTTTTAAGGTTTTACGGTTATACGGCATGGAAAACGGCAGCACCTTAAAACCTCATAACCGTATAACCTCATAACCCAAAACAGTTATGGACTCTCTATCCCAAGAACTTCAAGACTTCCTCATACGCCTCGGCAAGGAGCCGCAGTGCGTCAGCGAGAAGGTTGAACATTACATAAAGCACATTATGCACCTCGTCTATGCAGACGACGAAGATATGCTCAAGCAGTATTACGGGCTGTTCGGCAATGACGTGAAGCCGCTTGCCGACATAGCCCGCGAGCGCCGGGTAAGCGACGAGACGATGCTGAAAATCATTGAGGCCAACCTCCGCAAGATGGCCGTCTCGCCCGAATGGCAGATGGTTAAGCAATTAATCAGCAGACAAGTAGACAAGTGACGAGCAGACAAGGAGATTTGATTTTGTGGCAAACAGCCTTTTGGGCAAATCTCCTCGTTTGCTCGTCACTCGTCTACTTGTTTCTTAAAAACATAAAATCAATGAAGAAAATATTGTTATTAGGCTCGGGAGAACTGGGCAAGGAGTTTGTTATTGCCGCCAAGAGGGCGGGGCAGTACGTCGTGGCTTGCGACCGTTATGCCAACGCCCCGGCCATGCAGGTGGCCGACGAGTGCGAGGTTTTCAATATGCTTGACGGCGACGCGCTCGACGGCGTGGTAAAGAAGCACCGCCCTGACATCATCGTGCCCGAGATTGAGGCCATCCGCACGGAGCGCCTGTTCGATTTTGAGGCGCAGGGCATACAGGTTGTTCCCAGCGCAAGGGCCGTCAACTTCACCATGAACCGCAAGGCTATACGCGACCTCGCGGCCAAGGAACTCGGCCTGAAAACGGCCAAGTATTTCTATGCCAAGACGCTCGACGAACTGAAGGAGCACGCCAAGGAAATAGGCTTTCCGTGCGTCATAAAGCCCCTCATGTCGTCATCCGGCCACGGCCAGAGCGTCGTCAAGGCAGAGGGCGAACTTGAGGCGGCGTTCAATGCTGCTATGGAGGGCAGCCGTGGCGACGTAAAGGAAATAATCATCGAGGAGTTCATACGTTTCGACAGCGAGTTTACGTTGCTTACGGTGACGCAGAAAGACGGCCCTACGCTGTTCTGCCCGCCCATCGGCCACGTGCAGAAGGGCGGCGACTACCGCGAGAGTTGGCAGCCGTTCAGCATCCCCGAGGCCGACCTGAGGGAAGCGGAGCGCATGGCCGAGGCCGTGACGCGCGCGCTGACGGGTGCCGGAATATGGGGCGTGGAGTTTTTCTTGAGCAAGGACAAGGGTGTCATCTTCTCTGAACTTTCGCCCCGTCCGCACGACACGGGCATGGTGACGCTCGGCCATACGCTCAACCTTAACGAGTTCGAGCTGCACTTCCGCGCCGTCATGGGGCTGCCAATCCCGGCCATACACCTTGAGCACGCAGGAGCGAGTGCTGTCGTGCTGGCCAAGGAGGAGGCCGACCGCGAACCGCAATATAATATGCTCGATGTGCTGAAAGAAGACTATACGCGGCTGCGCATCTTCGGCAAGCAACAGCAGCACGTGGGCCGCCGCATGGGCGTAGTGCTGTGTTACGGCGATGCCGATGCCGACACGACGCCGTTGCGCGACAAGGCCAAGCGGCTCGCCGCTACGGTAATTTAAAGGCGAAACACCCGCTTTATAAAGGTAAAACGGTAAAAGGGTAAAAAGGTAAAACCATTGTTGCATGACAGGTCTTGCTTTCTTGCCCTTTTACCGTTTTACTTTTACGAATAAGTTTTTACCTTTTTACTTCTTTACTTTTTTACCTTTATGAATAAAGTTTTACCCTTTTACTTTTTTACCTTTTTACCTTTATATGAATGTCCGCACACCGCGAATGGGCGTATGTTCCCGAACTATACAGCGTGATACGTTTCTGCGAAACGTGCGGACATAATAAATTATGTCCCTACAGTTGGCGAATATTCATCACTTTTTACCCTTTTACCTTTTTACCTTTAAACGGTGGTTGTTGGCCTTTTACCTTATGAAATGCCACGTTTCATGTTGTAAAACGTGGCCTATTGGACGGTAAAAGACGGCATATTGGATTTAAAACAAAATGCTGCCGATTTGTTTTTAAGATGCAATTAAAAACAGCGTTGTTAATGTGTTGTTGTAATGAAACGGCCTGTATAAAGTTGCAGTTATTACAATCCAAACGTGAGTACGGTATAATCATATTCCCCTACAATGGGTATATGATTATACCAAATTAATGTTATGAATATCCGCAAGCAGCCGCTAACAGCTAATAAGGTATAATCCAACAAAGCATTTGTCTTTAACTCCTTAGCGAGTGAAACGAGCGTTAACTACTTTAACTCCTTTAACTCCTGAAGAAAACTCCTTTAACTACTAATGAATGGGAGCGTAGCTGGCATTCATTTTAATGTTTATTGAAGAATATCCGTTCGGCGTTGGCCGTCGTCTTGTCGGCAATCTCGTCCTCGCTTACGCCGTAACTCTCGGCCAAGCGCTTCAGCACGTACAGCGTGAAGGCGCTTTCGTTGCGCTTGCCGCGCATCGGCACGGGTGCCATGTATGGCGAGTCGGTCTCAAGGACGATGCGCTCGAGGGGGACTACGGCTGGCAGCACTTCGGGCAGGTGCGACTTCTTGAACGTCAGCACGCCGCCTATGCCGAGCGCGAAGTTGCTGAAGCTAAGCAGCTCGGCAGCCTCTTTCTCGTTGCCCGTGAAGCAGTGGAACACGCCGCCGGGCAGCTCACGCTCGTAACGGCGCAGTATGCGCACCATCTCGTTCTGCCCCTTTCGGCAGTGGAGCATCAGCGGAAGGCGGTATTCGACCGACCAGCGCACTTGTTCCTCGAACGCTTCCAGCTGTTCTTGCTCGAACTCGCGGCTCCAGTAATAGTCGAGTCCTACCTCGCCTACGGCAATGAACGGGTGGTCGGGAGCATCGAGCCGAGGCTTCATCCGTGCCAGCACGTCTTGCCAGTCGGCCTTTACCTCCTCCGGGTGGAGGCCGAGCATTGGGTAGGCGTAGCCAGGATAACGGGCGCACGTTGCCAGCACGGCGTCAACCGACGGCAGGTCGATTGACGGTATGAACACTTTGCTTACGCCTGCGGCCTTGGCGCGGGCAATAACTTCGTCGCGGTCATCGTCAAACTCGTGGCCGTCAAGATGTGTATGGGTGTCGATAAAATGCATGGTTTTATGTTTTTGATAGAAAAAGAAAACCGTGAAGGAGTAAGCCGAAATGCCCTTCTTGTGTGCAAAAAACGTTCTTGTGGCACTTCGGCTTACTCCTTCACGGCTTTCTTCAGTAATTCTTCTTTCTCGTTCTTGCGGTAATAGTAGACCACGCCCAGCTTCCTGCACTTCTCCAGCCGCTCGTCGGCAGGCTCGTCCTTGTAGTGTTGCTCTATCTGGTTCCATAGCTCGCATAGCACGTTGTCAACCTCGGGGCGTATCTTTTTCAGGTTCTCCGCCGCCAAGGCCGTGCGTTCCTGCAAGCGTTTTTGCTGTTCGTAACAGTCGCGGAATATGTCAAGGTGTGTGCTAACCATGCCTATTGTAGGGTTGTAAATAGGCCGCCCGCCCTGTTTCACGCGGGTTTTCTCGCCTTCCACGGCCATTGTTCCCCACTTCAGCAGTCCGCCTATGTTCTTCATGTTGGGCAGTGTCGTCGTGTCTTCGTCAAGGCCGTATAACTTCAGTGCCGACTTCTTGATTTCCCCGCGCTCTACGGCCATCAGCAATACTTGCAGGAAATGGCTGACATACATTTGCGCGTTGCGCTGCAACTTGTCGCTCTTGCCCGTACCTCTCATCTGCGCCGCATACGAAAGTCGGTATTGCTCCGTGGCCGTAAGCAGCCTGTCGTATGCCGGTTGGGCGCGGTTGATGGTCTGCCAGTCAATGAAGCGGTTGCGCACGGTGTATATCTCGTTGCTGTCGAGCACCGTTTTCAGTGCCCTTAGGCGTGCCGCGTCAGTGTTGGGAAGTCTTCTGTAAGGCATTTGTTTTTAGGGTTATACGGTTATTGGGTTATACGGTTATAAGGTCGTAAGGCTTTACTGTTGTGGGGTTTTACGGGGTTATACGGTTATCGGGTTATATGGTTGTAAGGTCGTAAGGCTTTACTGTTGTGGGGTTTTACGGGGTTATACGGTTATCGGGTTATATGGTTGTAAGGTCGTAAGGCTTTACGGTTATGGGGGTTTACGGTTCTTTATTTTCTTGTGTACCAGGTTTTACGGGTCAGCCTTATAACCGCAAGACCGTAAAACCCCATAACCCGACAGTTAATATTTCCGTTTCATCATCTTGTCCGTATAGTCGCCGAGCACAGTCTTGCGTTCTGGGGCAACGTTGACGGCGGCAAGATATTTGCGGCTTTGCCCGAAGTAATGGCTTATCTTTTCCTCAGCAAGGCGGTCAATGCCTAACTTGTTGTATATTGAAGTGACTGCAGCTATCTTTTCTTTCGGGTCGAAGCTCTCAGCCGTTACCCACCGCATGAGCTCCTTGCGCTGGGCTTCGTCGGCACGGTTGAAGGCGTTTATGAGCATATATGTCTTCTTATTGCACAGTATGTCGCCGCCTATGGCCTTGCCGAAAACGGCCGGGTCACCGTAAACGTCGAGGTAGTCGTCCTGCAACTGGAAGGCAAGCCCTACCTGTTCGCCGAACTTGTATAGGTTGTCCGCATCCTCGGCAGGCGCTCCACCGAGCATTGCGCCAATCTTGAGGGAGCACGCCAGTAGTACGCTTGTTTTCAGGCGTATCATCTCTATGTATTCGCTTTCAGTAACATCGGTGCGCGTTTCAAAGTCCATGTCATACTGTTGGCCTTCCCCTATTTCGAGGGCCGTCTCGGTAAAGAGGTCGAGCACGTCCTTCAAGTGTTCTCCTCCGCAGCGCAGGAAGTGGCTGTAGGCCAGCACGAGCATACTGTCTCCTGACAGGATTGCGGTGTTGGCGTCCCATTTTACGTGCACGGTCTGGTGTCCGCGCCTTACCTCCGCGTTGTCCATAAGGTCGTCGTGCAG
Organism: uncultured Prevotella sp.; assembly: GCA_944319815.1. Classification (GTDB taxonomy): domain Bacteria; phylum Bacteroidota; class Bacteroidia; order Bacteroidales; family Bacteroidaceae; genus Prevotella. Next base: position 23,786 of record CALUEX010000003.1, on the reverse strand, counting down.
CAGCGTATAGTTGTGGTACGTCTCGATGGCGCACGCCGACGGAAGTATGGTTTCGGGGTCGTCTTTGTACATATTGTATGCCATGAGCATCAGTGACGGCCTTATCCGCTTGCCGCCCATTGACAGCACGTACTTCACTGGAGCGTAAAGGCTCTGCGGTTTGCGTGTATATTCCAGGTTGTCAAGATATGAATTGATTTTCCCGAGGATTTCGTTTGCAGTTAACATAATTGTCGAGGTTTGTGAAAATGCGTGTTAGTTTGTTATAATTTGAATACCACCGGTATGCAGAAATACGTGCGGCAAGGCTTGCCGCGGTCCTCTCCCGGCTTCCATTTTGGCATAAGCCTTATCACGCGGAGGGCCTCGCGGTCAAGTTCGGGGGCGGCAGACTTCACCACCTTATGCCCCGTTGTGGAGCCGTCCTTGTTAATGATGAATGCCACGAGTACGGTCCCTTGCTTTTTGTTCCGTTGTGCCGTGGCGGGATATTTCAGGTTTTTCGTAAGCCATTTGACGAACTCCGACATTCCTCCGGGAAACTCCGGCAGCTTTTCAACGACCTGGAAGTTGAGCGGGTTGTCGTCAAGTCCAACGTCGGCGGCCGTCAAGGGACGCGTTGGTATGTCGATGATGCTTCCTATCCCGGCACCTGACAGCACCGACGTAACATTGTGGTTAGGCTCTGGCACATCGTCGATTTTGCTTTCTGCGGCATCGTTTGTCACGTTTGGCCTACCTGTTGCTGAAGACGTTTGGCGGCTTGGCATGGCGGCAACCATTTCGTTGCTGTGTATGACGGGAGCCATCTCTATGTCTTGTGACATATCGTCGAACACATCTCCGTCGGTTTCCGCGTCGTCGTTTCGTGTCGTGAACTCAAGCGCGACGAGGAAAAGCGACAGTGCAACCACCAGCCCCAGGAGGAAACCTGATGCCCTGCGGCTGTCCAAGTCGGCCTTATGTGATTTTTTTACGTCCACTTAAAGCTATGATTATTAACACCTTTCGCTCGGCGCATACTAATCCGCCGATTTTTGCGTTATTATCAAGAACCGATGCGCAAGGACATCTCTTTTTAATAATGCAAAAATAACTCAGATATTTGAAAAAGATGTATCTTTGCGCCAAAAAATAACAGATTTAGATGAAAAAATACGTTTTTCCGCTATTGTTGACGCTCCTTGCCGCCGTAAGCTACGCGCAGGAGAGCCAGACGGCGTACAATTTCCTGCGGCTGCCGATAAGCGCCCACGCCGCAGCCCTTGGCGGAGACAACATCACAATCATAGAAGACGACCCGTCGCTGATGTTCAGCAATCCTGCGCTCTTGTCGTCGGTGAGCGACAAGAGCCTAAACCTCAACTTCATGACCTATATGGCCGGGGCCACGACGGCGAGCGCATCGTTCAACCGCATCATAAAAGAGAAGGCTTCGGTGGCCGTCATGGCGCAATACATGGACTACGGCAAGATGAAGGAGTATGACGCCAATAACGTGCAGACGGGCGAGTTCTCGGCCAAGGACATAGCCGTGAGCGGAGTGTTCAGCTACATCCTGGGCGAGAAGTTCGTAGGAGGTATAACGGCGAAGGTCATCAATTCTTATATCGGCGACTACAGTTCGTGGGCTGTGGGCGTTGACTTGGGGCTTAATTACTATGACCCTGACCATGAGTGGTCCGTCTCCCTGGTCGCCAAGAACCTTGGTGGACAGCTCAGCGCGTATGATGAAGAATACGAGAAGATGCCGCTCGACGTACAGCTTGGCGTCAGCAAGCGGTTTAGTGCGTTGCCTTTCAGGCTGTCAGCAACGCTTGTTGACCTGAACCACTGGGGCTACAGCGCAATCAACCATCTTGTGGTAGGTGCCGACATATTGTTCTCCCAACAGGTGTACGTGGCCGTAGGTTACAACTTCAGGCGTGCCGACGAGATGAAGACGCTCAAGGGAACCGACGAGGAAAGCAGCCACATGGCCGGCCTGTCGTTTGGCGCCGGCCTTCAGCTTGAGCGTTTCAAGCTACAGTTGGCTTACGGTAAATATCACGTTTCGTCAAGTTCGCTGCTCGTGAACGTAAGCTACAGCCTTTGAAAACATTTCCATAAATACCCTAACTTAATGAGAAAAATCGTAATCGCAATCGATGGTTATTCGTCGTGCGGCAAGAGTACAATGGCCAAGGACCTTGCCCGCGAAATCGGCTACATCTATGTTGACACGGGGGCAATGTACCGCTCGGTCACCCTTTTTGCCATGCGCAACGGACTGTTCAACGCCGACGACACCATCAAGACAGACGAACTGGAGGCCCGTATGGGCGAAATCAACATCTCGTTCAAGCTCAACGAACAAACGGGACGCCCCGACACATACCTCAACGGAGAGCGCGTTGAGGACGAAATACGCACCATCGAGGTGTCTCGCCACGTCAGTCCCATAGCCGCCTTGCCCTTCGTCAGGGCAGCCCTTGTGGCCAACCAGCAGGCCATGGGCCGCGAGAAAGGCATCGTTATGGACGGTCGCGACATCGGCACGGTGGTCTTTCCCGACGCCGAGCTAAAGGTTTTCGTCACCGCCTCGGCCGAAGTCCGCGCCCAGCGGCGTTACGACGAACTGAAGGCAAAGGGCATGGATGCCGACTACAATGACATCCTGAAGAACGTGGAGGAGCGCGACTACATCGACTCCCACCGCGAAGTGTCGCCCCTGCGCAAGGCCGACGACGCCCTGGAGCTTGACAACAGCCACATGACCATAGCCGAGCAAAAGGCTTGGTTGCTTGAAAAATACCGTGAGGCGGCAAAAGAACAATAAGGCTTACATTCTCGAAACCACTAAAAAGGTATATCGTCAAGGCCTGTAAAGGTGTGTTTTCTATAGACGGACAACGCAAGACGGGCGCAACCTATATAGTTAGGTTGCGCCCGTCTTGCGTTGTTTTTTGTATGTAAAGGCATTACATTGCCACCTTAACCGTCAGGCTTGGCGTCTTTACGATGTAGATGTTGCCATCCGGCACGGCTATTTCGACGTCACCGCGTGCATCGGTGCTGTTGACGAGCGTGCCTGAAATGTCGTATATGGCCACGCGCCCGTCAGCGCCCTTGATGGTTATGCGTCCGTCAGCAGCCTCTATGACGGGGCGCGACTGCGTGTTGACGGCAGTTATTCCCGACAGCGTAGACTCTTTTATGTTGTCGAAATTCTGCCATACGGCGGCGTCACGGTAAGCTGCTGATGCCCCCACCGGGACGTTGAGCGTTGCTGTCGAGTACACTTTGTCGGCAAAAACGTAGCTGCCGGTGATGCTTGGCGGGGTAGGGTTGAGCGAGTTTATTGTCTTTATCGCGGAGCAGTTCATGAAGGCGTTGCTTCCTATTTCGGTTACTGAGCTGCCTATTGTCACCGTCTCCAACGCCAGGCACAGCATGAAAGTGTTGTTACTGATGGTCGTAAGGGAGTTGCCTATCACTACTTCCCTTAACGACTGGCATCCGCTGAACGCTCCCATATCAATCCTCGTGACAGAGTTTGGTATCGTGACAGACGTTAATGCGGGGCAATTATTGAACGCCACTTCACCGATAGTCTCCAACGAACTGGGTAATTCTATGCCCGTGATGGCGGAATACTGGAACGCGCTCATGCCTATGGCCGTCACCGTGTTTGGCATAGAAACGCCCGTAACATTGCAGCTCGTGAACGCTCCGTCGCCTATGGCCGTCACCGTGTATGTCGTGCCGTTGTATTCCACTCGCTCCGGTATTACTATTTCGCCGGAGTAAAGGTGGCTGGCGTCGGGGTCGGACACGGCGCATTCATTGTCCGTTCCCGACAGGATGTCATAGTAAATGCCGTCAACCACGAAGTCGTAAGAGCCGTAGTCAGACACGTCGGCATTGGCTACTGCTCACGACAGTACCGATGCCAGCATTGCAAGACCGTACTTTTTAAGGTAAATTTTTCCCATAACGATAGTTTTTTTGCGCCTACTGTTCCCGTTAGGCTTGTTTTTTTGAAAGTTAGTGGGCACATACGAAAAAGCGTGGGAACATCACCTGTCGGCCCGTCCCGCCCTTCAAGGCTCTGGCATTGCCCGATTTGTCAGTACGGGCAACGCTGAAGCCCACGCCGATATGTACGGTTACGCCCGCGCGCAATCGTCGCTTTGACGGCTGTCGCGCTTGCGGTATTGATACATATCCACATTGGGCATCTATCGTTGCCTTGTCTTTGGCAAATCTTTGAACTGCCAGATTTAGAAGGGGCAGGAACAAAGCGTAAACCAAGTAAACGCCTTTCAATATATGTCCGCCACCTGCCTTCCGCCACCTCGGGCTTCAGCGCAAGCGGCACTGCAAATATACTGAAAGCAGGTTTGCCGTGCAAGTATTCCATGGAAAAGCTTGCTGAAGTTGCCGTTTGGGTTAATCTGCAAAACTTGTTGGATGATATTTATTTTATCTACAATTACAGTAAACCAATGAACGCCGCCCTACAGTGGATGTATTCAATTTGTGTTTGGTTTTACTGTAAAAGGTTTTCATCCAACAGATTTGCGGATAAACCGCCGTTTACGGCAGCAAATCGCCTTGCGAAAGGGCACAAATCGCGTTGCAAAAGGGCATCTTTTGCAGCCTAAAAGATGCCCTTTCGCAAGGAGTTGAGTGTCAAGACGTTATGTTGATGTGTGTCAATACCTTGCATGAAAGGCACAAGTTTTAGGGTAAAAGGGCGCGGTTGTTTGCCTTTTTTTGTAATTTTGCGTTCGTGAATTTTCTTATTATCGCGGACAAGAGATTTTGAATAATATGAAAATAGGACTTTTTATCCCTTGCTACGTCGATGCCCTCTATCCTGAAGTGGGCGTTGCGGCGTATAAACTGTTAAGGCATTTGGGGGTGGACGTGACGTATCCGATGAACCAGACGTGTTGCGGGCAGCCCATGGCTAACGCCGGTTTTGAGCACAAGGCCGTGCCCCTGGCCGAGCGTTACGATGCGATGTTCGGCGGCTTCGACTACGTAGTAGCACCCTCGGCCAGCTGTGCCGCGTTCGTAAGGCTCAACTATCCGCGCCTGTTGAAGGGCAAGCACACCTGCGAGGCGGCTGGACGGACTATGGACATTTGCGAGTTCCTGCACGACGTTTTACACGTGAAGTCGCTGCCGGGCAAGTTCCCCCACAAGGTAAGCCTGCACAACTCGTGCCACGGCGTGAGGGAGCTTGGCCTCTCGTCGCCGAGCGAACGCCACGTGCCTAAGTTCAACAAAATCAAGGACTTGCTGTCGCTCGTCGATGGTGTCACCGTCTGCGAGCCCGAGCGCGTTGACGAGTGCTGCGGCTTCGGCGGTATGTTCTCGGTAGAGGAACCGGCGGTTTCGGCACGAATGGGCGCGGACAAGCTGGCAAGGCATATCGCCACGGGTGCCGAATACATCACCGGGCCCGACAGCTCGTGCCTCATGCACCTTGAAGGCGTGGCAAGGCGACAGGGAAAGGACATAAAGTTCATTCACGTAGTACAAATCTTAGCGGCAGGATTATGAGCACACAACATTCAAAAGCGGCGCAGCGGTTTCTTGAAAACGGCGGCAAGGCCTCGTGGCACGACGCTACGTTCTGGTCGCTCCGCGCCAAGAGGGACGACATGGCCATGGGCCTTGACGAGTGGGAGCGGCTGCGCGACGCGGCAAGCGCAATAAAGCGCCACACCGTGACGCACCTTGACAAGTACCTTGAGCAGTTCTCCGACAACGCCGAACGCAACGGCGTTAAGGTGCACTGGGCGAAAGACGCCGACGAGTTCAACGCCACGGTGCTGTCAATACTTAACGACCACGGCGTAAAGAAGATGGTCAAGAGCAAGTCTATGCTGACCGAGGAGTGCGGCATGAACCCCTACCTTGAGCGCAACGGCATAGACGTAGTGGAGACTGACCTCGGCGAACGCATCCTGCAACTTATGCACCAGAAGCCCAGCCACATCGTGGTTCCGGCCATACACATCACGCAAGAGGAGGTAGGCCGCCTGTTCGAGGAGAAGCTCGGGAGCGAGAAGGGCAACTATGACCCTACATATCTAACCTACCAGGCACGCCTTAGCCTGCGCAACGAGTTCATGACGGCAGGGGCGGGGATGACCGGCGCAAACTTCGGCGTTGCCGCCACGGGTGACGTTGTGGTGTGTACCAACGAGGGAAACGCCGATATGTCTACCTCGATGCCTAAGCTGCACCTGGTTGCCATGGGGCTTGAGAAGGTAATACCCGACTACCGTTCGCTGGCCGTTTTCCAGCGTCTGTTGTGCCGTGCGGCCACGGGACAGCCCACAACGGGCTTCACGTCGCACTTCCGTAAGGCGCGTCCCGGCGGCGAGATGCACATCATCCTCGTAGACAACGGCCGCAGCGACATCATCGCAAACGCTGAACATTGGGAGACGTTGAAGTGCATACGCTGCGGCTCTTGCATGAACACGTGCCCCGTCTACCGCCGCAGCGGAGGATATTCGTACACCTACTTCATCCCCGGCCCCATCGGCATAAACCTCGGTATGCTGAAGAACGCCTCGGCGTATGCCGACAACGTTAGCGCGTGCACGCTGTGTTGTTCGTGCGACAACGTATGTCCCGTCAAGGTGAACCTGTCGGAACAAATCTACAGATGGCGCCAGGGGCTTGACTCCATAGGCAAGGCCGACCCGATGAAAAAGGCCATGTCGGTGGGCATGGCTTACTTGTTCGGCCGTCCGTGGGCGTACAACACGGCGTTGAAGTTCGCCCCGCTTGCCAACCACGTGCCCCGTTCGCTGATGTACAACGGGCTGAACGCCTGGGGCTACGGCCACGAGATGCCCGTGTTCCCCAAGCAACCGTTCCACCAAATGATAAAGGACATAGAGAAAGACGGCGGCCAGCGGTGAGCCTAAAGGCATTCCGCTATGCTACAAAATGAGGAAAAATTACAGACAAGATGAGCACAAGAGACGACATACTTTCAAGATACAGGCGCGGCATCAGTGCCGACAGGCAGTATGAAATGCCCGACCTTGACGGGCTGAAGGGCGTTGAATACCCAGACGCCGTAGGCCAGTTCATCAGTATGAGCGAGGCCGTTGGCAGCAAGGTGGTGGCGTTGGGCAGTGGAGAAGACGTGAACGAGGCCATCAGGAAGGCGTATCCCGACGCACGGGTGTTTGCCAGCAACCTGCCCGAAGTTACCATAGCGACGCTTAATCCCGACACCGTTGCCGAGGCGCAGGAGCTGAACGGCACCGACGTGGGCATCGTAAGGGGCGAAATTGGGGTAGCCGAGAACGGCTGCGTATGGATACCCCAGACGATGAAGGAGCGCGCCGTATGCTTCATTTCGGAATACCTCGTAATACTGTTGAGCAAGAAAAACATAGTCAACAATATGCACGAGGCCTACGCCCGCATACGTTTCACCGACTACGGGTACGGCTGTTTCATCTCCGGCCCGTCAAAGACGGCCGACATAGCGCAAGCCCTCGTCATGGGGGCACAGGCCGCCCGTGGCGTGACGGTGGTGCTTACTGACTGACGTTGCGCGCAGGAAAGATGAGCGAAGAATAAAAAATGCGCCCCGCCTTGGGCTACTTTCCTAACCGGAAAGGGCTGAAGGCGGGGCGCAATGCGTTATGTTAAACTATTGTTAGGCTTTATTTAAAGTCGTTTAGCAGCCGGATTACGGTGTCAACGTCGTCATCCGTCATGGTCTGGTTTAGCGGGATGCTCAGTTCCTCACGGTGTATCCGTTCGGTAACGGGCAGGTTAAAGCCGTTCCACTCGACGTAGCAACGCTGTTTGTGTGGCGGTATGGGGTAGTGTATCATTGTCCCTACGCCCCTGTCGGCCAAGTATCGTTGCAGTGCATCACGCCTTTCGCACATTACGGGGAATATGTGGTGCACGCTGTTCATGCAGTATTCCTCATTTGGAAGCCGCAACTGGGGATTTGATATGCAGCCTATGTACCGCATGGCGATGCGCTTCCTGGCAGCGTTGTCTTCATCGAGATACTTCAGCTTGACGCGAAGCACGGCGGCTTGTATCTCGTCAAGGCGGCTGTTTCGCCCTCTCATGCCGAATACGTACTTGCGTGCTGACCCGTAATTGCCGAGCGCACGCACTGTGGCCGCAAGCTCGTCGTCGTCCGTGGTGACGGCTCCTGCGTCTCCGAGTGCGCCCAGGTTCTTGCCCGGATAGAAGCTATGGCCGGCCGCGTCGCCAAGGCTGCCGGTGCGTTTCGTGCCGAAGGTACATCCGTGGGCTTGCGCGTTGTCCTCGAGCAGCTTAAGTCCATGCCGCTTGCAGATGTCGCCAATGCGGTCGGTATATGCGCAACGGCCATACAAGTGGACTATCATCAAGGCCTTCGTTCGTGGCGTAACGGCTTGTTCAACGAGGCGGTCGTCTATCTGGAATGTGTCTGCCCGAGGTTCGACGAGCACCGGCCGCAGACCGTTTTCGGTAATTGCGAGGATGCTGGCGATGTAGGTGTTGGCCGGCACTATAACCTCGTCGCCGCTCCGCATCACGCCCATCTCGATATAGGCGCGAAGTATCAGCCACAGCGAGTCGAACCCGTTGCCGCAGCCTACGCAATGTCTTGTGCCTATGTAACTGGCGTATTCAGCCTCGAACAGCCTGTTTTCTTCTCCTTGCAGGTACCATCCGCCCTCGACGACACGCCTCACCGCATCGTTGATTTCAGCTTGGTGCATGGCAGTGACCTTGCGTAATTCAAGATAGTTAATCATTGGCTTTTGTCTTAAAACCCGCTCCGCTCCTCATTCTTTGATAGGCGAGGCTGGTGTGTTGTTAACTTATGTCCCATTCATACGTGTCGTAACATACGCCACGTGCACCGAAACCCTCCTTTTGGTAGATAAGGTTCTCGTTAAGGTATGTGCCTAAATCCTCGGTAGACTTGCCGAAGTCGAAGTATAGGCGGAAGTCGGCGAAGTCATGGTTGAGGATTACTTCATAGATGGCATCTATCACGCGGAGGCGCTTTCCCTCAGGACTTGCCGATATGTATTGTGCGTGGATAACTTGGTTGGTGACGTACAGCACGGTGCCTCCGAGCGTCTCGCCGTCTTTCTCGGCTACATACAGGAGTATGTTGTCAGGGAAGCGCGACTTCAACAGCGTCATTTCCTCCACCGTGTGTACGGGCTTTACCCCGTACTTGTTGCCGAGGTTCAGGTCAAGTACGTGCCAGAATGCAGCCAAGTCGTCGCTCCTGCGAACGCTTACGCCGTTGTTCCGTGCCTTGTTTACGCCATATCGGCGGTCGCGGTGCCATTTTATCCTGTTGTCGAAGATGATGGTCGATGATATGTCGCGTGCCGAAACTCTTGCCTTGCAGACCTTGAACAAGGCATACAAGTCCTCTTCCGACGGTAGCAGGTGGTAAATCCAAGGTGTCGGTTTATATACCACTTTGCTTATGCCTTCATCCTTCAGCAAGGCATTGAGCTCGCCGAACAGGGTCGCAATGTTGGCAGCCGAGGCATCCTCGTGCATGACGAGACCGCCGTAGGTCAGCCCTTGGTGCGAATAAAGCACGCCATCCTTGACGTTGGCCGGTAGCATGGCGTACAACCGTCCGTCGCGGTAGAACATCAGCGAGTGGTCTTCAAATCGGGTTGAATGGTAGTCCATGTAGTTGCGGTCGAGCAGGAACGTGCCGTTTTTCGAGGTCTTTACAAACCCGTCCCATTCCTCTTTCCTGTCAGCCGTGTATCTTGTTATCTCGAACATATTTGCGTTTTGACGTGTGGGTAAGTATGTTTCCAAGCACGCAAAATTAAGGATTTTCCTGCATACGGCACGTGCCGGCACGGTAAAATATCATCATTTGTTTGCATAAATCAGAAACTTTGACAAACTTTGCATCCTGAAACGTGGCATATCAGTTATTTAAGTAATCAACAACTAACCAGCATACAACGTATGGACGCACTGAAACGCAAGGCCCGCAAATGGCTGACTGCCGTGTGGCTGCCCGTGAAGCACAACTTCACTTTCTTCTTTTTCATGTACCTCCTTGGCCTTTCCTGCATAATGACAATCAACGGTTACGGCAAGCACATAGCCGTGTTTGAACTGTTCATCGACCTTTACGCCGTCTGCCTGTTGCTGTATTGGCTTCCGGCAAGGTTCATGGCGTGGGGCAGGGGATGTGTTTATGCCCTGTCATACCTACTCGCATTGGTCGATATGTTTTGTTACTTAAAGTTCGGTTCGCCAATCAGTTTCAACCTGTTGCAGGTCTGCGTGCAGACCAATCCGCGTGAAGCCACGGAGGCGTTGGCCACATACGTCACGCTCGGTTCGTTCGCCTCGCCCCTCATTGCCGTGCCTATAATAATGTTCCTTAACGTTCTTTTTGCCGTGCGCGAGGTGCGGTTGCCGTTCTTGGAGAAAGGGTACGACTGGTGCTTTGGGCTTGCCAGCGTCGCCGTCATGGCTTACGGCATTGGGGCATGGGCTACTGACAAGGCCTATTGTTACTATAACGCCATAGCCGCTGACGACTCCCTTGAGCTGCAATACAATGTAGACAAGCCTCATTGTGCAGGTTTTTACATAGCCGTCTATCGCCTGGCTCATGCCGCCAACTGCCTGTATGTGGCCGACAGGGAGGTGCGCGACATTGAAGGACGTGTCGGCAAGACCGCTCCGCAGGGGTGCAGCTTCCGCTCGAGCAATATCGTCCTCATAATAGGCGAGGCCACGACGCGCCACCACTTGCATCTTTACGGCTATCCGAAGCCTACGACTCCGAGGCAGGACTCGCTCGCCGCAACGGGGCTGCTTGTTCCGTTTGCCGACGTTGTGTCGCCCCATAACCAAACGTCGGAGGTGTTCAAGACGGCGTTCTCGACCTATTCGTATGGCATGGACGGCTCGTGGTACGAATACCCGTTGTTCACCGAACTGATGAAGAACGCAGGGTATAACGTTACTTTCATAACAAACCAGTTCGTGAAAAAGCCCAATGCCGACATCTTCGACTTCTGCGGGGGGCTGTTCCTTAACACTGATAAACTTAGCCGGGCACAGTTCTCGCACCGCAACACGCGCCCCCATGAATACGACGAGGGCCTACTGGCCGACTATGACTCGCTGAAGGCCTACGCCACGGGCCGCAACTTTGTGATATTCCATCTCCTTGGCTGCCATACGGCGTATGATGCGCGCTATCCAAGGCAGTTCGACGTATTCAAGAAAGCCGACTACAACCGTCTAGACCTTGATGCCGACGGGATGAAAAACCTGGCTGCGTATGACAATGCCGTGCTATATAACGACTACATCGTGGCCGAAATCATAAAGAGGTTTGAGGACGAGGACGCAATCGTAATATATATGCCCGACCACGGCGAGATGGCTTTCATGGGCAGCTCTACATACGGCCGCACCCTGAACGTAACCACGCAGAACGAGGTCTACCAGCAGTTTGACATACCTTTCTGGATATATGTCACCCCAAAATACCGCGAAGCCCATGGTGACATATATGCCCAAATGCTCGCGGCGAAGGCAAGACCGTTCATGACGGACGCCATAGACCAAGTGATATTGTATCTTGCCGGGGTGGAGACACAATATTATGACAGCCGGAAAAACATCTTAAGCCCCGACTTCGACGCCTCTCGCAAGCGCTTAATCATGGGCGGGATAGATTACGACAGCTTCATGCAGGGTTACAGGCCTTGACCTTTGCGCAGGTTGTCTACGTACTCTAAAAACTCGCCATACTCGCGGATGTAGTCTCTTTCCTCGTAAAACTCCGATGCGAGGACGAGGCATACCGCCCCCGACGAGAAGTCGTCAAGTGTGCGCCAGGTGTTCGTGTCAACGAAAAGCCCCTGGTACGGGTGGTTAAGCAGGTAAGTCTTCTTGCTTGTCCCGTCGTCAAGCGTCACGTGGAAGCTGCCGCTTACGGCTATGATGAACTCCTTGCACTCCTTGTGCGAGTGGCCTCCTCGGCTCTCGCCTCCGGGCACGTCGTAGACCCAATAGACGCGCTTTACGTTGAACGGCACGTTGCGCAAGCCTTCGGCCACGGTCAGGTTGCCGCGCGGGTCGATTATTTTCGGCAGGTCGATTATTCTGTTCATGGTTTTATAACGTGTTTTTTCAGTGCCAAGTATAATTTATCCACAAAATATTTTTTAGTAGCCAAGGCCGTCACGAGCGTCATGGCGACGCACGCCAAGGCCGTTGCCGCATAGCCAAGGTCGATGCCAGCGCCCACAAGCACACCCGTTACGCCCCTTATCACGAGTATGTGCGTCATGTAAACCTCAAGACTCAAGCCGCCTCCCCGTGTGAGCCAGCTGTTTTGTAGCAGCCGCGTCAGCCGTCCGCCTGAAGCGTCGAGCACGGCAAAGGCGTATATCACGGCCGGCAGTATGGGCATGAACAGCAGCGTGGCGTGTAGCCGTTTGGGCAGTTCTCCATATAAAAGATACACCGCAACCATTAACCCTACGGGCAGCATCTCCGCCAACGCGTACCTGTAGCGGTGTTGCCCGTGGCTTATCCAAAGCCTTAATTCGGACGTGTGGCGCGAGGCATACAGCCTGTAAAGCAGTATCCCGATGGCGAAGTCAACCACCCTTACGGGCGGGAATACATACACCACGGTGTTGACTAAGCCTTGCGGTACGGCCACGACGAGCCAGACGTAAAGGAGCGCGACCGCCGCTGACGTTGAGGCCAAGGCCCTGCCGGGCATCTTGCGGATGGCGGAATAGAGCCACGGGAACAGGAGATAGAAGAACATGATGTCCGACAAGAACCACGCAACGCCGTTGAACGAGAAGTTATACCCGTTGTCGGGTATCCAGCTTTGCAGCAAGAGCGCGTTGGCCAGCAGTTTGCCTGCCTGTACGCCGTAGCCGTTGTGCAGGTCGAGCAACGCGAAGGCGAGCAGCGTCAGCAGGTGTAGTGGGTAGCACTTGGCCAGCTGTTTCAAGTAAAACGTTTTCAGGGAGAAACGTCCTTCCTCGATTTTTGCCCCGTATCCAATAGACAAGACGAAGCCGCTAAGCATGAAGAAGAACGACACGCCGCATTCTCCGCCGAAACGGAGCGGTGGCACGTCGCCCCATGAAAGGTGCGAGAATAACACCAGCAGTATGAAGATGAGGCGAAGTGACTGTAATGTTCTTATCATGATAGGCCTTCGTAAGGTTGGGGTGAAGCCCGTCTTGGCGCATTTTGCGGGCCTGTTCAAATCTTGTTTTATATGATAACGCGGCGTGGCGGCATTTTATTTTATGCACCGTTGAAAATCGGTTGACGCCGCCGCGCCGACCGCCGCTGTTGCCGTTTGCGGCATATCGCGTTGCAAAAGGCGGCAAATCGCGTTGTGAAAGGGCATCTTTTAGCCCGCAAAAGATGCCCTTTTGCAACGTGTTGAATGTCAAGACGTTACGCTTGCCGACTTGGAACGTTGCGGCGAAGGCGGCTTTCGGCATGGTGTGAAAATACGAAAAAAACGGGCTTTAAATTAAAAAAGATGTGATTTTATGCTTGAAATCGGTGGAAAAAAGATAATTTTGCAAGCCGTAAGCCGCCGCTTCGTTCGGCGACAGGGAAAGATGCTCGAGTGGCTTAAGAGGCACGCCTGGAAAGCGTGTAGGCGCCAAAAGTGCCACGGGGGTTCGAATCCCCCTCTTTCCGCAGACGCCTTTCAGTGGCGGGTTTGACGGGCCTGGTCGTGGCTATGTTTGTGTTTTAGTGCCGGCGACGGATGCCCTCCGGGCCGAAAGGCCGTAGTTGACGTTATTTTCAGAATACACCTTAATCCTTTAGGATATGGACAACATCATTGCAAAGATTGCAATAATCATTCTCCTTGCTTTTACTCATAATGGCATCGCGATGGCCCAAGGCGGCAAGTCTGCCGGTGTGCCTGTGGCCGAAGTCCCGTCAGCCGGCGCGGCTGCTGCCCCGGCTGGTGGCGGTGGGGCTGTGGCTGGTGTACAGGCCGATGCCGTTGACTCGGCTGCAGCTGCGCTGATGGACGACTCGCTGGCTCTCGACCTGGCCGCCGAGACCGACACCGTGGCCGCTCCCGTTGAGAGCGTGGGCTTCCACAAGATGCTGAAGACGAAGTACATCGAGGGCAGTGCCGGCTTCATGTCGTTCGTTGCCCTTGCCTTAGTGTTGGGCCTGGCGTTCTGCATAGAGCGCGTCATCTACCTTACTTTGTCCGAAATCAACGCCAAGAAACTGATGGCCGACCTTGAGGCGCAGGTGATGCAGGGCGACATAGAGGGTGCCAAGGCCACCTGCCGCGACACCCGCGGCCCCGTGGCCTCAATCTGTTACCAGGGCCTGATGCGAATGGACGAGTCGATGGAGGACATAGAGCGCAGCATAACGTCTTACGGCACGGTGCAGGCTGCCAACCTTGAGAAGGGCTGTTCGTGGATAACCCTGTTCATCGCCATGGCCCCGTCGCTGGGTTTCCTCGGCACGGTTATCGGTATGGTGATGGCCTTCGAGCAAATACAACAGGCCGGCGACATCAGTCCTACGATTGTTGCGTCGGGCATGAAAGTGGCCTTGATAACCACCATCTTCGGCCTCATAGCAGCCCTAATCCTGCAAGTGTTCTACAACTACATACTGTCCAAAATCGAGCATCTTACCAGCCAGATGGAGGAATCGGCCATAACCTTGCTCGACATAATAATGAAATATAAGTTGACAAGATGATGCGTTCCCTTTTACACGGTGCGGGCCGGTTGGACGCCGAGCAGCTGTCAACGCGCGTGCTCTACGTTTTGGTGGCATTGGTGGTGGTCGTCTTCGGCGCGTTTTTCCTCGTAGGTTACGACAGGCCGTATGACGAAAACCCACAGTTCAACGCCCCGGTGCTCACCGACGCCGTGCTCGTGTTCATCTATGTGCTTGTGGTGGCTGCGGTTGCGTTGGCCGTTGCTTCCGCCGTCTTCAGCTTCAGGAAGCGCGACAGGGCCGGGGCGGTGGTCAATAACGTGCCGGCCGCCAAAATCACCTGGGGCACGGCAGGCCTGCTCGTCGCCTGTTTGCTCGTTACGTTCGTCACGGGTTCTGCCGAGCCGGTGCTCGTCAACGGGGTTGAATATACCGATACGTTCTGGCTGAAGGCAACCGATATGTTCATCAACACCTCGATTGTGCTGCTGGTTGTCGCCGTTTGCGGCGTGGCCTTCGGTGTGTCGGGGTATAACAGGAAGCTGAAATAAGGCAGGACACGTATCTTGGATTAACCAATATATATCTGAAAGTATTTAAACTCCCTCCCTTCGGGAGGGTTGGGGTGGGTTAATATATCATGATTTTACGTCAAGACAAGCGCACGGTGCCGCAACTTAACACCACGTCAACGGCTGACATATCGTTCATCCTGCTGGTGTTTTTCCTTGTGATGACGTCGATGGACGTTGACAAGGGGCTGCAACGTATGCTCCCGCCGATTGACGACGAGGCTGTGGAGACGGTCTCCGACGTGGCGCGCAGCAACGTCTTGCAGCTCGAAATCACGCCGTCAGGGCGCCTCTTGGCCGACGGCAAGCCCTTGGACGTAAGCCGCTTGCGCTCTCGTGTGGTGTCTTTCCTCGGCACTGATGGCGCCGCCCGCAGTCGCATGGTTATGCTCGACGTGGCCCGCAGCGCGTCGTATGACGTATATTTCAACGTCCAGAACGAAGTCGTGGCGGCCTACAACTTCCTTCGCGACCGCCATGCAAAGGAGACTTACGGCAAGCCCTATGCCGCGTGCACGCCCGAACAGCGCGCCGAAGTGCGTGCCGTTTACCCACAACGCATGACCGAGACCGTTACCATGGGGCAGGAAGGAGGCGCACGATGAGCTTCTTCCGCCTCACGCGCCGCGAGGTGCCGATGCTCAACACGGCATCGCTGCCCGACCTGATTTTCACCGTACTCTTCTTCTTCATCACCGTTACGCACATGAGGCAGGTTACGCTGAAGGTGAAATACCGCGTGCCCGAGGGTACGGAACTTACCCGGCTGGTGAAGAAATCGGCCGTTACGCATATATATGTAGGTAAGCCCACGGACGAGATGAGCCGCGTTGTAGGCAATGAAACGTGCGTACAGGTAAACGATAAGTATGCCGACATGGACCAAGTGACCGACTATGTGGCTGGGGAACGCAACCGTATGTCGCCCGAAGACGCACAGGCGATGAGCGTTTCGGTGAAGGCTGACCGTGAAACCGAGATGGGCGTAATAGCCGATGTGCGCCAGGCTTTACGGCGTGCAGGGGCGTTGCGCGTCAACTATTCAGCCACACAGAAGGACGGGAGATAAATTCTCATTCTTTTACAAAGTTTTAATCTATTGCCTATTGTTGAATTTTTGCTTACGATTTGTTGCGGAAATGATAAATATATCGTATCTTTGCATAAAGTTAAATTTATCATAAAAGTAAATATTCCGACATACAATGGCACATCACAATTTAGATTCTTTAGACAAGAAAATTCTCAAGCTCATCGCGGAAGATGCCCGCATACCGTTTCTTGAGGTGGCTCGTTCATGCAATGTAAGCGGCGCAGCCATACACCAACGTATCCAGAAGCTCAACAACCTCGGGGTGTTGAAAGGCTCGAAGTTCATCATCGACCCGGAGAAAATAGGCTACGAGACGTGCGCCTACATGGGTCTTAACCTTAAAAATCCCGAGAAATTCGACGAGGTTGTTGACGAATTGAAGAGAATTCCTGAAGTGGTTGAATGTCATTACACCACCGGTGACTATGATATGTTTATCAAAATATACGCCTTGAACAACCATCACTTGCTTAATATCATCCACGACCGCCTGCAGCCTCTTGGCCTTTCGCGCAGCGAGACGATAATTTCGTTTAACTCTGCGTTCAGCCGCCAGCTGCCGATAGTTGACATTCCTGTGGACGATACGTATCTTACATCCGAGTGAAACTTCGTCGGAAAGTAGGCAGGAAGGTTTATGAAACTTAGGTTTATGTCATGCCTTGGGCTTGCGTTTGCCGCTCTTGCGGCGCAAGCCCAAGGCAGTTATGTGATTGAAGGGAGCGTAGGTGAGGCGCCGAAGGGTACGGTTGTCCTGTTGTTCCGTGACGAAGGAACCATGGGAAAACTCATTGCGAAGGACACGTTGAGGGCCGGCAAGTTCCGCTTTGAGGGCGAAACAATCGGTGACGGCACTGATAATCTGTCGTTGGCGACGCAGTATGGCGATACGGGCAGTATGTGCTTGAGGGTTTATGTGCGCCCCGGCAGCCACGTGAAAATCACCTCCGACGATATGTTCGTTTACACTTGGAACGTTGAGAGCGACGTTCCCGAACAGCTTGAGGCGCAAAAACTCATTGACCCAGTGCGTGACTTGTGGCGCGAAGTGCAGCGGATTGACTATGATGAGGAGTCAGTCAAGGCGCAGCTGAAGGCCAAAGGGCTGGCAAAAGAAGAGAAGTCGAGGCTCAAGGCACAGCGCGACAGCCTGAAAAAGGCCAGCAGAAAGCTGAATGAAGAAATCGTCTTACGTGAAAGCAAGGCAATGGCCGACATTCTGGTTAGCGAGCAATGGATGTTGAATTTACTCAATAATGCCTATATGGCGAAGCGTTCGGAGCGTGAAGACGTGAAGAACTGTGTCAAGGAACTTTACGACACGTTGCCTGAAAAGTGGCGTAACACACCGTATGGGAGGGAGGCCGGAGCGGTGATTTACCCTCCCGTACAGGCCAGGGCGGGTGATGTTATCGAGGATTGCGAACTGTATGACATTGACGGAAACGTCCACCACCTGTCTGATTTCAGGGGAAAATACGTCTTGATGGACTTCTGGAGCTATGGCTGCGGCGCTTGCAAGATGGCTATTCCAGAGCTGAAGGAAGTGGCGGAGATGTACAAGGACTCCGTGGCGGTTATCAGTATGTCGCTCGATAACGACAAGATGTGGCGCGAGGCGACCGACGTTTACGGCGTGACGGGCAACAACCTGAACGAGCGTAAAGGACGTAGCGGCCTTGCGGCGAAGTTCGACATATTGGCCATACCGCTCTTTGTGCTGCTCTCTCCGCAAGGAACGTTCATAGAGAAGTGGGCGGGCTACGGCAAAGGAGACCTCAAGGAGCGTGTAGCGAAGCTGTTTTCAAGCAAATAAGACAAGGCAAACAACAGAAAAGCCGAGTGCTGGATTACGTCCGGCTCTCGGCTTTTTTGTTTATTTCTCGTAGTCAACGAAGTCGAAGTTGAAGGCGTGACGCTCGTCCTTGGCGTGCCGTTCGCGGCCCGTTTCACGCCAACCCGAATAGTCGGGGAAGAACGCATCTGCCCCGTCGGGCGTGTCGTCAACCTCCGTAAGGCAAAGGCGGTCGGCCTTGCCGATGGCCTGCCGGTACACCTCCTCGCCCCCGATGACGTATATGTCCTCGTCTTCGGTGCAGTGGGCGATGGCTTCCTCAAGCGAGGAGTAGGCATCGCAGCCCGTGAAATCTTGCCGCGTGCGGCTCAACACGATGTTGCGGCGGTTGGGCAGCGCGCCCTTCGGCAGTGACTCAAACGTGCGCCGCCCCATTATTATGGTGTGTCCCGTCGTCAGAGCCTTAAACCTTTTCATGTCGTCAGGCAACCAGTAAATCAATTTATTGTCCTTGCCTATGGCGCGGTTGCGCGCCACGGCGGCGATGAGTGATATTTGCATGGTCGTATGTTTTTAATCGTCACACGCTCACCTCGGCCTTGATGTGCGGCCACGGGTCGTAGTTTTCCAGTTTAAAGTCCTCGAATTTAAAGTCGAAGATGTCCTTTACGTCAGGGTTGATGGTCATCGTCGGCAGTGGGCGGGGCGTGCGCGAAAGCTGCAGTTTCACCTGTTCTATGTGGTTGAGGTACAGGTGTGTGTCGCCCGTAGTATGTATGAAGTCGCCCGGCTTCAGTCCCGTCACCTGTGCGACCATCATCAGCAACAGGGCGTAAGACGCTATGTTGAACGGCACACCGAGGAAAGTGTCCGCGCTGCGCTGGTAAAGTTGCAGGCTGAGGCGGCCGTCCGCCACGTAAAACTGGAACAGGCAGTGGCACGGCGGCAGGTGCATTTGTTCTATTTCGGCCACGTTCCATGCGCTTACCACCATGCGGCGCGAGTCAGGGTTGTGGCGGATTTGTTCGATGACGTTGCGTATTTGGTCGATATGCCCGCCGTTGTAGTCGGGCCACGAGCGCCATTGGTGGCCGTAGACGGGGCCGAGTTCGCCGTCAGGCCCGGCCCATTCGTCCCAGATGCTGACGCCGTGCTCTTGCAGGTACTTCACGTTAGTGTCGCCGCGCAAGAACCACAGCAGTTCGTAGATGATTGACTTCAGGTGCAGCTTCTTGGTCGTAAGCAGCGGAAAACCGTCGTCAAGGCGGAACCGCATCTGGTTGCCGAAGATGCTGATTGTGCCCGTTCCCGTGCGGTCGTGCTTCTTCACGCCCTCGGTCATTATGCGGTTGAGCAGGTCAAGATATTGTTTCATTGGGTTATTTTTAGTTTACAAGCTACAAGCAGACAAGCAAACGAGCCGATATGACTTGTTGCCCGTAACTTGTTTTTTGTTTAATTGTCACTTGTTTGCTTTCTTAACACCTCGTTGTTGCCCTCCGGCGTGTGTGTGCTTTTTATTTTCCACTCGGCAGGGTAGAGGTTGTTGGCGCGGTTGCCGATGTTCTTCTCGAAGCCGAGCGGCACGCCTTTGTACCTTACGGTGACGTATCCGCGCGGAGTGCCGGCGGGCAACGCCACGGCCTCCTTGCGCAAGTAGGCTATTGCCTCGGCATAGTCAAGCTCAACGGAGGGGAACGCCGCGCCGTCGAAGGCCGCTGACAGGGCCAAGGCTTGCGCCGGAACGACGTCCTTGCCCTTCACTTCGCCGAGCCTTACGCCGGCAGACAGCACGTTGAGCCGCCTCGCCGCCGTGTCGTAAGCGCTGCGCCATGCCTTCGGTATGGCCGTGAGCGCGCCGTTGAGCGTGGTTATGTCGAACCTGTCGGGCTGCTTCAGCCATGTCGTGCCGAGGCTTGCGTCGCCGCCTTTCTTGCCGCCGAGCCGCTCCTTGCCCTGTTTCTTTGGCTTTGCCAAGGGCGCGTTATCGTCCTGTTCGCCGTGCTTCCGCATTACGGCAAGGAACAGTCCTTCGCCCCGCGACACGCCCGGCAGGAAACGGTAGACGGGCGCATTGAAGCCCGCCAGCAGCGACCCCGTGATGTGCCAGTCGTCGCAGGTGTCAACGTCGAGCACGTCAGCCCCAAGCTCATCGCAGATGTAGCGGACGTTCTCCTCGTCTTCCCTGGTGTTGAACGTGCAGGTGGAGTAGACGAACAGTCCGCCGGGGCGCAGGCAAGGCCACACGTCGGCCACGATGCTGCGCTGCAACCGCCAGCACTTATCGACGTTCTGCAAGCTCCATTCGCCAACGGCTCCGGGGTCTTTGCGGAACATTCCCTCGCCCGAGCACGGCACGTCGGCCAGCACGACGTCAAACGTCAGTCCGCTGCGGCTTATGTCCCCGGCATAGTTATTTGTCACGATGACGTCCTCATGGCCCAGCTTTGCCATGTTTTCGGCCAGCACCTGCGCGCGGGCGCGCATCGGTTCGTTGCTCACGAGGAGCGAACCCTCGGGCAGGGCAGCCCTTGCCACGCCCGACTTGCCGCCCGGTGCGGCGCAGAGGTCGAGCATAGTGACGGGTCGGCTGCCGACGTGCTGGCGCAGGACGGCGTCGAGAAACATCGACGAAGCCTCCTGCACATAGTACAGTCCGGCATGGAGCATGGGGTCGAACGTGAAGTTTGGCCGCACGGCGAGGTAGCGCCCGTCGGCACACCACGCCACGCCCCCGTCACACCCTATGACCTCCACGCCGTCGGCGTGGCATTTCAGGGGGCTGAGCCTGATGCTCACGGGAGCCTCGCCGTCGAGCCCTTGCCGCAGCTGCTGCCACAGGCCGTCGTCCATGAAGGCCCGCGTCTGGCTGATAAAATCCTCTGGCAACGTCATCTTTTGTTGTCGTGTTTTGCGAGATGCAAAGTTACTAATAATTTTATTTCTCTCCAAATAAAAGCCGTTTTGAGCTTTCTTGATAATTGTCTGTTAATCAATGACTTTCCAAAAGGGCATCTTTTGCCTTGCAGAAGGCCACAAAACACAACATGAAAGGTATCCTTTTACAAAGCCAAAGGATACCTTTTGCGGTTCATCCGCAAATCAGTTGTATGGTATGGTTAATCTATAAATAGTGACATATAAAAGCACACGGCCCTTGTAGGGGCATAATTTAACGTGAGTTCGGTATAAGAAAACATCCTTTGTAGGGACATAATTTATTATGTCCGCACGCCGCGAAGAGGCGTATAAGTAGGCAATATTGATAAAAACGTTCTTCCAGAACGTGCGGACATAATAAATTATGTCCCTACAAGGGCGGCGTTCATTGCGGATGGCCACCTTTTGAAATGTCTTAATCCTTAACTCCTTAGCGAGTGAAAAACAGCCCCCTCCCATCCTCCCCGAGGGGAGGGGAATGGTGAAAAGGCAGCCCATCCCAACCTCCCCAAGGGGAGGGGAGTTGATGAAAAGGTAATGTCTTAACTCCTTTACTACATAACTCCTTAACTCCAATAAAAAAATCTTCCCCTCGTTGCAACCTTTTGCCTCCTTTGTGCGTCTAACATACAGAAACAAAAGACAAAAAAAGACATGGAAAAGTTTATTGTTACATTGCTTATGGCCGTTACGCTCTGCCTTCCTGCCGCCGCCCGGCATGGTGCGCAAGGGCAGGGCCGACAGTCGGTTGCGGCCACGGCAGCCGTTGACACGGGCGCGGTGGTGGCCTATTCAGACACTACCGCCACGGACACGGCGGCATACGGAGCGGGCACAAACGCCACGGGAACGGGCGTAAGCCGGCATTACAGTTTTTCGATTGACGACGTTACCGACCCGTTCAACCTCATAGCCTATCTCGCAACGATAGGCGCGGGTGGCGTCGTGGTGGCCATATTCTTCGTCATCCTCTGCCTCCTCGTGGTATTCTCGCCTGTCATCCTGCTCGTGGTCATACTCGTCATGGTGTCGAAGCGGCGCAGCGAACGTTACAAGGTCGTAGAGAAAGCCATGGAGACAGGCCGCCCCGTGCCCGACGACATACGCCCGTCGGTGTTCGACAGCAAGGAATTGCTCTGGCGCAAGGGCATCAGGCATATTTTCATTGGCCTTGGCCTCGTCGCCCTTTTCTGGTGCTTTGGGTGGGACAGGCTTACGGGCGTAGGCCTGCTCGTCATGCTCTATGGTGCCGGCCAGGCCGTGATAGCGCGCACGTCGGCGCGCAAGGATGATGCGGACAAGCGCGGGGAGGACGTTGACGGGGAAGCGTAATGAAGTCGGTTACTGACATATCGTTGGTTGCCATGGTGGTTGCCTTCGGCGACAAGCGTGCGTTCGACACGCTCGTCAGGCGCCACCAGGCCTCGGTGCGGCGGTTCTTCCTTGGTTGTACGTCCGGCGACAAGCAGCTGAGCGACGACCTGGCGCAAGACACCTTCATCAAGGCCTACACGCATATAGGCAGCTTTCGCGGTATGTCGGGGTTCTCTACGTGGCTGTTCCGCATAGCCTGCAACGTGCTGGCGGACCATCTGCGCTCGCGGAAGGCTACGTGCGGCGTTGACGGCAGCGTGCCCGACCGTAGTGGCGGCATGGCAGACGGCGGGCTGCGGATGGACATATATTCAGCCTTGGGCATACTGAAACCCGACGAACGGGTGTGCGTCACGCTGCACTTGGTCGAAGGGCAACCCATCGACCGTGTGGCCGAAATCACGGGAATGCCTGCAGGCACGGTGAAGTCGCACGTCTCGCGCGGCAAGGCTAAACTGGTGAAATTTTTAAAGGAGAATGGATATGGCAGATGATAGGGACGAACTTCTTGTGCGAAAGTTCTTTGAAGATAATGCGGTTGAAGTGCCCGACGACGGTTTCACGCGCCGTGTGATGCGCCGCTTGCCCGACCGCGAGCGTCGCCTCAGCCGCATCTGGGCGGCTGTATGCGCTGTTGCCGGCGTGCTGATGTTGCTCAAGTTCAACTGGCTTGGCGTCTTGGTGTCTTATATTGGTTCGCTCGTTAAAGGCATTGGCTTGCCGTCCGACGACATCGGCAGTTATGCCTTGGCGCTCGTTTCGGTGCTTTTCCTTATATTTCTTGGTGGGTATAAAGTGCTGTCGGAGGAGTAAGATACTCCAAACCACAACAAACACCCACCCCAACCCTCCCAAAGGGAGGGGGCTTGAATGGCTTGATAAACAATAAGGGCTTGATGCTTGCAGGTTAAGCATCAAGCCCTTGTCGTATAATAAGCTGTCCTTTAATATTTCAGTATAATGCCCTTATAATACAAAAGCATTTTAAGCTCCCTCCCTTCGGGAGGGTTGGGGTGGGTTTCTGGAGTGGTTGGTTCGGGTGTTTGGTGTCTTTGGCTTTGTACTTTTACTCAAAATCAAAGTACATTTCCTCCTCATCGTTTCCTCCGGTGGTTGTCTCCTGCGGTTTCGGCGGGTTCTTCAGGTTGCCGTGTTCGTCGAACATACCGTATGTTATGCGCAGAACGATGAACTCGGTGCGCCTCCTGACTTCATCACTTTTTTGCGCCATCATATAGCGCACAATGATAATCAGCGAGTTACGTAAAATTATTGGGTG
>CALUEX010000002.1 GCA_944319815.1 uncultured Prevotella sp. | reverse complement strand
AATGCCTGTCATACAGGACATTACAGCCTAAATCAATGCCTAAGATATTTTTAGAGAGTATCCTCTACTGCAGCCTGAGCCGCCGCCAATCTTGCAATGGGCACGCGGAATGGCGAGCAGCTGACGTAATTCAAGCCGACTTTGTGGCAGAACTTGACGGATGACGGCTCGCCTCCGTGTTCGCCACAGATGCCGCATATTAGTTCAGGGCGAGTGGAGCGTCCCTTGTCTACAGCCATCTTGATGAGTTGGCCAACACCGTTTTGGTCAAGAACCTGGAACGGGTCAACGTTCAGGATTTTCTTGTCGAGATAGACGGGCAGGAAGCTGGCAATGTCGTCACGGCTGTAGCCGAAGGTCATCTGTGTGAGGTCGTTCGTTCCGAAGCTGAAGTATTCGGCCTTGGCGGCTATCTTGTCGGCTGTGAGTGCGGCGCGCGGTATTTCAATCATTGTACCTACGCGGAACTCGACAGTTACGCCTTCCTCCTCAAACAGTTCTTTGGCCGTAGCGCGTATAACTTTCTCTTGAGCGTCAAACTCGTTGACGATACCGATGAGCGGAACCATTATTTCTGGGTGCGGATCGTGTCCTTCCTTCTTCAGCTGTATTGCGGCTCCGAGTATCGCGCGGGTTTGCATGGCCGTGATTTCAGGATAAGTATTGCCGAGTCGGCATCCGCGGTGTCCGAGCATCGGGTTGTGCTCACTCAGACTGTTGACGCGCTGCTGCACTTCTTGTACGGTAATGCCCATTTCCGTGGCCATGATTTCCTGACCTTTGATGTCTTGCGGAACGAACTCGTGCAACGGCGGGTCAAGCAGACGGATGTTGACGGGATAGCCGTCCATAGCCTTGAGTATGCCGTAGAAGTCTTGTTTTTGGTAAGGCAGAAGCTTGGCGAGAGCTTTCTCGCGTCCTTCTACGCTGTCGGCGAGTATCATCTCGCGCATGGCCTTGATTTTTTCGTTCTCGAAGAACATATGCTCTGTGCGGCAGAGGCCGATGCCCACTGCACCGAAGTTGCGTGCCGTCTGTGCGTCGCGCGGAGTGTCGGCGTTGGTGCGTACTTTCAGTTTGGTGTATTTGTTGCACAGCTTCATCAATTCGGCAAAATCGCCCGTAACCTCTGCCGGCTTGGTCTTGACTTCGCCAAGATAGATTTCGCCCGTAGAGCCGTTGATTGAAATGTAGTCGCCTTCTTTCAGTACGACGCCGTCGATTTCAACGGTGCGCGCCTTGTAGTCGATGTTCAGTGCGCCGGCTCCTGACACGCAGCACTTGCCCATACCGCGCGCCACTACGGCTGCGTGCGACGTCATGCCGCCGCGTGCAGTCACGATGCCTTCGGCTGCAGCCATTCCGGCAAGGTCTTCAGGACTGGTCTCTATGCGCACCATTATGGCACGGTGTCCTTCGGCGTGCCACTTTGCTGCATCGTCGGCGAAGAACACGATTTGTCCGCAGGCGGCGCCGGGAGAAGCCGGCAAGCCGCGTGTCAGCACTTTTGCGGCTTTTTGTGCGTCTTTGTCGAATATGGGATGGAGCAACTCGTCCAATTTATTCGGCTCACAACGTTCAAGTGCGGTCTTCTCGTCTATCTCGCCTTCATGCAGCAAGTCCATGGCGATTTTTACCATAGCGGTGCCGGTACGCTTGCCGTTACGTGTTTGCAAGAACCATAGCTTGCCCTCCTGTACGGTGAACTCCATGTCTTGCATATCGTGATAATGGTGCTCGAGTTTCTCCTGCAAGGCGTTGAGCTGTGCGTAGATTTCGGGCATCGCCTCTTCCATTGACGGGTATTTAGCCACACGCTCTTCTTCTGATATTCCTTGCTGTTGTGCCCACCTGATAGAGCGTTCCTTGGTGATTTGCTGCGGTGTGCGTATACCTGCTACAACGTCTTCGCCCTGTGCGTTGACGAGGTATTCACCGTTGAAGCTGTTTTCGCCTGTCGCGGCGTCGCGGCTGAAGCAAACGCCCGTGGCTGAAGTTGGGCCCATGTTGCCGAAAACCATTGCCATTACCGTTACGGCCGTACCCCATTCGGCGGGTATTCCCTCCATCTTGCGGTAGAGTATGGCGCGTTCGTTCATCCAGCTGTCGAACACGGCGCAGATTGCCCCCCAGAGCTGTTCCATCGGGTCGTCGGGGAAGTCTTTGCCGGTTTGAGCCTTGATGGCTTCCTTGAACAGGGTGACGAGCTGTTTCAGTTCGTCAACGGTCATCTCGTTGTCGAGCTTGATGCCCCTTACGGCTTTCACCTTTTGTATGATAGCTTCAAATGGGTCTATGTCTTCCTTGTTTACAGGCTTCATTCCGAGCACGACGTCTCCGTACATCTGCACGAAGCGGCGGTAGCTGTCGTAGGCAAACCTTTCGTTGCCGGTCTTCTTTGCCAAGCCTTTCACCACTTCGTCGTTGAGTCCGAGGTTAAGGATTGTGTCCATCATGCCGGGCATTGATGCACGCGCACCTGAACGCACGCTGACAAGCAGCGGGTTGTCAACGTCGCCGAATTTGCAGTTCATCAGGTTCTCTATGTGGTGTACTGATGCTACTACATCGTTGCTGAGCAGTGCCACGACGTCTTCCTTGCCTTTCTCGAAATATTCATTGCAGACATCGGTCGTGATGGTGAAACCTGGAGGCACTGGTACGCCTATCAGGTTCATTTCAGCCAAGTTCGCGCCCTTGCCTCCGAGGAGGTTGCGCATGTCCGCTTTACCTTCGGCCTTTCCGTTGCCGAAGGTGTAAACTCTTTTCTCAGTCATAATTTAAGTTTATGGTTTTCACGTATGGGTTAGTTGAAAATTATATGTGTCTGCACACGTCTTGGCCCCATAAGTGGCGTGGCGAATGCAGGCATACGTTGCTGCTACATTTGTGTGCAAATATAATTAAAATAAATTAAAACCAAAATGTTTCCTGTATGTTTTTACAGTAGCAGCATATTTTTTGTTGTTTTGTGTTTTTGCGGATGTGTGATTTTCGTGTGTGCTTTTGTTTCCTGTAGGTCGAAAATACGGATAATCACGAATGGATTGTAACGAATGGTAGGGTGGAGTATGGACTTTTGTTCTGCCACCTTATTTTATTAGGCCTTGGCTTAAGTAAGCCTGAAGGAGGAACGGGCTGTAGACTTCAACCCCACTCATTCTGTATGAAGCATTGTTTTCATGTGCGTTACTTCGTGTCGTGCGGTGTGTCGTGCTGTTGTTGACGGTTCAACCTTTTGCCGTATTGTTTACGTTCATGGTGCAAATCGGGGCAAAGTGTCATTTTGGAAAATGTCCTTTAATCTTGCCGGAAAGTCCGCAAATGTGTCGTTACGCTATGTGTTGCTTGGCATTTTATGGTAAGTTGTCTTGCGTTTTACGGTAAGTTGCCCTGCAAAATGCCGTCTTTCGCGTGCCTGAAGCTCGTTGTTCATAGTGTGGCCGGGCTGCTTTTTTGTGCCCAAAGGCCATGTATTGCTGGCTTTTTATGGCCTGTTTTTTGCACACCTGGCGCTTCCTTGGCTATAATCCTTTGATGTTCAGAGCTGTATGTTTGCACACGTTTTTAGCCGTTTTTCTGGCCAAGTGGAGATTAATTTCAGGATAGCGTCGTCTCGTGAGCTTGTCGAACATCAAAATGTTAGCAAAATCCGCAAGTGTGGCTTCATGTTGTCAGGTGCGCGCGCTTGATGTTTAGGTGCGTTTGTATTACGTCTGTTTTTTGATTGTGCGTAGCTTGGCATACTGACAGGCTATATTTTCCGCTTCTTTCTTTTTGTTTGGTTAAAGTGTTCAATATCTCTATTTTGTAAGATGTTGTGCTGATATTTGTGGGTTTTTGCTTATTGGTGCTTACATAATGGCAGTGTGCCTCGCTCCGAATTTTTGCATTTTTAATGAAAATATAATGCGGAAAATTTGTTTGGCGCAGTAAAAAGGTCTATATTTGCGTTGCGTAATCGTTGCGCCGTTGTTAAAGCGAAATCTATACTAACATACTTAAATTTTATTGCTATGGACAAGACGGTTGAAATGAACGCCAATGACTTGGTGGCGTTTTTCAAAAAACCAGCTTCAGAGTTTACTAAGGCCGACATCATCACGTTTGTGCGTGAGAAGGGCATCAGGATGGTTGACTTCATGTATCCAGCCGAAGACGGGCGTGTCAAGACGCTCAGTTTCATGATTAACAACCTCGCTTACCTTGAGACAATCCTCACCGACGGTGAGCGCGTTGACGGCTCAAGCCTTTTCCCCTCATTTGTCGAGGCAGAGAGCAGCGACCTTTACGTGCTTCCGCGTTTCCGTACCGCGTTCGTAAATCCGTTTGCTGAAATTCCTACGCTGTGCCTGCTTTGCTCGTTCTTCGACAAGGACGGCCAGCCATTTGCTTGTTCGCCTGAACAGACATTGCACCGTGCCGCCACGGCTTTCACCGAGGCCACAGGCATGACTTATGAGGCCATGGGCGAGCTTGAGTATTATGTAATAACCGAAGACGACGAAATGTTCCCGGCCGTAGACCAGCGCGGTTATCATGAGTCGGGGCCTTTCGCCAAGTTGGGCGAGTTCCGCAAGAAGTGCATGGCTTACATAGCACAGGCTGGCGGACAGATAAAGTATGGCCATTCTGAGGTCGGTAATTTCACCGACGACGGCAAGGTGTACGAGCAGAACGAGATTGAGTTCCTGCCGTGTCCCGTGGAAAGCGCTGCCGACCAGCTCGTTATTGCCAAGTGGGTGATACGTAACCTTGCATACGAGTATGGCCTCGACGTTACGTTTGCACCGAAAATCACGGTCGGCAAGGCCGGTTCCGGTATGCACATACATATGCGCATGATGAAAGACGGGCGCAACTGCATGACCTGTGACGGCAAGTTGTCGGTCGAGGCACGCCGTGCCATAGCCGGAATGATGGTGCTGGCACCGTCAATAACGGCTTTCGGCAACAAGACTCCTGTGTCATATTTCCGCCTTGTGCCTCATCAGGAAGCACCGACAAGCGTATGCTGGGGTGACTGCAACCGTTCCGTGCTTGTGCGTGTGCCGCTCGGGTGGACGTCAGGCAAGGATATGTGTGCCCAGGCTAATGTCTTGGAACAGGCCGTGAAGGGTGACACGTCACAGAAACAGACTGTAGAGATGCGTTCTCCTGACGGTTCGGCAGACGTCTACCAGCTGATGGCCGGATTATGTGTTGCGTGCCGGTATGGATTGGAAATGACCGAGAGCGAAGCCCTCTCGGTAGCTGACGATAAATACGTAGGTCCGGGACAAAGCGGAAACAACGAGCGCTTTGACAGTCTGCCCGACTCGTGCATCGCTTCGGCTGCCTGTCTTGAACGTCAGCGCGAGATGTATGAGGCTCACGGAGTGTTCTCTCCGCGTATGCTCGACGGCATCATAAGCAAGCTGCGCAGCTTTGACGATGCCAACCTGAGGGCTGCCGCCGAGAAGGACGAGACGCTTATGCGCAACCTTGTCCGCGGTTCGTTCTATTGCGGATAGGCTTATTATTGACGAAATGATGACGGGAAGCATCCAACTCGTATAAGCGAACAGTTGTGATGCTTCCCGTCATTTGTTTGCCATGTGCTTGCCCGTTGTTTATTTGCCGGCAAACAAAGCCTTGGCAAGGTCGTTGAGCCCGTTCTCTCCCGGCAGGCCCGGGTAGGCCTGTTTCATGGCTTCGACGAATGCCTGCGGCGTAGAACTTGAGGCAAGAAGTTCGTTCATCTTCTTTAAATACGCGATTTTAAACTCTACGGCATCACGCTTCGCAGCCCCTCCATGGCCGCCGATGAAGAGCTCCGCGCCAGTTCCCAGCGATTTCTCGGCCTCCTCTATCTCGGCATTAATGGCCGCCCGTGACGATATTTGCAGGTGGCTTACGTGCGCCTTTGCCGGAGTCCAGTGGGTGTAATACGCCTTGCCGCCAATCAATATGCTTGCCCCGGGGAAGTCGGACGATGCCCCATGGCTGAAGGCGAACGTGACCCCGGCCCATGTCTGTGTCGTTCCGAATGCCACTTCGGTAGCCTTGCCGGTGGGCATGGCCGTTAGTGCGTCGCCGAATGCCCGCGCGAAGCCTTGCATCATGCCTCCATATACCGGGCCCTTGGTAAATTCAGGCATACCTTCGGCCATCACGACGTCGTGGCTTCCTGTGCCTCCCACGTGATAGTCGGTTATGCGCTGTGCCACTGGCTTGCCCAATTTCGTGAGGTAAGCATCAAATTCGGTGACATTGTCCTTGAAGAGCGGCTGCTCCATTGTTACCAACCCGTTTTCTCCTTCAACGATGTAGCTCGCGTCGCCGAGTGCATCGTTGGTGTAATAAACGTGCAGTTTGAAGTTTTCGAAGTCATGTACTTCAAACCTTCCTTTTGTTTGTGCCATAGCTGTAATGGTTAAAAGATTGAACAAAATAAATACTACCTTTTTCATTTTCTTATGTTTTTGAAGTTATGTAAATGTTTTAATGGTTACTAAAAGTTACTTTCTTTCTTTTTGTGTTGCAAAGATACGGTGAATTTCCCGGCCGTGCAAGAGGGCACTTTTGCGCCACATAGTTACCTTGGAGTAACGATAGTTGGCAGTGAGAGGGTTACGGCGGAAAAATATTTTGAAAAAAGTTTCTTGCTGATTAAAATAAAATTGCTTACTTTTGTAGAGCGAAATGAAAATCAATGACTTATGGATAGAACGACTATTGTTGACACGATGTTTCCCGATTGCCCTATACGTAACATCCTTGCGCGCATCAGCGACAAGTGGTCTCTCTTGGTTTTGTATATGCTCGACAGGCCGGGCAAGGGCGTGGTGCGCTTCAAGCAACTGTTGCGCGACATTCCTGACATATCCCAGAAGATGCTGACAGTGACCTTGCGCACGCTTGAAGAAGACGGTTACGTCAACCGCAAGGTGTACCCAGAGGTGCCGCCGCGCGTTGAGTATTCGCTTACCGACAGGGCGCGTTCGCTGCTGCCGCACGTCAACGGACTGATAGGATGGGCCATGGAGAACCAGGACGCCATAATGACCGACCGCCGCAAGACGCTCAAAAAGAGGTGATGCGTGAAGTGCTTGGCAGTCAATGGCTTACGGACGGCGCACGGGACGCTTTGTAAAAGATGCCCTTTTACGGTGCAAAAGGATACCTTTTACAGCCCGAAAGGGCACATATTGAGCTGCAATATGTGCCCTTTTAAAATATAAGGAATGCCTGCAAAGCTCCCATTCATTAGTAGTTAAAGGAGTTAAAGTTATTTTTTATCGGAGTTAAGGAGTTATGTAGTAAAGGAGTTAAGACATTAGCCTTTTCATCAACTCCCCTCCCCTCGGGGAGGCTGGGAGGGGGTTGCCTTTTTGCTCACTAAGGAGTTAAAGACAAATGCTTCGTCGGTTTATGCCCGATTAACTGTCATAGGGATGCTTGCGGATATTTATTGAAATATTGTTGTCACCAAGTCGGCCTTTCGGCGTTCATGTCTTATATTCACAAGCATTTCGGTTTAAAAACTGGCCGTCGGCTTTAAGTATTCGTTTTTTTGTATTACTTTTGTACCAAATTACATGAATTGGCATGACGGTGAATGCGTAATGTCGTCAATGCTTTGGCGGTTATGCAGGTCGTGCGTAATAAAAAGAAGACAAGATACTTTACATGAGCAGGAAAAAGAAACCGTTACCCATATTGGAGAACGTAACTATAACCGACTATGCGGCAGAGGGCAAGTCGTTGGCGAGGGTCAACGACCTTGTGGTTTTCGTGCCGTTCGCCGTGCCGGGCGACGTGGTTGACTTGCAGGTGCGCCGCAAGAAGCACAGCTATTGCGAGGCGGAAATTATACGGATTGTGAAGCCCAGTGACGTGCGCGTAGAGCCGCGGTGCGCCCATTTCGGCGTGTGCGGCGGTTGCAAGTGGCAGAACGTGCCCTACGCGGAGCAGCTGAAGATGAAGCAGAAGCAGGTGTTCGACCAGCTTACGCGCATCGGCAAGGTGGAGCTGCCGGAGCTTAGGCCCATTCTCGGGTCGGAAAAGACTTTCGGTTACCGCAATAAACTCGAGTTTGGCTGTTGTAACAAGCGGTGGCTTACGAAAGAGGAAGTCGCCACGGGCACGGAATATACGCAGATGAACGCCATAGGTTTCCATATAACAGGGGCGTTCGACAAGATACTTCCAATCGAGAAGTGCTACCTGATGGACGACCTGCACAACCGCATACGCAACGCCATCCGCGACTATGCCTACGCCACGGGCATGACGTTTTACGACCTGCGCGGCAAGCACGGGCTGCTGCGCGACATCGTAATACGCAACTCCGACACGGGCGAATGGATGGTGCTCGTGCAGTTCCACTATGACGAGGAGGGCGACGACGGGCGCGCCAAGGCCCTGTTGCAGCACGTGGCCGACACCTTCCCTGAAATAACGGCATTGCTGTATGTTGACAACCAGAAGATGAACGACACGTACAACGACCTCGACTTGCAGGTGTTCAAGGGCAACGACCACATCTTCGAGACGATGGACGGATTGAAGTTCAAGGTCGGGGCGAAAAGTTTTTACCAGACGAACACCGAGCAAGCCTTCCGCCTTTACTCCGTTGTGCGCGACTTTGCCGGGCTTACTGGCGGCGAACTCGTCTACGACCTTTACACGGGCACGGGCACAATAGCCAACTTCGTGTCGCGTTACGCACGCAAGGTGGTCGGCATAGAGTATGTGCCCGAGGCCATCGAGGACGCCAAGGTGAACTCTGAAATAAACGGCATAACCAACACCGACTTCTATGCCGGCGACATGAAGGACATTCTTACAGACGCCTTCATTGCTGAGAACGGCCGCCCTGACGTCATCATAACCGACCCGCCACGGGCAGGGATGCACCCCGACGTGGTGCAGACCATCATTCGTGCCGCCGCAAGGCGTATAGTCTATGTAAGCTGCAACCCTGCAACCCAGGCGCGCGACCTCGCCCTGCTTGACCAATATTATAAGGTGGAGGCAGTGCAGCCGGTGGATATGTTCCCGCATACGCCCCATGTAGAGAATGTTGTTCTGTTGAATAAAAGAAATTGAAAACCAATGGATAGTCAAATGTCAGTAGTTAATAAAACGATAAATTATAAAGTGTCACGCTTTATCGCGTTATTCATGTTTAGCCTTTTTGCCTTTACATTGGCAAATGCCGAGGAGAAGGCAAAGCTGTTCAGCAAGCCCAAGTTGAGCGGGTATGCCATCTTGCAATACCAATACAGCGGCCAGCACGAGGCCGAAAGCAACTCGTTCAACCTGCGCATGGTGCGCCTTTCGCTTGACGGTCGCATACTCGGTGATTTTGCCTACAAGCTGCAAGGCCAGATTAACGGTAATACCTCGACCCTTGGCGACAGTCCGAGGCTTGTTGACGCATACGTGGAATGGCAGAAATTGCCTTTCCTTAAAATAAAGGCAGGACAATTCAAGAGGCCTTTCACGTTTGAGAACCCGATGAACCCGATAGACCAAGGCTTCATGGGATATGGCCAAAACATCATGAAGTTGGCTGGTTTCAACGATAGGGTAGGCGAGCATTCGTCTAACGGACGCGACATAGGTGTGCAGCTGCAAGGTGACTTGCTCAAGACAAAGGCGGGCCGTCCGCTGTTGCATTACCAAATAGGAGTGTTCAACGGGCAGGGCATCAACACCAAGGACGTAGACAACCAGAAGGACGTGATTGGCGGATTGTGGGTAATGCCGGTAGAGGGCTTGCGCATAGGGGCGTTCGGCTGGACCGGTTCTTACGCCCGAAAGGGTGACGACGGGGTGAAAAGCCTTGCCAAGCGGCGTTATGCCATAAGCGGCGAATACGTCGTTGACGACTGGACTTTCCGCTCGGAATACATACATTCTACGGGCTTGGGCTTCAGCACGGTTTACAACCAAAGCTCCGACACGAAGAAAGACGACGTGAATTATGCGGCCGGAGACAAGGCTGACGGCTTCTATGCGTTAGCCATTGCGCCTGTAATAAAGAAGAAACTGCACGTAAAGGCACGTTACGACACATACCGCCCGAGGGCAGAGTGGGGGACGAGCAAGACCTATTATGAGGTTGGCGTGGACTATATTTTCGTCAAGAACTTGCAAATAAACCTGGAATACGCCTTCGTAAACGACCGCTCGCTTGCCCACCACAACTACAGCATGATAGACACGCAGGTGTCTTTCAGGTTCTAAGTTGTTAGGGCTATGTAGGTTGGCACGGTTGTTTGCACGTGCCCTTGACATTAATCTTGATACTAATAAAAGCAATAAACCATGAATATTCCAACTGTATTTTGGCTGGTTCCGCTTGCTTCGGTGTGCGCGCTGGCAATGGCTTGGTACTTCTTCAAGTACATGATGAAAGAGGATGAGGGTACCGCGAGGATGAAGGAAATAGCCGGTTATGTGCGTGTTGGCGCAATGGCCTACCTCAAGCAACAGTATAAGGTGGTGGGGTTGATATTTATCATCCTTTGCGCCGTGTTCGCTTTCATGTCATACGTCCTTCATGTGCAAAATCCGTGGGTGCCTTTCGCTTTCCTTACGGGTGGAATATTCTCCGGGCTATGTGGCTTCTTCGGCATGAAGACGGCAACATACGCCTCGGCTCGCACGGCTAACGCTGTAAGCAGAAGCCTCGACAAGGGGTTGCGCATAGCCTTTAGGAGCGGTGCGGTGATGGGGCTCGTGGTCGTTGGGTTAGGCCTTTTGGACATTGCCGTGTGGTTCGTCTTGCTTGGAATGTTCTATGATGGCGAGGACATGGCACTCGTTACGATAACGACAACGATGCTTACGTTCGGCATGGGGGCGTCAACACAGGCCTTGTTCGCTCGTGTCGGTGGCGGAATATATACCAAGGCAGCCGACGTCGGGGCAGACCTTGTGGGCAAGGTTGAGGCCGACATCCCTGAAGACGACCCCCGCAATCCGGCAACAATAGCCGATAACGTCGGCGATAATGTCGGCGACGTGGCCGGTATGGGAGCTGACCTTTACGAGAGTTATTGTGGAAGCATCCTTAGTACGGCGGCTCTCGGTGCAACGGCTTTTGCCCTTGACGGCGATATGCAGATGAAGGCTGTCATTGCCCCGATGCTCATCGCAGCCGTCGGAATATTTCTTTCGCTCGCCGGAATATTCATGGTGCGCACTAAAGAGGGCGCAACCATGCGTGACTTACTCCACTCCCTTAGTCTCGGCACGAACGCTTCGGCCTGCATGATAGCCGTTGCAACGTTCATTATCATGTATTTATTGAAGATAGAGAACTGGATAGGCGTGTCGTTTTCGGTCATAAGCGGTCTTGCAGCCGGCGTGGTCATAGGCTCTGCTACGGAGTATTACACCAGTCAAAGCTATAAGCCCACAAAGAGCATTGCCAAGGCATCGGAGACAGGTTCGGCAACAGTCATAATAAAAGGTATCGGCACTGGTATGATTTCAACAATGGTGCCGGTTGCCACTATATCCATTGCCATAATGGCAAGTTACTTGTGTGCCAATGGTTTTGATATGTCGATGACCTCTGAAAGCATATCCAAGGGATTGTATGGTATCGGCATTGCCGCCGTGGGAATGCTCTCGACGCTTGGCATTACGCTTGCCACTGACGCTTACGGGCCTATTGCAGACAACGCGGGAGGCAACGCCGAGATGAGCGGACTTGACCCTGAAGTGCGCAAACGCACTGATGCCCTTGATGCGTTGGGCAATACGACGGCTGCAACCGGCAAGGGGTTTGCCATTGGGAGTGCGGCCCTTACGGCCTTGGCCTTGCTTGCCTCGTATGTGGAAGAAATAAAAATAAATATGGTGAGGGCTGTCAACGAGGGGACGGAGTTTGTTGACAACTTGGGTAATGTGTTCAATCCTGCCGATGCCGGACTGTTGGATATGATTAATTTCTTCCAGGCCAACCTTATGAATCCTAACGTCTTGGTTGGTGTATTCATAGGAGCCATGGCCGCATTCATGTTCAGCGGCATAACGATGGGAGCCGTTGGACGTGCCGCAGGGTCGATGGTCGAGGAAGTAAGGCGACAGTTCCGGGAGATTAAGGGGATACTTGAAGGAAAGGCAACTCCCGACTATGGACGTTGCATAAAAATTTCCACTCGCTCCGCTTTGCATGAGATGGTGCTGCCGTCGCTGCTTGCCATTGTAATACCTGTTGTTGTAGGAATGGTGTTTGGGGTAGCCGGCGTGTTGGGACTACTTGTCGGCGGAATGTCAACAGGTTTCACTCTTGCCGTGTTCATGGCCAATTCCGGTGGTGCGTGGGATAACGCAAAGAAGCTGATAGAGGAGGGTAACCATGGCGGCAAGGGTTCTCCGTGCCACAAGGCGTCAATCGTTGGCGATACGGTAGGCGACCCGTTCAAGGATACTTCGGGGCCGTCGCTCAACATATTGATTAAGTTGATGTCGATGGTAAGCATAGTAATGGCCGGACTTACGGTGGCGTTGATTTGACGGCCACCGTCCTCCCGGCCATAGCGAAACCATGAATGGTTATTTTATTAAAGCCTGAACTTCAGGCTTTCACTTATTTTCTGCATCGTCGTAAGGCGTGTAGGCACGAGCGGAAGGCGCAACACATTCTCTATCATGCCCATCTCGTGTAGCATAGCCTTTACGCCGGCAGGGTTGCCGTCAACGAAAAGGAGGCTGAACAAGTCGGTGAACTTGTGGTGGATTTTGCGCGCGCTTTCAATCTCGCCTTTCATCTCGAGTCTTATCATACGTGAAAATTCCTTAGGCAGGGCGTTGCCGATGACCGAGATTACGCCGGCAGCTCCGCAGGCTATCATAGGGAAAGTAAGGGCATCGTCGCCGCTGATTACGTCGAAAGTGTCAGGCTTGTTCTTTATGATTTCGTCCACTTGCTCAAGGTTGCCGCTGGCTTCCTTTATGCCTACGATGTTTGCACAGTCGTGCGCGAGGCGCAATGTGGTCTCTGCCTTGAGGTTGACGCCCGTGCGTCCAGGCACATTGTATAGCACAACAGGCAGTTTCGTTGACGCGGCAATAGTCTTGAAGTGCTGGTAGAGGCCTTCTTGCGAGGGCTTGTTATAGTACGGGCAAACGCTCAGGATGCCGTCTATGCCGGAGAAGTCGCCCGTCTGCAGTTCGTTTACAACCTCAGCCGTGTTGTTGCCGCCGCATCCCATCAATATAGGCACTTTGTCGCCTACCATGTCAACCACCAAGTTCTTAATGTTCTGCTTCTCGTCCTTCGTCAGCGTTGGTGTTTCGCCAGTTGTGGCGAGTATGCAGAAGAAGTCGGCTCCGCCGTTTAGCTGGTATTCTATGAGCTTTTTTAATGACGTATAGTCAACCGCTCCTTCAGTTGTAAACGGTGTTACGAGAGCTATTCCTAAACCTTTGAATATGTTGTGCGCCATGAGAGTTACACCTTAAAAATTATTAGAAACCGAATGCAAAAATACTATATTTGTGGCAAAAATACAAATAAAACCAGCTGTTTTTAGCAAACTGACACAAGGAAGGAGGGAATATGATTAAGAATTAATCTTGTTCTTCTCACTTGCTGCCGATGTAGAGGAACAGCATTCCGAGCAACACGAGGGCGAGGTCAACCACCTTGCTCTTGAGGTTCTTTTCGTGTAGAAGCACAGCCCCGAACAGGAAAGAGACAATCACGCTGCCGCGCCTTATCATCGACACGATGCTTATCATTGCGCCGGGAACGCTCAGGGCGTAGAAGTAAACGAAGTCGGCCGCACTGAGGAACACGCTGATTAACACGATGCACCAGTCCCAGCGGAAAGGTGCCGTCGTCTTGCGCTTGGGCCACCAGATGACGAGCAGCATCGCCAGCATCATGAAACATTGGTAAATGTTATACCAGCTTTGCACCATCATGCGGTCGAGCCCTACGCCGCCATGCCCCTGCGGCGCCATGAGATACTTGTCGTAAAGGCCACTGACGGCACCGAGCAGCGCGGCCAGCACGATGAAGTAAATCCAGCGGTCGTGCTTGAAGTCGATGCCCTCCTTTTTCCCGCTGCGGCTCAACATGAAGAAAGATGCCACGGCCAGCGCCACGCCAATCCACTGGTAGATGTTCAGTCGTTCGCCGAAGACCACGAACGCTCCCACGAGCACCATCACGGGGCGGGTTGCGTTAATAGGCCCTACGATGGTAAGCGGCAGGTGCTTCATGCCGAAATAGCCGAACACCCATGACGAGAGCACTATGAGGCTCTTCAGCACGATGTACTTATGCACCTCCCATCCGCCCGAAGCCGTGTGGAAGATGGTGCCGTCGAGCAGGTTGGTAGTGCCCGAAAGCACGATGAACGGCAGGAATATGAGCGACGAGAACAGCGTGTTGAGGAACAGCACAGGAATGACTGCGTTGCCGTCGAGCGACTTCTTCTTGAACGAGTCGTAAAACCCGAGCAACACTGCCGATAAAAATGCTAATATTAACCACATACTTTTTATTTTAGAAATTGAGAGACGGAAATGTAATAGTTAAAAATTAAGAGTTAAGAAAGAATGTCTTGTTATTGAATACAGCCGTAAAGCATACTTCCTTAACTCTTTATTTTTAGCTCTTAACTTTCCCGTATTCTATGTTTTCGAGGAACAGCGCGTTGCCCGGCACACTCTCACCGGCCTTTGTGCGCTGTCGTCCTTCTATTACGCGCCTGAACCCTTCAACGTCCGTCCGTCCCCGGCCAACTTCGATGAGCGTGCCGACTATGGCCCTGACCATGTTGCGCAAGAAGCGGTTGGCCGTGATGACGAAGTGCCACGAATATTCGCCGTCGCGCACCCACCTGGCCTCCGTCACCTTGCAGAGCGTCGTCTTCACGTCGGAATTGCTCTTGCAGAAGGCTGCGAAGTCGTCATATTCGGTGAGGGTTGCCGCTGCGCGGTTCATAGCGTCGAAGTCGAGAGCGTAGAACAGGCCGCACGAGTAGGCTCGCATGAACGGGTCTTTGCGCTGGTGTACGTAATAATGGTACGTGCGCGACACCGCGCTGAACCTTGCGTGCATATCGCTGCTCACGGGCATGGCCTTGTCTGCCGACACGTCACGCGGCAACAGTCCGTTGAGCCTGTAGACCAACTGCTGGCAGTCGATACCCTCGTCGGCGTCGAAGTGGGCCACCATCATCCGTGCGTGCACACCTGTGTCTGTGCGCCCCGCGCCCACTACGGGCGTATCCCGGCGCAACAGGGTTGTCAGGGCTTTCTCCACCTCCTCCTGTACGGTGCGCGCGTTGGGCTGCACCTGCCACCCGTGGAAGTTCGTCCCGTCATATTTTAGGTATAGGAAATATCTTTGCATATACTGTTTCGTTATATATCAACCCCCTCCCGACCTCCCCGAGGGAAGGGGTGTTGATGGAAAGGCAGCCCCTCCCAACCTCCCCAAGGGGAGGGGTGTTGATGAAAAGGCAGCTCCCTCCCAACCTCCCCGAGGGGAGGAAAGTGATGGAAAGGCAGCCCCTCCTAACCTCCCCGAGGGGAGGAAAGTTGATGAAAAGGTTATTGTCTTTACTCCTTTTACTACAGGAGCTATTCTGTAAACCGACTGCAAAAGTACAAAAAAAATGTAAAACGAGGCCATCTAAACCGCCTAAGTATCGGCTTCGCTAACTTATTGACCGTCAGGCAGTCTGCAAAAGGGCATCTCTTGCACTGTAAAAGGACACCTTTTAGGCTGCAAAAGATACCCTTCCGTTTTGCGAAAGGACACCTATTATAATACGGTGCGCGCTTTTTGCGTGTGGCGTAACCTATTTTACCGTTTCATCATTTTGCGTTATCGTGATATTTGATTACTTTTGCATTAACTAAACCGAACAATATAATAAAAAAAGAAAAGAAATGAGAAGCAGGACAACAACATGGTTTGAGTGTAAAATCCGTTACGAAAAGACTATGGAAGACGGCACGCAGAAGAAAGTGACCGAGACATATACAGTGGACGCGCTCAGCTTCACCGAGGCTGAATCGAGCATAATTGAGGAGATGTCGGCATATATCAGCGGTGAGTTTGAGGTGCGCGACATAAAGAAAGCCGCTTACGGCGAGGTGTTCTTCAGCGACTCGCCTTCGGCTGACCGGTGGTACAAGACAAAGTTGCAGTTTATCACCATCGACGACAAGACAGAGAAGGAGAAACGCTCTAACGTAAACTATCTCGTCCATGCGTCATCGTTGCCGCAGGCGGTGAAGAGCATCGACGAGGTGATGGGCGGCACTATGATTGACTACGTGATTGCTTCTGTTGCCGAGACGCAAATCATGGACGTGTTCGAGCACACGAAGATAGGCGGAGGCAAGCAGGAGGTTGACGACAAGCCCGAATACGAGCAGGGCGCAAACGGGGAGGGGCAGCAATGACGCTCAACGTTGATGTAGCCGCGAACCTCCGCGCCGTGCGTTCCTCGCTGCCGGAAGACGTCAAGTTGGTGGCCGTGAGCAAGTTCCATCCGGCCGAGTATATAGAGGCTGCCTATGCCGCTGGCCAGCGCGTGTTCGGCGAGAGCCACGAGCAGGAGCTTGCCAAGAAACAGGAAGCGTTGCCGAAGGACATAGAGTGGCACTTCATCGGCCACTTGCAGACGAACAAGGTTAAGTACATCGCGCCTTACATATCGATGGTTGACGCGGTAGACTCGATGAAGCTGTTGAAGGAAATCAACAAGCAGGCGGCCAAGCACGACAGGGTAATCAACGTCCTCCTTGAGCTTCATATAGCCGAGGAGGCAACGAAGTATGGCTTCACTCTCGACGCTTGCCGCGAGATGCTCGAGGCCGGTGAGTGGCGCGAGTTGCGCAACGTGAAACTCTGCGGCCTGATGATGATGGCCTCAAATGTTGACGACGAGGCGCAAATCAAAAGCGAGTTCGACACCGCTGCGACTTTCTTCGATGAGGTTAAGGCCCGTTATTTTGCTGATGACGACAGCTTCTGCGAGCGTTCGTGGGGCATGAGTGGCGATTACGGTATCGCCGTCAAGTGTCGCAGCACGATGGTGCGCGTGGGCACTGCAATCTTCGGCGAACGAGTTTATTAGAGTGAAAAGTGAAAAAACGGAAAGCGAATGTTCGCAAAGCTCACATTCTTCGGTTGTTAGAGGGGTTAAAGCAGTTAACGTTCGCTTCGCTCACTAAGGAGTTAAAGACAAATGCCTTGTCGGTTATGGCAGGTTAATGGTAGTATGCCCGTTGGCTGATATTATAAAAAGGAAAAGCGAAAAATCCAACAGTTTGTTTGCATTTGGATTTTTCGCTTTTCCTTTTTTACTGTTCACTTAAAATAGTATTGACCTTTGTTTTTCGTCATGCGACCGTATTCTATGGCGTGGGTGGGGCAGTGGTGATAGCACGAAAAACAGGCTATGCATTGCCCGTTGCGCTTCCAATGCGGCGCGTTGCCCTCCATTATGATGTTGCCTGTTGGGCACGAGCCGGCGCAAGTGCCGCATCCTATGCACTTGTCCGTCGTCACGCGGAACGGTTTGTCCGTGACAAGGTGCTTTGTGAAGAAGCCGCCGAGCAGACGACTGTTGATGCGTGGCCATTTGCCGGTTACCAGTTCTTCCACTCCCGCCTTGCGTTCGGTTATTGCCTTGATGAACCTTGACAGGTCGGCAGCGGCCTTCTCTTTTTTCTTGGCTTCGTTTTCGGGCGTGTCAACGTCCATGAACGGCAGTCCGACGTATGACTCCGGCATGATTAGCGAGAATGCGCTGTCGAGCCTGATGCCCCTTGCAGCGAGGTCGTTTCGCAAGATTTTGACGGTTTCGCCGATGTCGTCGCCAGCCGTGCAAAGCGCATAGCAGTAGTGGTTACGTGAGTCCGTGATGTTCAGTTGGCATATGAATGCCCTGTAAATCATCGGCGGACGCCAGCCGTGCACAGGGAAACAGAAGCCTATGCGTTCGCCGTCGGCAAGTCGGTAGGCGGCGTTATGCTCGTTGGTTTTCGTTATGTCAACGAGCTTTTCGCCCGTGTGCAGGGCTATTTCGCTTGCCGCCCACTTTGTGTTCCCGGTGCCCGAGAGGTAGAATATCATGTCGTTTGGGTTTTATATTGTCAAAAGTGAAAGCCGCAGTGGCGGCTTTCACGTCCGTGTTACAATGCCCCCTTGGTGGTGGGCAGCTCGTAGTGGTATATGTCACGCTTAACGGCCATGCGCAGGGCACGCGCCAACGCCTTGAATATTCCTTCTATCTTGTGGTGCTCGTTTTGCCCTTCAGCCTTTATGTTCAGGTTCATCATGGCCGCGTCACTTAGGCTCTTGAAGAAATGGAGGAACATTTCCGTAGGCATATCGCCTATTTTTTCGCGCTTGAAGTCGGCGTCCCATACCAACCAGGGGCGACCTCCGAAGTCGAGCGCAACCTGGCACAGGCAGTCGTCCATGGGCAGGCAATAGCCGTAGCGCTCTATTCCGCGCTTGTCGCCGAGAGCCTTCTTGATGCACTCTCCAAGCGTTATGCCAGTGTCTTCGATGGTGTGGTGGGTATCAACGTTAAGGTCTCCACGGGCGTGTACGGTCAAGTCCATCATTCCGTGGCGGCCAATCTGCTCGAGCATATGGTCAAAGAAACCGATGCCTGTGGATATGTCGCATTGCCCCGAGCCATCGATGTTGAGCGAAACGAATATATCCGTCTCCTTCGTTGTTCTCCTTGTTTCGGCCATTCTCTCACAGGCGAACAGCATTTCGGCAATCTTTTCCCATGTCATGCCGTCGCGTCCGAGTATAAAGGCGTTGCATCCGAGATTGTCGGCGAGCTGCTTGTCGGTCTCCCTGTCGCCTATTACGTAGCTGCCCTTGATGTCGTATGCCGGGTTGTTGATGTACTCCGTCAGCATCCCCGTTCCAGGTTTGCGGCACGGGTTGTTGTCTTCGGGAAAATGCCTGTCAATGAGTATGTCGTCGAATGTTATGCCTTCGCCTTCGAGTGTCTGTAAGATGAAGTTATGTACGGGCCAGAATGTTTCTTCTGGAAATGAGCTTGTGCCCAATCCGTCCTGGTTGCTTACCATGACAAAGCGAAAGTCCAGTTTCTCTTTTATGAACGAAAGGCTCTTGAATACGCCCTTGGTAAACTTCAGTTTGCTGAACGAGTCAACCTGCTCATCATGCGGTTCTTCCACCAATGTGCCGTCTCTGTCTATGAAAAGTATGCGTTGCTGTTTCATGCCGTTAGCTGTTCTTGTTTCAAAAATGCCTTTTTCTCTTTTTTCCGGGCTTCAATGCTGCCGTACAGGAAATAGCCGACGAATATGACAAAGACGTTCAGGTATGCCCAAATGAAGAACGTCAAGGCAAACACAGAGCCTTCAATTACAGGAAAATACGACGGCAGGCCTGTCGGGTCGCCTATGAAATTGACTCCGAAAACGGAGTATGAATTGGCCGTAATGACTATCAACATCGGTATTGAGAGAAACAGGGCTATGAGTAAGACGCACAATACGGCAGGC
Source organism: uncultured Prevotella sp. (assembly GCA_944319815.1). Lineage (GTDB taxonomy): Bacteria > Bacteroidota > Bacteroidia > Bacteroidales > Bacteroidaceae > Prevotella. The sequence goes on along the minus strand of CALUEX010000002.1, from coordinate 118,108 downwards.
AGCATAGCCATGAACATGAAGCCCCAATGGCGCAAGCCTGTGGCATAAGAACTTGTCAATATGTGCCTTAGTTTGCTCTCCGGCTCGATGAAATACTTTACCGCAGCGTACACGTAGGGTAGCATCAAAAGGCCAATAACTATGTTTGCCACATTGAAGGCTATTGCCAGAGGCATCAATGCTTCAGGAGATACGGGTTGGTGGATAAGGACATAGTTGTATGTTATAAATGCCTGGGCGCCCCAAACAAGGATACAGAACGCATAATAGCAGGCAGCTAACCTAAAGCCGCGTATTATGTTCCACTTCATCGGCCGGCCGTTGACAAGGAACATAACCCTTGAGTAATACACGACCACGGAGCATAGCATCAGCAGTGAAAATCCGCACATCGCTACGGTTTGCCCCGTGCTGTTGCCGTATAGCATGGTGTGGGTATACAGCATGAAGCATACGGCCGAAATGACGGCGAGTGCCGCAAAGTAAATCCATGTGCGGCTGAAAATCACGCGGAAGTTATCGAACAGCATCCTGTGGGCTTCCGACAGGCACGCCGTATAGCTTCGGCTTTTACTTATTGATGATTTCTTGATATTATCCATACCAATTTGTTTAATATATAATGTGTTTATAATGCAAAGGTAACAATATAAAATGTAAAATGAAACCATCGTATGGATAAAAATTGCTAACTTTGCGCCAAAAGACGTTGTGCCACAGGCTGTGTCGTTGGCTTCGCTGTATGGTACAACCTGTTTTTAATTTAAAAATAAACGGAGATTATGAAGTTACTGAAATGGGGATTTATAGGTTGTGGTGAAGTTACTGAAAAGAAGTCGGGCCCGGCTTTCAACGAGGTGGAAGGCTCTGAGGTGGTGGCGGTGATGAGCCGTAGCGCGGAGAAGGCACGCTCATACGCCATGCGCCACAACGTGAAAAAGTGGTACACCGATGCCCAAGAACTCATTGACGACCCCAATGTCAACGCTGTGTATGTGGCTACACCACCGTCGAGCCATGCCACGTTTGCAATCATGTCGATGCGGGCCGGCAAGCCGGTGTATGTCGAAAAGCCGCTGGCTGCCAATTACGACGACTGCGCAAGGGTAAACCACGTGAGCGAGCAGACGGGCGTGCCGTGTTTTGTTGCTTATTATAGGCGGTACCTCCCGTATTTCAAGAAAGTGAAAGACATTATCGCCCAAAGGACTATAGGGCGTGTGATGAACGTACAGGTGCGTTTCTCGTGCCCTCCGCGCGACGAGGACTATCCCTCGGCCGGCAGCTTGCCGTGGCGGCTACAGCCGGACATTGCAGGTGGGGGATACTTCTATGACTTGGCGGCTCACCAACTTGATTTGCTGCAAGACCTCTTCGGCGTGATAACCGAGGCCGAGGGTATGTGCGCCAATCGTGCCGGGCTTTACGCTGCCGAGGATACGGTCAGTGCGTGTTTCCGTTTTGAAAGCGGACTGACGGGCAGCGGTTCATGGTGTTTCGCGGGGCATAAGTCGGCCAAGGAGGATATAATAGAGATTGTGGGCGACAAGGGCATGATATGCTTCTCCGTATTTAATTATGACCCGATACGGCTCGTTACGAGCGAGGGCACAACGAGCATTACCGTGCCGAACCCGCCATACGTGCAGCTGCCGCTCATCAAGACCGTGATTGAAGACTTGCAGGGCTTCGGGGCTTGTTCATGCACGAGCGTGTCGGCTACTCCCGTCAACTGGGTGATGGACCGCATTCTCGGAAAGTTTTAAGTGACGGCTTGCGTTAAAACTGAATGAAACGGCAACCAAGATAACCGTAAAATCCCATAACAAGCAACAGCAATGAGACTTTTTATTATATCCTTCTTCATGTTGTTCGGACTTTCGTTCGCTTCTGCTTATGACGTGCAGTACAACAAATCAGACAGCCTCAAGGTCGTGGAGCTTCTCGAAGGAGCGCGCCGCCAGCCGTCTGGCACGAACATCGTCATTTACTTTGCGCGCCAGCTTAAAGGCTTGCCGTATGTCGCCCATACTCTGGAGGTGAACAGGACGGAAAAACTCGTGGTCAACCTGCGCCAGCTCGACTGTACCACTTACGTGGAAAACGTGGTGGCGCTGGCCCTTTGCATGAGGCAAAAGGCATATACGTTCAAGGCATTCTGCGACAATCTTTGCAAGATACGTTACCGCGGCGGAGCAACACCTCATTACACAAAACGTCTTCATTATTTTACCGACTGGATAGCTGACAACACGGCCAAGGGGATATGCAGTGAGGTGCAGTCGCCAAATCCGCCGTTCACGGCGGTGCAGAAAATCGCCGTGTATTATATGTCAACGTATCCAAGCAAGTACAAGATGCTGGCCGAAAACCCCGAATACGTGCCCGTAATCGCAGCTACCGAGCGTGAATTGAACAAGGTGTCGTACAGGTATGTGCCAAAGTCGTTAGTCGGTAACACGGAGCTGATGCGCAAGGTCGTGAAAGACGGCGACATAATAGCCCTTACCACATCGCTCAAGGGCCTTGACATCCAGCACATAGGCTTTGCCGTATGGCACGCCGACGGGCTTCATTTGCTCAATGCGTCGAGCCTTAGGCACAAGGTGGTGGAGGAACCTATGACGCTTTACCGTTATTTGCAGCGGCAACGCACCATGACGGGGATGAGGATTGTACGGCTGAGCGGAATGTAAGCCAGTAGTGCCTTTTTGCTTTCTTTTTGGATTTTGTTGAATGCAGAGAAGGCCGTCGGCCTGAAAGAATTATCCATCGGCTGAAAATACGGGAGGGAAAAGTGTGCAATCGTAAGTCGCTGGTCAACAGTGTTATATTGCCGAATTTGCTTTATGCGTGCAGCCGCAACGCCTTTTAGTCTTCCGTTTTGTGGCCTTTTCATTGTTAAAAGACCGTCTTCTTGAATGGAAAAGGCCGTCAAGTCAACTCGACTTGACGGCCTTCTTTGTCCTCTTTGGCGGCCTTTAGGTGTGTCGTTCATGGCCTTTTGGCATCAGAAAGACCGTGAACAGCACGCTTAAAGGTCGTTTTTATGTTTTACTTAGTTCTATTTTGATGAAAAACACGAGCATTGAATGTTTGACACCTTGCCAAGTTTTCCGCTAAAAACATATACAAATGGCATCCGTGTTTAAGCGTCAAAACTCGCTGGTGAAGTGGAAGCGGATGTGCTTGAAGTCTTGTTGCGCCATCTGGAGCACGTATCCGCTGTCTGCAAGGAATACGTCGCGGCCGTCCTTGTCCTTTGCCATATACTGGTATTTACGTTTCTTGAACGATTCAAGCTCTGCAGGGTCGTCGGAGTCAATCCAGCAAGCCTTGTACAGATGGACAGGTTCCCAACGGCATTTTGCGTTGTACTCGTTCTCAAGGCGATACTGGATAACCTCGAACTGAAGTTGTCCTACTGTTCCGATAATCTTCCGCCCATTGAACTGGTTGACGAACATCTGCGCCACGCCCTCGTCCATCAGCTGGTCTATGCCCTTAGCCAGCTGTTTCGCCTTCATGGGGTCGTCGTTCTCGATATACTTGAACATCTCGGGCGAGAACGACGGCAATCCGCGGAAGTGGAGCTGTTCGCCGTCAGTGAGCGTGTCGCCGATTTTGAATATGCCGTTGTCGGGCAGGCCCACGATGTCGCCCGGCCAAGCCTCCTCGATGGTGCTCTTGCGCTGCGCCATGAACTGCGTTGGCGACGAGAAGCGCACTGTCTTGCCGAGGCGCACGTGCAGATAGGGATGGTTGCGCTCGAACTTGCCGCTGCAAACCTTGCAGAAGGCTATGCACGAACGGTGGTTGGGGTCGATGTTGGCCGTAATCTTGAATATGAATCCGGTAAATTTGGGTTCCTCCGGCTCTACCATGCGCTCCTCTGCCTTAGTGGCCCGCGGGCTGGGGGCTATTTTGACAAAGCAGTTTAAGAGTTCCTGCACTCCGAAGTTGTTAAGTGCGCTTCCGAAAAAGACCGGGGCTACTTTTGCCTCGCGGTAATCGTCAACACTGAACTCGGGATAAACGCCGTCTACAAGTTCAAGGTCGTCGCGCAGCTTCGCGGCATCGGCTTCACCCACACGGGCCTCAAGCTCGTTGCTGGCAATGTCAACTTCAACTTTTTCGGTGACACGTTGTTTGTCCGGGGTGAACAAGTCGAGCTTGTTCTCGTAAATGTTGTACACCCCCTTGAACTTGGCACCTTGGTTGATAGGCCACGATAGTGGGCGCACTTTGATTTCAAGCTCCTGTTCAAGTTCGTCGAGAAGGTCGAAAGGGTCACGTCCCTCACGGTCCATCTTGTTGATGAAGATGATGACAGGCGTGGAGCGCATACGGCAGACGTTCATTAGTTTGCGTGTCTGTGCCTCGACGCCTTTAGCCCCGTCAACAACGATTATGGCCGAGTCTACGGCAGTCAGTGTGCGGTAGGTGTCTTCTGCAAAGTCCTGGTGGCCGGGGGTGTCGAGGATGTTGACCTTGTATCCCTCATAGTCAAACTCCATTACCGATGTTGACACTGATATTCCGCGCTGTTTCTCGATGTCCATCCAGTCAGACGTGGCCGTCTTGCGTATCTTGTTGTTCTTGACAGCACCGGCTACTTGGATTTGTCCTCCGAACAGTAGGAATTTCTCCGTAAGTGTTGTCTTTCCGGCGTCAGGGTGTGATATTATGGCGAATGTTCGCCGTCTTTCTATTTCTTTATTCATTGGTCTTGTATTTCTGTTTGTGGCTTTTCCCTTGTCTGCTTGTCCCTCGTTCACTTACCAGCTAACGACTTGATGCACTTTGCGAGGCTGTCCTCCCAATATGGGATTTCCATACCGTATGTCTCCTTGATTTTTGTCTTGTCAAGCACGCTGTATGCAGGGCGTTTCGCAGCCGTAGGGTATTCGGCGGTGTGCAGCGGCTTGACGTGGCAGCTCGTTATGCCGGCTATGCGGTGGATGGCCTTTGTGAAGTCATACCAACTGCAAACACCCTCGTTGGAATAGTGGTAGACACCGGGCTTCACTCCATTTTCAACGGCTGTCAATATCGTTACGGCGAGGTCGTGGGCATAGGTCGGTGTGCCAATTTGGTCGAACACAACGCCTATTTCCTCTCTTTCGCTTCCAAGGCGCAGCATTGTCTTTACGAAATTGTTTCCGAATGTAGAGTAAAGCCAAGCCGTGCGTATAATCATCGCACGCTTGCAGAACTTGCCTACGCCGAACTCGCCAGCCAGTTTTGTGCTGCCGTACACGCTATCAGGACAGGGCGTGTCTGTTTCTATGTATGGCGTGAACTTTTTTCCATTGAACACATAGTCCGTAGAGACTTGTACAATCCATCCTTCACGTTTGTCTATGGCTGCGGCTAAATAGGCCGGGGCTTCGGTGTTTAGGGCTGTGCAAAGTTTCTGGTTGGTTTCGGCCTTGTCCACGGCCGTATAGGCTGCACAGTTCACTACGCCGTCAATCTCGTGGCGGTTGATGAAGTCGTTGACGGCTAACTGGTTGGTTATGTCAAGCTCGTCTTTGTCTGTGTTGAAGAAGGTGTATTGTGGATAGTTGTTTTCAAGCAGCCTGATTTCGCTGCCCAGTTGGCCGTTGCAGCCAGTGATTAGTATGTTCATAATTGCGGTTTTATGGTTATGACGACAAGTTTGCGGTAACACACAAATGTGGAGCCCCGTTTTCCTGCATTCTAAAATTCGAGCGGTTCTTCCTTGTCCTTCATGTAATAATCAGACAACATTCCGATAAAGGTCGTAATTTCCTTTATGGCGTGTTCGGTATCAGGGCTGATTTTCTTTTTTTGCAAACGTAGCATCATTACGCCGTAAAGCGCGTTAAAGCACGTCTCAATCTCGTTTTCTTCATTGTTGGCTCCGCGTCGGCGCAATTCGACAATGAACGGGAGCACCTTGTAATATTCGCTGTTGTAAAATGGGTACTTTGTACTTTGCAGCAGTTGGGCGTTAAGTTCCGTTAATTGCTGCATTACAATCTTGTTTATCTGTAAATGTCCCCTTTCGCGGCATCCCTCTTGGTTCATCATCCTTACGAGGTTACCGTACCAGTCAGCCATTTCGTCCTTTTGCTCGTCAGTATAGTCAAACTTGTCGATATACTCGCGGCGTATTCTGCCAAGGTTGCATCCATAGGCCCTGATGATGTCTTCAACCTGCCACATATAAATAAGATATTCGGCAATGCTTTTTTTCCTTAATTCTTGTGATATGTACATTGTTAATGTTTTTTGCGCACGCTTTATGAGCCGGCAAGCTGCAGATGTGTGCCAAGGTTAGACGCATCTTGGCCGCTTGCCGCCGCAAACGCCTGTTTGCTAATAATGAAACGTATAGAGGTTGAACACCGTGCCTATGAGTACAAGCAGAGAAAAAATTATGACGATGCTACCTATTATCTTGTTGATTATGACAATGCCGCTGTTGTCAAACTTGTTCCTCACCTTATCTATCAGCCATGTCAGGCCGAACCACCACAGCAGGGCACCGCATATTATGCTGAAATAGCCTACGCATATATGTAGCGGGTGCTTTGGCACAATGAAGGCGAACTGGGCGAATGCCGCCATGAAGAGGAATATGATTAATGGGTTTGAGAAGGTGACAAGGAAGGCCGTTACACCGTTGTGCACCAGGGTGCCTTTCTTGTTTTTACCGCTTATGTGGATTTTCTTCGTGGGGTCTGACCGGAAGCAATATATCCCGAATGCCATAAGCATGATGCTGCCGCTTATCTGTAAAATCAGGCGGTTGTGGTTATTGCTTATCAGGTTCATCACGAAACTCATGCCGAAACCTGTTATCAGGGCGTAGATGAAATCGCTTATGGTAGCGCCGATGCCTGTGACAAAACCGTACCATCGGCCTTTGTTCAATGTCCTTTGGATGCACAACACGCCGACCGGCCCCATTGGGGCGGAAGCCACAATGCCTATAAGCACTCCCTTGAATATCCAGTCAAGTATGTCTAAATGAAACTGAAACGGCATAGCGACTGCAAAATTGCCATTTTTTTATGAAAGAAACAAATTTTATTGGTAAAACTTTGCCGTGTATCGGATTTTTGATACCTTTGCAACTATTGAGCCAAGTCTCGTTGGCGGGATTATTATGGGCCGCACGGCTATGGTTACAGTTCCAAAAGTTGCCCTTCCGGCCTGCGATATACGGTGTTTCGCCTCTTGAAAGATAACCTTTCACACGATAAAAGGATGCTTATTGCAAACCTGTCGGCAGCAGGCGGAAACCGTATAAGCAAAAACCGCCGTAATGCAACAGACCGTAAGCGTCAGCCGCAGGGAGGCAAGGATAATTCAGCCAACGGGGTGAGCCGACGAACATTTTATGACAAAAATAAAAATATCATGACACCTCAAATCTTAAAGCCATACGTCATAGGACTTGACCTTGGCGGTACCAACTCAGTATTCGGAATAGTTGACAGCCGTGGCGACATCAAAGCCACGACGGCCATAAAAACACAAAATTACGCTAATGTTGACGACTATGTTGACGCTTCGGTTGAAGCGTTGCGGATAATAATAGACCAAGTAGGCGGCATCGACAAGATTAAGGCGATGGGTATAGGTGCGCCTAATGCCAACTTTTATCGCGGAACGATAGAATACGCGCCTAACATTGTTTGGGGGCATGAGTGTTGTGTCCCGTTGGCGGAGATGTTCAAGAAGAAGTTAGGCATCCCAGTGGCTATAACCAATGACGCGAACGCGGCGGCCATAGGTGAAATGGCTTACGGCGTGGCGCGCGGCATGAAGAATTTTATCATGCTGACGCTTGGCACGGGGGTTGGCTCGGGCATCGTGGTAAATGGGCAGCTGGTGTATGGCTGCGACGGTTTTGCCGGAGAGCTTGGCCATGTTATCATGCGTCGTGAAAACGGACGTTCGTGTGGGTGCGGGCGCACGGGATGCCTTGAGGCATACTGTTCGGCTACGGGCGTTGCACGCACGGCCCGTGAATTTTTGTCAACCACGAGTTCTCCGTCGTTGTTGCGTGACATTAAGCCTGAAGACATAACATCGCTCGACGTGTCGATAGCTGCCGGCAAGGGTGATGAGCTTGCAAGGCGCGTTTATGAGTTTACGGGTGAAATGCTCGGTGAAGCCTGCGCCGATTTCGCCGCATTCTCGTCACCGGAGGCGTTCATATTCTTTGGCGGGCTTACGAAGGCAGGCGATTTGCTTATGGAGCCGATAAAGCGGAGCTATGACGCCCACGTGTTCAGCATTTTTAAGGGCAAGGCGCAATTCCTAATCAGTGGCCTTGATGGTTCTTCGGCCGCAGTGCTTGGCGCAAGTGCCATAGGGTGGGATATTCAGGAACAGGAATAAAATCTTAAAATGAATCAACAAGACGACATTAAGAAAGCGGTGGAGGTGATGCGTCAAGGCGGCGTAATCCTTTACCCTACGGATACGGTTTGGGGTATCGGTTGCGATGCTACCAATCCTGAGGCAGTGGCACGAGTTTACAAAATAAAGCATAGGGACGACTCAAAGGCATTGATATGCCTCGTTGATAGCGAGGCACGTCTGCAACGTTACGTGCGTAACGTGCCAGAGGTGGCATGGCAGGTCATGGAACTTGCTACGCAACCGACAACCGTGATATTGGACAATGCCACGGGCCTTGCCGAGAACCTTATAGCAGAGGACGGAAGCATAGCGATGCGTATAACAGGCGAGCCGTTCTCGAAGGAACTGTGTTACAGGTTCCAAAAGCCAATAGTCTCGACAAGCGCAAATATCAGTGGGCAACCAGCGGCTGAAAATTACAAGGACATTTCGGAGGAACTTATCAATTCTGTTGACTATGTATGTTACAGCCGTAGACAAGAAAAGAAGCCGCATACGCCTTCAAAGATATTAAGGATAAGGCTTAATGGTGAAGTGGAAATAATAAGGTGACAAGGGCGTGAACCAATCAAGCATTGATACAGATACCACCCAGGCCAAGCAAACACTCATGCAGCGTGTTATAAGGCTGCGTGGGCAATATGTGACAGACAAGCAGTTTACGCTTATCCTAAGTTTTTTGGTGGGCTTGTTTGCGGCGATAGCTGCATACCTGTTGCATTGGATAATAGAGGAGATAGAGCTGATACTCACTTCCAGGTTCGAGAATGAGACATTCAATTGGATGTACCTCGTATATCCGGTGATAGGCATTTACATCACGTCCCTGTTCGTTCGTTATGTTGTCAAGGACGAGATAAGCCATGGCATCACGCGCATACTTTACGCAATAAGCAGTAAGCGCAGCCGCCTGAAAGGGCATAACTGTTGGAGCTCCGTCATCGCGTCGGCCATAACGATTGGATTTGGCGGTAGCGTCGGCGCCGAAGCCCCCATTGTGCTTACTGGTTCGGCCATAGGCAGCAACCTTGGGCAGTTGTTCAAGATGGACAATAAAACGCTAATGCTGCTTGTTGGTTGCGGTGCTGCAGCCGCAATCGCCGGGATATTCAAGGCACCGATAGCCGGACTCGTGTTCACGTTGGAGGTGCTTATGATTGACCTTACGATGGCTTCACTCTTGCCAATCCTTATATCGAGCGTCACGGCCACCTGTTTTACGTACATTTTTACGGGCAGCGAGTCGTTGTTCGTTTTTACGCTGGATAATCCTTGGCCTGTGGAGCGTATCCCGGCGAATATCCTGCTTGGCGTTTTCGGCGGCTTTGTCAGTTTGTATTTTATGCGTACAATGACGGCGTGCGAGGGGGTGTTTGCGCGCCTCAAGGGCAAGCCAGTATCGAAACTGTTACTTGGTGCACTGATACTCAGCCCGTTGATATTCCTTTTCCCGTCGCTGTATGGCGAGGGTTACGGCAGTATTAACATTTTATTGAGTGGCAAGACTGAGGCAGATTGGGACGCCGTCCTCAATAATTCTCCATTCTACGGGCACTCCGGTATGTTGATACCATATATCAGTATGGTGCTGCTAACCAAGGTTTTCGCCACTTCGGCAACTAACGGTGGCGGTGGGTGTGGCGGTACATTTGCGCCTTCGCTTTTTATCGGGGCATTTGCCGGCTTCCTTTTTGCCCGGGTGTGGAACCTTTATGAAATAGGCGTTTATTTGCCGGAGAAGAATTTTGCCCTTCTCGGGATGGCTGCCGTCATGGCTGGCGTGATGCACGCTCCGCTTACGGGAATATTCCTCATAGCGGAGATTACCGGAGGCTACCAGATGTTCATTCCGTTGATGATTGTGAGCATCTGCTCTTACCTTACAATAATAATCTTCGAGCCCCATAGTATTTACGGTATGCGTTTGGCGCGCCAGGGTAAGTTGATAACCCACCATACAGACCGCGCCGTTCTTACTCTTATGAGCCTTGACAGCGTTATAGATAAAAGTTATACGGCTGTTTCGCCGGACAAAGATTTGGCCTCGCTGGTTCATGCAATAAGTAAGAGCCATAAGAATGTCCTCCCTGTGTTGGACGATGCAGGCAATCTCTTGGGCGAGATAGACATAACCAAGTTGCGTCATATAGTTTTTCGTACAGAGCTTTACCATCATTTCAAGGTGCATCAGTTGATGTCACAGCCTGAAACCGTGCTTTCTGTAAATGACACGATGGAGGAGGTGATGAAATGTTTTGACAGCACAGACTCTTCCATGCTGCCTGTTGTTGACACTGACGGACATTTACGTGGGTATGTTTCGCGTACTCATATTTATGCCATGTATCGTAAAATGGTGGCCGACTTGTCTGAAGATTGATTTTTATTATTTTGCTTGAACAATAATGCCGGCATTCGTTTGAGTTGCGAATGCCGGCATTATTGTTATTCAGTTAAAGCCGTATGGCAAGATACGGTATTCGTTCTTGTCACTTTATTTATATAGTGGCCCGAAATTCTGGCAAGCCCTGAAATCTGCCCCTTCTTTATCCATGCCAAAAGCATTCCACACGGCAGGACGGAAGATGTTGTCTGCATCTACATTATGCATACATACTGGTATGCGCAACATGGACGCAAGAGTGATGAGGTCAGCACCGATATGTCCGAAAATTATGGCTCCGTGGTTAGCTCCCCAGTTGTTCATCACGGAATAAACATCTTTGAATGCCGGTTTGTCACAGAGCCTGGGTACAAACCATGTGGTGGGCCATGTCGGGTCGGTGCGTTTGTCTATAATCTTGTGTATTTCGGGGTCTATGTCTACAGTCCATCCCTCTGCCAGCTGCAGTACAGGACCAACTCCTTTTACAATATTCAGGCGTGCCATTGTTACGGGCATTCCGCCTTTTGACAAGAAATTGGACGAGAAGCCACCTCCGCGGAAATAGTCTCGGTTGGCAGGATACCAAGTTGTCGCTGCGAGGCAGGCCTCGACATCCTTTTCGGTCATTTCCCAATGAGGCTTCATTACCGGGTTGCCTTCTGCATCGCTGCAACGGCCTGTACCGTCAAGGGTTGTAGCTCCTGAATTTATAAGGTGTATAATTCCTCCTGAAGCACGTCCTGTAAGTTCTTTGCCGGTAACGCGCTTGACGGCTTCCGGACTCCAATATGTTCTTACGTCCGAGAATATTGCGCTTCTGTTTGTAAGGAGATGCTCAAGCAGCATTGTCAAGCCGTTGCAAGTGTCGTTTTCAGTTGCAACGACATAGGGCTCACGTATTCCGTTCCAGTCGAACGACGTGTTTAGCATAGCTTCCGAGAAATCGCCGTTTGGCTTAAAGTCTGTCCATTGTCTTTGCCCCTGGAAGCCTGCAGCTATGGCATTGTGTCCGAGTGATTCTTCCTTGAAACCAGCTTCGAGCAACTTTTCGTTGCCTGTCATCAGGTCGCGGATAATCATTGTCATTTTCGTTACGAATTCCCAATCTGCATCCTTCCCGGCACGGTCTTTCTTCTTGACGTCCCTGTTGCCGATGTCTTCGCCTTCATTGGGGACACAGTATTTCTTCACCCAAGCGATGGCTTTTTCATATTCAGCCTTGTCGTAAATACCTTCTTCTATTCGGCGGAGTATTTCAGTCATGTCCACTTGCTCTGCACGTATGCCAAGATATTCCTGCATGAAATCTGCGTTGGCGATGCTTCCGGCTATGCCCATAGCTACATTTCCTACTGATAGATAAGACTTTCCGCGCATTGTTGCGACTGCTTGTGCGGCTCTGGCCCAGCGTAATATCTTTTCGGCCACGTCTGCAGGGATAGTGTTGTCTTCAAGGTCTTGGACGTCGTGTCCGTATATGCCGAATGCAGGCAAACCTTTTTGTGCATGGGCTGCAAGTACAGCTGCAAGGTAGACAGCACCGGGGCGTTCTGTGCCGTTGAAGCCCCATACGGCTTTGGGCCAATATGGATGCATATCCATAGTTTCAGAACCGTAACACCAGCAAGACGTTACAGAGATAGTTGCTCCTACTCCGCAGCTTTCGAACTTTTCGGCGCAACGTGCGGCTTCTGCAACACGGCCTATGGTTCCGTCAGCAATGACACATTCAACAGGCGACCCGTCGCCGTTCTTCACGTTTTTTGAGATAAGTTCTGCTACCGCCTTTGCCAGCATCATGGTTTTGCCTTCAAGGCTTTCACGTATACCTCCTTGACGCCCGTCAATAATTGGGCGAATACCAATTTTAGGATAGTTTTTCATTTTATATTAGGTTGATAAACAGTAATTTGTAGACTAATGTAAAGATGATGCAAGCATGATACCATACAAAACTTTCTTAAAACTGCCTGGTGGCCTGCATTATTGCAAAGATAATAAAAATACGGATATTTGCAACATTGTTTTTTGACAAACAATATTAGATTTATATTACAAAAATGTTTATTGTGAACTTTTTACGTTTTAAATAAAAAGAGGCAGGATAACCTGCCTCTTTTTATTTAAATGTTTGCGGAAGATGAGGGATTCAAACCCCCGATACCCGTAATGGGTATACCGGATTTCGAGTCCAGCGCATTCGGTCACTCTGCCAATCTTCCTAATCTTCAGCCATTGAAGACTGTTGCTGTGATTTTTTACGTGTGCAAAGATAACACTATTTTTTCATTTGGCAAAGAATTTCTCACTCAAATGAAAGTTTTTCAAGCCTTGACCTTAGATATTCTTCTTCCGATTTCCTTATGCCGAGTTTGATTTCGCACGTTGAGTCGTAGTTTTGTGAGATTATTCGTGGTTTCAATTCTTTTACGACTCGCATAACAGAATTCATCATGATGTACGGGAAGCTATAAGTCACGATGGCTTCAACTTGCCTGGTTTCAATTTTTGCTGACGCTAATGCTGCTGCGGCGGCTGTCCTGTATGCCACGATGAGGCCGCCAGTGCCAAGGTTTACGCCGCCATAGTATCTCACTACAACGACCAGCACGTCGGTCAGTTCCATGCTGTTTATCTGCCCTAATATCGGTTTACCGGCCGTGCTGCTCGGTTCGCCGTCGTCGTTTGCCCTGAATATTTCACGTTCGTGGCCGAGGACATAGGCATAGCACACATGGCGTGCGTCATAATATTTTTTCCTGTAATGCTGTATAATGTCTTTTATTTCGTCAAGACTTTCTACATGATGAGAAAAAGCGAGGAACTTACTCCTTTTTTCGGAATAAGTCCCTTCGCCTACATTTGTTATAGTTTTGAATTCGTCTGCACCCATTAACGCTTATGAAAGTTTGTGGATAACCAAGCCTGAGCGTAACTTTGGTTCAAACCATGTCGCCTTGGGTGGCATTATCTTGCCACTGTCGGCTATATCCATAATCTGTTTCATTGTGACCGGATACAAGGCCAATGCTATGCGCATCTCGCCGCTGTCAACCCTGCGCTTTAATTCGTCGAGTCCACGCAAACCGCCAACGAAGTCAATACGCTTATCAGAACGCAAGTCCTTAATTCCGAGAATTTCGTCCAAGATAAGGCGGCTTGAGATGTCAACGTCTAACACTCCAATCGGGTCGGTATCGTTGAACGTGCCGGCTTTTGCCGTAAGGCTGTACCACTTGCCGTCAAGATACAGCGAGAAGTTATGCAAATGGTTCGGCTTGTACATATCCGTACCTTTATCTTCAACCTCAAAGTTCTTCTTCAGGGCGTCAATAAATTCTTCGGATGTCAATCCGTTCAAGTCTTTGATTACTCGGTTGTAGTCCAGGATTGTGAGTTGCGAAGCCTGGAAGCATACGGCCATGAAATAGTTATATTCCTCTGTTCCGTTATGGTTTGGGTCTTGCTTTGCCTTCTCCGCACCTACAAGTGCTGCCGCTGCTGAACGATGGTGCCCATCTGCGATATACAGCGAAGGCATCTTGGCAAACTCATTTGTTACGGCTGCAATGTCGTCGTCGTTCGAGATAACCCAGAATTGATGGCGGAAACCGTCTATTGGTGCTATGAAATCATACTCCGGTGTCGTCTGGGCATAACGCATAATAAGGCTGTCGAGCACGCTGTTGTCGGGATAGGCGAAGAATACAGGCTCGATGTTTGCGTTGTTTACGCGAACGTGCTTCATGCGGTCTTCTTCCTTGTCGCGACGTGTCAGCTCATGCTTTTTTATCACCCCGTTGAGATAATCGTCCACGTATGCACAGACAACGAGTCCGTACTGTGTTTTGTCGTTCATCGTCTGGGCGTAAATGTAATACTGCTCCTTGTCGTCTTGCACGAGCCAGCCCTTCTCCTGGAACTTCTTGAAGTTCTCGGCAGCTTTCTCGTATACGCGCGGGTCGTATTCACTTGTGCCCGGGGCAAAATCTATTTCAGGCTTTATTATGTGGTAAAGGCTTTTTTCGTTGTCTCCGGCTTCCTTGCGTGCTTCTTCGGAATCAAGCACGTCATACGGCCTTGACTCAACCTCCTCGACATATTGTTTCGGGGGGCGTATCCCCTTGAATGGTTTGATTTTAGCCATAATTCAGTTGTTGTTGTTACGTCAACACCTTAGTTATTTGTTAACCTGGAATTTCGTGCAGCCGTCCTTGAAGTATGCGTTTATCTGTTTAGCGGCTGCAATTCCTGCATTGATGTTTGCCTCAGCTGTCTGGGCGCCCATCTTCTTAGGTGTGCTGAAGTAGCGTCCTTCGAATTTTGCGAAGTCTGCGTCAGCATCGGGCTTGATGTCCGTGATGTATTTCAAGTCTTCGCGCTCGGCTAACAGCTTCAGCAGTTCCGGCTCGTTGATGACTTCCTTGCGTGCCGTATTGATTACGATGCCGCCTTTCTTCATCTTGTTTACGAGGGCATAGTTGATGCTTTGCTTTGTCTCGGCTGTTGCGGGGATATGCAGTGATACGATGTCGCAGCATTCAAACAGCTCGTCCTGTGAATTTACGGCTTTTACTCCGGCTTCTTCAATAGCTTCCTTGGGACAGAATGCATCGTATGCGTAAACGTCCATTCCGAAGCCTTTGGCAATGCGTGCAACATTGCGTCCTACGTTACCAAAGGCGAGGATACCGAGTTTCTTGCCCATCAGCTCCGTGCCGGCTTTACCGTTGTAGAAGTTACGGACGGTGTAGACCAACAGTCCGAAAACAAGCTCTGCAACGGCGTTGGAGTTCTGTCCTGGAGTATTTTCAACAATTACGCCTTTTTCTTTTGCGTATGCAGTGTCGATGCTGTCGTATCCAGCCCCGGCACGAACAACGATTTTCAACTGTTTTGCAGCGTCAAGAACGGCGGGGGTAACTTTGTCCGAGCGTACAATCATGGCATCGGTATCTTTTACGGCGTCCAGTAGCTGCGCTGCGTCTGTATATTTTTCGAGAAGTACAAGTTCGTGGCCTGCTCCTTCTATTTCTTTCCTTATTCCGTCTATTGCAACCGCTGCAAACGGTTTTTCTGTTGCTACTAATATTTTCATGGTCTATTGTTGTTTTTTGTCAAGTATAAGTGAAAAGCTAAAAGTGAATAATCCACTTACCTTCTTGGTACCGGATTTTTCACTTTTAACTTTTCTATGTTTAACGATTAATGCTCTTAGTGCTGTGCCTCAAACTCTTTCATGCACTTAACAAGGGCCTGCACGCCTTCTACGCTCATGGCGTTGTAGCAGCTTGCGCGGAAACCACCAACAGAGCGGTGTCCCTTAATGCCTACCATGCCCTGTGACGTTGCATACTCGAAGAACGGCTTTTCGAGTTCAGCATACTCGTCGTTCATGACGAAGCAGATGTTCATCAGTGACCTGTCTTCTTCGGCTACCGTGCCACGGAACAGCTTGTTCCTGTCAATCTCTGCATACAGCAGTTCGGCACGTTCGTGAGCGAGCTTGTCCATTGCCTCTACGCCACCCATCTTCTTTATCCAGCGGAGTGTCTCGAGGGCGCAATAAATAGGCACAACAGGCGGAGTGTTGAACATCGAGCCCTTGTCTACGTGTGTCTGGTAGTTCAGCATCGTAGGTATTTCGCGCGGAGCCTTGCCTAATGCGTCGTTCTTTACTATGATAACCGTTACGCCAGCCATTGAGAGGTTCTTCTGTGCTCCGGCATAGATGCAGTCATATTTAGCCACGTCTACGGGACGGCTGAAGATGTCTGACGACATATCGCCGATAAGCCTTACCGGTACGTCGAGGTCTTTGCGCATCTCCGTTCCGTATATCGTGTTGTTTGTCGTGATGTGCAGGTAGTCAACGTCTGTCGGGCAAGTCCATCCCTTAGGAATATATGTATAGTTGGCGTCAGCTGAAGAAGCTACTTCAACCACCTCGCCGAACAGTTTGGCTTCCTTCATGGCTTTCTTTGCCCATGTACCTGTGTTGAGGTAGGCGGCCTTCTTCACGAGGAAATTGTAAGGCACCATGCAGAACTCAAGCGATGCGCCGCCACCGAGGAACAGCACCGAGTAGCCTTCGGGAACGTTGAGCAACTCCTTGATGAGTGCTACGGCTTCATCAACTACTGGCTGGAAGTCTTTTGCCCTATGGCTTATTTCAGCCAGTGACAAACCGCTACCATTGAAATCCAAAATCTGTTTGGCCGTGTTCTCGATGACTTCGCGCGGAAGTATTGACGGGCCTGCGTTAAAGTTGTACTTCTTCATATTGATTTAAGTTTTAAAGTTTACTTGTTGCTTTTGCAAAAGTACACAAAATTCTTTTATTATGCAAATTATTTCGTTAAATTATCTAAAATTAGTGACATTTTGCTACTTAATAAGCTCTACTACTGTCTTTATGCCTTTAAGTTTCTCGCCTGAAGCACGTGCTACAACCTCTTTCCACTTGTTGTTGGCTACGGCGGCGTAGGCGTATCTCTCGCGTATGTCAATCCTTCCGATTTCGTTTCCCGCCAGTCCGCCAACTTTACAGAGGAAACCGAGCACGTCGCCTTTTGACACCTTGTCCTTCTTGCCCTTACCTATATATATTGTGGCCATGCGCGGTTGTGGCGGAGTCTTGGGGCCTTCTGGTATGTCGTAGCCTTCGGGCGCGTCATTAATGTAGTCGGGTAGGGCTTCGCCTGGCCCTAAAACGAAGAACGCCCTGCCGTCGGCTTGCCATCTTGCGGTGCGCCCCACACGGTGCACATACTCGTCTTCGCCTACGGGCAAGTGATAGTGCACGATGTTGTCAACGTCAGGAATGTCAAGTCCGCGCGATGCCAAGTCCGTTGCCACGAGCACGTTGGCCGAGCCGTTTGCAAACCTGAAGATTGCGTCCTCACGCTGGCGTTGCTCCAGTCCGCCGTGCAGTGTGCTCACAACGAACCCTCTTTCGGTAAGGAATGCGGCTGCGCGCTCCACGCTGTCACGAAAGTTCAAGAACACTATTGAGCTTTTGTTGCCGAACGAGCAGAGCAGGTCGGCAAGCGTTGGCAGCTTGTCCTTGTCGGGACTTTCAACAACGTACAGCTTCACCCTGTCAGGAACGTCGGCGTCGGTAAGGTAGTTGAGCCGTTTGACCTTGCCCATGTTGACGAACTCCGGGATTTCCTCGGCATCGGTAGCCGACAGCAGGAACCTGCGCCTTACGCCTGGCAGCATATCCAAAGCGCGCTTCATCTCGTCGCGGAAACCCATCTTCAGGCACTTGTCAAACTCGTCGATGACGAGCACTCTTATGCCGTAACGCTCAATGTTATCTTTTCCAAGATGGTCAACCAACCTTCCGGGCGTGGCGAACACCACCTGCGGCTGCACCTTGCGCAGCTCGCGGTGCTCGTCCATCGTCGGCCGTCCGCCGTAGAGGCACATCGAGCGCAGTCCGCTGCCCATGCTCTTGAACACCTCGTGCGACTGCAGCGCCAGTTCCCTGCCCGGCACTATTACCACGGCTTGCAGAGCGTCGCTCTTACCGTCGAGCATACTGACCATCGGCAACAGGTAAGCCAACGTCTTTCCGCTGCCTGTCGCCGACAGCAGCACAACGTCGTCGGTCGTGCCGAGCATGGCTTCTTTCATGCCTAACTGCATCTCGCTTAACGCCTCGATGCCCATCTTGCGCAGCATCTCGTTTTCACTGTTCATTGCTTGCCTGTTTTTCAAGTATCCGTGTTTTCGGGGCAAATATACAAAACAAAAACGAAACCGACGAATAAAAACGGAATAATAATTTGGTAACGATGAAAATATGGACTAAATGCCCGGCGTTACGTGGCGGCAAGCGACGTAAATCTCCACCTGTTATTATAATCAGTAATGACAGTTGCCCATTCCGTGAAAGTTAATTTTCCCTTTCTGCGCCATAAGGCAAAACATTAAATAAATATAGGCCTATTATTCATTCGCATCACCATCCAACTTTTTTATTCTGTAATAATAAATGTATGTTTCTGGCAAATCAACAAAATAGCTGAAATACAATACAGGGATTTTATCTTTTATTGAATAACATATCGCAGCATTTGGTGAGCCGCTTATCGTATATCTATATATTGTGTCCAACAAATTAACATCATCCGTCCATAAACACACAGAATCTATGCCAATAATGTTAAATTTGGTTTTTCTCCATCTCGATTTTGCGTCATATAATAGAATGTTGTTCTTATCGTAAATTCTTTGGCGAAACCTTCCGTCGGAATATAGCCACAGTGTATCTTTCCTGTTTTTGAAGTGCCCTGCATAAACACCACCAGGCTCAATTTCCGCCCGCATTTCACGCCATTGTTTGCATCTTACCACAATTAATACGGGCAAAAGTAATAAGCATAACACGGAACAAATTAAAATCATTTTCTTTTTCATAATTATTTTTTCATTTCAGTCCATATATATATATGTTTGGTCTGTCGTTCCCCAAATTTTTCCACTTCCCCTTTGGTAGTCTCATACTTCATCTTCATTAAAAACCTTAACCTCGGTTTTCCTTTTTATAATAAAACTTACCATTAGCATCTGTATATAAAAATAAAAAAGCCGGACTTGCATCACCTACAGTTGTATGTTTAAATTCATATTGACAGTCAGGCAAGACATAATTTCTTTTATCAAAATGCACTTGTGATGAAATATAATAAAATTTCACTTTATATTGGTCTGAGACGTTTTTCAAGCAAATACTGTCGCAACCTTTTTTATCATTTTTCACATATATCAACATATCGACAATACAAGTGTCTCCTTTTGATATTTTTATATATAAATTGTCAATGGGATATTCATCCTCTACGACAATGCACGAAGATAAATCATCAAAGTAAATAGAATTATCATCCAATGAATGTAAAAGAAAAAAACATAACAGTAATATAAGTACAACAGAAAGAATTGAGACTGTTGCCCATGTTAAAGTATTTAATAATTTTCCAATTAGATGTTTAAAAGTCATCTTCATTTTCGTCCTCATCTTCTTTATACTCGTTCCACCACCTATTTATTGTACTAATTTTCTGATTATCAGATAAATCAGACTTAAACAATCGCTCAAGAGCTCTTTTACCATGATTTTTATTTGTAAACCTACTAAAATCATTAAAAACTCTTTGATTTACGTTTGCTTCTTTCTCTCGCGGTGTATCATCATGTCCGTATTTTAAATAATCTATACCAAAGCCCAAAACATAAGACAACATTCCTCCGCTATCCATTATATGATTAATATGAGTTACTTCATGACTTAACAAATCCATCCAAGCATAAAAATCTTGCCCAAAAACATTTCCATTATATTTCGTCCTGTCATCTTCAAAATAATTTGGAGTAAATGTCATAGAAATTTTTTCAGCAGAATGCCCTAATGTTATAGCTCCTCCATCATCATTCGAATACCACGGATAAAGGCGTCCAAACCCTCGTTCCATTATTCTTGCATTCATAATAAATGTCTCAGGAACACCTGTTATTAAAGATAAAAGATGGCTTGCTGGGGCATTTAATGTATAATAATCAGCCCTATAAAATGGTGTTTTATTCAACGACATCAGAAATTCAGGATAAAGTCCATTTACGTCAATAAAGTTTACCGGGTCGTTTGCGCAATAGGCGTAAGGGCTTATGTGGTAGTATTTCTCGCACAGAGGGTCCATTCTGTCCCACGTGGGCAGCAACGGGTCGTAGAAGCGGGCGCCGTAGTCATAGGCGTTACGCCCGTGCATCGTCTCAAACTCCTTACCATTGTATTTGTAAGGTTGCAAGTCGGGGTTAAGCGTTGTGTTGTCGCTGTATGGTGCGCCGAAGGGATAATAGTTCATTATTTGCTCTATCGTGCCGGCCGTGCCAACCACGGCGCGGACATTGCCTTGGTGGTCGCGATCGAAATAATGAAATTTGCACGCGCCGTCGAATGTGCAATAACCGCCGCCGAAATTGTAAATCGTTGCCTCGCCGTTCTCTGCCGTCAGGCTTCCGTAATAATCGGTGGAGTCTACATTTAACGTTTCGCTTGCAGTCAATTCCTTTGTCTGGCCGAAGGCAACGTTGACGTTCGGAGCAGCGGTGCGGTGGACGGCGCGCAGCTTCTCGCCTGCGGCGGTGTAGACGTATTCCGTCACACTGCCGTCCATGTATTGCACGCGGCGCGGATTGCCCGCCGCGTCATAATCTATCTTCGCTATGCTTCGGTTCATGTCGCCCGTCAGTCGTCCGTCGCCGTCGTAGGTGTATTCCGACGTGCCGCCGTCGGTGCTGTCGGTGAAGTCGAGCGCGCCCTTGTAGAGCAGCGGCGCGGCGTCGTCATCCACGCCGGCCACGCGGTTGCCGTCGAGCGTGATGTTAAGGTTGTCTATCTTCCCATACTCCCCGTCTTGTTTCAGCCCGCGACGTTGGAAACGCTCTATTGCGCCGTTCTCCGTATATTCAAGCACTGTCTCGTTATAGCGGTCGGGGTTGGTCGATAAACCTACGTTCTCGCCATAGACTGCCGACTCCAAACGCCCCAAGGCGTCGTAGTAATACATATAGCCGCGCAGTTTTGGGTAATTAGGGTTCTTCCACTCCACGCTGCTTATGCCGCCGCCATAGCGCGGTTCGCCGTAGCCGTCGCCATAATGCAGCTCTTCCTCGAAACCACGCGACTTCACTGTCACAGGCCAACCGTGGAGGTCGTAGGTATATGAGGCCGCGCCCGCACGCCCCTTGGCGTCATACGCCGTTACGCTGCAAACATATTGCCCGTTTGACGCGGCCACGACCTCACCTGTAGGCAATCCCGTGGCGTCAGCCTGTCCTTGGCGGGGCAGCTGTGAGAAGCGCGGGGCTAATATCGAATTATTAAGAATATGCATCACTTATCCTCTTTTACTAAACATACTTTCATTATTGGATTATCTTTGAAAGGCTTTTTAGCATCCGTATACATATATACGTAATCAGGTGGAATGCCATACATTTTGATTTCATCAAAATATTGCAAATATTCTTTCTTAATATAATTATAAAAGCCCGATTTCCATTTTATTAAATAAATAACAGACACATCAAGTGAAACTTGCTCGTCATTAGCATTAAATGCTTTATTAAAATCACATAAGCATATCTTCATCGAGTCTATTTTTACAAACAACTTTGAATTACAGTAACCTTCATTTTTTATGACGTCCGCTGATTTAATTGCATTCTTTATTTTATCAAAGTATTTTGACTTTAGGCATATTGTCGTATCCGTTTTAATAGCATTCGCGTTTTTAAATGTTTGGCTACAAGGACATGAAACAGAACGGTCTATTTCACCTTTCCAAAATATTACTATAATGGAATCTGAATTTTGACGGTTTATTTCGTTCCCATTATTTACTTGGGGAAAAATAAGCATTATTATAAAAATAAATATTTTTTCCATAATTCTTCATTTTATTAAATAACACACTCACATTTGAAATAACTTCTTACGAAAGCATTTAGTGAAAATGTAAATCTGCCGATAGTTATTTAATTATCGTCACTTCTTATAAACACTATTTTCGAAGAAGGTTTTATCCTAAAAGGACGTTTTATATTAGAAAAAGCATATTTATAGTCAGCAGGTATGCCAAATCGTTTTATTTCTTCAAAATATAGTAAATCTTCTTTTTCAAAATAATTGTAATATCCCGATTTACATCTGATAAAATAAATTACCGACAAATCAAATGACACTTGTTCGTCTTTATCATTATAGACTCTATTAAAATCACAAATACAAAATTTCATCATATCTGCCCATACAAACATTTTTGCATCGCAATATCCATTTTGCGTTATTGTTTTGGCCTTCTTCATTGCTTTTTTTATACTATAAAAATCTTTATTCCTGATTTTAATTATTGTGTCTGCTTTTCTATCCAAAACCCTTTCAAAAATAAAGCTGCATGATACTGGCATAGAGTGTTCAACCCAGCCTTTTTTGAACCAAACAACAATAGAGTCTGTTTCGCTTAAATGAGATTTGCTCCTATGAATAGAACAAGATAAAAAACAAATCACCACAATATAAATAATTAACCATTTTTTTATCTGTGCCATTTCTTCTTTTTGTCTTCTTTTATTGAAATCGGATTTATTGTATCATAAACTTTGCCGCCATTATCTTTACGGATGCTTTCTCCATTTGCTTTTGCTGTTTTTGCTTCCCCACCTGTAATAACACGGCGTTCTTCAGCATTCCCATAATGTTCATCAACAGTAGCTCTACGCCGTCTATGGGCAGCACCATTATTTATCATCGATAAAGCATGATTAAATTCATGATCTAAACGTGTTGCTGCAGATTGAAAACCTCCATCTGTTGTCTTTAAGCCCCTACGCGATTCCCAACGAACAGTTGGTTGTACTGCATCTCCAAAAAACTCTGTATCTTGATCTTCTACATCGTAATTTAGTGCATTGTCTACATAAATTTCATACTTCGAATTTGTGACAGCTTCTATCAAACTTTGTCCACCTCCATTATGTTTCATATAATAATAAGCCATAATAAAATCTTTTATGAATGGATCATTAATACACGTCTTTTGTGTTCCATTAAACCTATAAACTTGATCATTGCCTTATTTGTCCTTATACCATATCAAAACGTCCTGTCCATCTAAATCCACTGCATTCACCGGGTCGTTTGCGCAATAGGCGTAAGGGCTTATGTGATAATATTTTTCGCACAGCGGATCCATCCTGTCCCACATGGGCAGCAACGGATCGTAGAAGCGGGCGCCATAGTCGTAAGCGTTGCGCCCGTGCATCGTCTCAAACTCCTTACCGTTGTATTTATAAGGCTGCAAGTCGGGATTAAGCGTTGTGTTGTCGCAGTAGGGTGCGCCGAAAGGATAGTAGTTCATTATCTGCTCTACCGTGCCGGCCGTGCCCACAACGGCGCGGACGTTGCCCTGATGGTCGCGATCAAAATAATGGAATTTGCAAGTGCCGTCGAATGTACAGTAACCACTGCCAAAATTGTACATTTCAGCTTCGCTATTCTTCGCTATAAGTGCACCAAAATAATCAGTCGAATCAACGCTTAACGTTTCGCTTGCCGTCAATTCTTTCGTCTGCCCGAAGGCCACGCTGACATTCGGCGCAGCCGTGCGGTGAACGGCGCGCAGCTTTTCGCCTGCGGCGGTGTAGACGTATTCCGTCACGCTGCCGTCCATGTATTGCACACGGCGCGGATTGCCTGCCGCGTCATAACCTATCTTGGTTATGCCACGGTTCCTATCGCCCGTCAACCGTCCGTCGCCGTCGTAGGTGTACTCCGTGCCACTTTCTGTTGACACTGTGAAGTCAAGTGCGCCTTTGTATAACAGCGGCGCGGCGTCGTCCTCGACGCCGACCACGCGGTTGCCGTCGAGCGTGATGTTCAGGTTGTCGATTTTTCCGTACTGCCCGTCTTGTTTCAGCCCGCGACGCTGGAAACGCTCTATCGCGCCGTTCTCCGTGTATTCAAGCACGGTCTCGTTGTATCTGTCCGGGTTGGTCGATAAACCAACGTTCTCGCCATAGACTGCCGACTCCAAACGCCCCAAGGCGTCGTAATAATACATATAGCCGCGCAGTTTGGGGTAATTAGGGTTCTTCCACTCCACACTGCTTATGCCTCCGCCATAACGCGGTTCGCCGCAACCGTCCGTGTAGAACAGCTCCTCCTCGAACGCCTTGGACTTAACACCCGTAGGCCAACCGTGGAGGTCGTAAGTATATGAGGCCGCGCCCGCACGTCCTGAACGCATCACCTGCAACAGCCTGCCGAGACCGTCATACCCGTATTTCGCAACCGTCGCCGAGGCAGACGTGCCGTAATAAGACACGGCTTCGGTCGTTGACGACAGTTTGCCGCTTAATCCGTCGTAACGGTTGGTAGTAACTGCGGAAAAGGATTTATTACCGCTTACTGTAACCTGATGAACAGTCGTGGCGACGTCGCCCTTATAAGTATAGGTGAACTTCGATGTCTCAACTTTCCCGTTAAGCGTTGTACGTGAAACCAACGCCGCACGCCCCTTGGCGTCATACGCCGTTACGCTGCAAACATATTGCCCGTTTGACGCGGCCACGACCTCGCCAGTGGGCAATCCCGTGGCGTCCGCCTGCCCTTGATGTGGCAGCTGTGAAAAGCGCGAGGCGTTACTTCCGCCCGTGAAAGCGTAATCGTCGTAATATACGGCACGCTCAATCTTGACGTTGCCCTGCAACAAGTCGGCGGGATACAAGGCGTAGTCCGTGTTGCCAACTCCGCCGCAACCGCTGCGGTAAGTCACGCGCGGCACGCGGTAAACGCCGCTGAAAGAGCGTTCACAACTTTGGCATAGACCTTGCACGCACAGACGGCCAAACAACTTATAAATTACAACCATTCTCACTTTTTTCCGAAATGATTTATACAAACATTCTTCAACAGAACATATTTATAGCCAAATAGGAATATATTGTGAAAAATTCTGAACATAACTATTTGAAAGTCAACAGTTTTTGGTTAAAACTTTTTGCAAATCATGTCTCTTAAACGTCATTAATATTCATAACCTAATTACATAAATCATTAATAATAATGTGATTCCCCTCGTAAAAAAATGTATCATTTATTCTGATTTTAAGGAATTTTTCGATGTCACATTTCTTAATACTTACAATCTTATCTTTATAAAAAAAAGTTTTGTTTTCGTTCAACAATACATAAAGGTTAAATGTTTCACCAGGAGCAAGTTTTTTCATAAAGTTAAATCCAATTCCCCATAAATCATATTTTTCAATATAGCAGTCTGTCATTATTTGAAATAAATTAAAATCGCCTTCTCTTCTAAAAAACATATCTTTTATTAGTTGTTCTTGACTTTTACCTGAAATTGAAGATGGAGAAATCCAAATGATATAATCTTCATTTGTATTATTATATACCGCATAATCTCTTTCAAAATACAAACATTCCACATTACAGTCTTCAAAAAAACGACTATATGTACTATCTACTTTAAGTTGCCCAGATGTAATAACATTGCAACCAAAAAACAATAATGTAAAAACTACCAATCTTTCCATGATTTCATATTATCTATCGTTTCTCTTTTTGAATCTATTATCATATCCTTTAATAAAAAATTACCTTCTATTAGATTTTTCGGTTGATGGCTCGCGCCTTTATGATTTCCACCGTTTCGAATATACAATAAAGCGTGCCCATTGCCTTCATGGCTATATGTTTCCGCAGCTCCTTCTGGTGAAAGATTTTTGTTTATTATCACTACAATATTTTTATTCGGTGAATTTTGAACACCTTCATTATCAGGAAAAAGTGTCTTGCCCATAAATCCACTTTCACCTGTTGACAGGTCGTTTATTGATTCGCCTGTGGCATCTATAAAATCAGGCTCAAATGGTATATATGTCATATTTGCAACATCTAACTTACCATCTTGCCCACGGTAAATAAATTTATCATCTAATACAACTTCTACTATTTGTGAAGAATTACACAGTTCTTTTAAATTCTCAAAATTCAAACTATTTCCAGTATACATATTTAAACGTTCCACATCGATAAATCCCGACGCATCAAGTCTAACATAATCCCTTGCATTTTGAGGTAATGTATTTTGAATCATAACTAATTCTTTCAAACTGGCAGGTAATACTTTTCTTCCATCATTGTCAATAAAATTCACCGGGTCGTTTGCGCAATAGGCGTAAGGGCTTATGTGGTAGTATTTTTCGCACAGCGGGTCCATCCTGTCCCATGTGGGCAGCAACGGGTCGTAGAAGCGGGCGCCGTAGTCATAGGCGTTGCGCCCGTGCATCGTCTCAAACTCCTTACCGTTGTATTTATAAGGCTGCAAGTCGGGATTAAGCGTTGTGTTGTCGCAGTAGGGTGCGCCGAAAGGATAGTAGTTCATTATCTGCTCTACCGTGCCGGCCGTGCCCACAACGGCGCGGACGTTGCCCTGATGGTCGCGGTCGAAATAATGGAACTTGCACGCGCCGTCGAACGTGCAGTAACCGCCGCCGAAATTGTAAATCTTTGCCTCACCGTTCTCTGCCGTCAGGCTTCCGTAATAGTCGGTGGAGTCTACATTTAACGTTTCACTTGCAGTGAGTTCTTTCGTCTGGCCAAAATCCACGCTGACATTCGGCGCAGCCGTGCGGTGGATGGCGCGCAGCTTCTCGCCGGCGGCGGTGTAGACGTATTCCGTCACGCTGCCGTCCATGTATTGCACACGACGCGGATTGCCCGCCGCGTCATAGTCTATCTTCGCTATGCCACGGTTCCTGTCGCCCGTCAAGCGTCCGTCGCCGTCATAGGTGTATTCCGCCATGCCGCCATCGGTGTTGTCGGTGAAGTCGAGCGCGCCCTTATAGAGCAGTGGCGCGGCGTCGTCCTCAACGCCGACAACGCGGTTGCCGTTGAGCGTGATGTTAAGGTTGTCTATCTTGCCATACTGCCCATCTTGTTTCAGCCCGCGACGCTGGAAACGCTCTATCGCGCCGTTCTCCGTGTATTCAAGCACGGTCTCGTTGTATCTGTCCGGGTTGGTCGATAAACCAACGTTCTCGCCATAGACTGCCGACTCCAAACGCCCCAAGGCGTCGTAATAATACATATAGCCGCGCAGTTTGGGGTAATTAGGGTTCTTCCACTCCACACTGCTTATGCCTCCGCCATAACGCGGTTCGCCGCAACCGTCCGTGTAGAACAGCTCCTCCTCGAACGCCTTGGACTTAACACCCGTAGGCCAACCGTGGAGGTCGTAAGTATATGAGGCCGCGCCCGCACGTCCTGAACGCATCACCTGCAACAGCCTGCCGAGACCGTCATACCCGTATTTCGCAACCGTCGCCGAGGCAGACGTGCCGTAATAAGACACGGCTTCGGTCGTTGACGAGAGTTTGCCGCTCTTCGTATCGTAACCGTTCGTAGTCACTGCGGAAAATCCCTTGTTACCGCTCACCACGACATGATGGACTGTTGAAGCGACGTCGCCCGTATAAGTATAATTAAACTTTGATGTTTCCACTTCTCCGTTAAGCGTGGTTCGTGAAACCGACGTCGCACGCCACTTGGCGTCATACGCCGTTACGCTACATCTTGTTTTCACAGTTCATCGCTTGCCTGTTTTTAAGTATCTGTGTTTTCGGGCAAATATACAAAACAAAAACGAAACCGACGAATAAAAAAAGGATAATAATTTGGTAACAGTGAAAATATGGAGTTAATGCGTGGTGTTCCGGGGCGGCAAGCACATAATTTATTATGCACCTTTAACGCTTTTTGATTTTGAGGGTGAAACTTTTGAGATGTTTCTATTGATTAAATTTCTTATGTTTAATGGTATTTTTCGCGTATGCGGTTAATGTGTTGTTTTTTTAGTTCTTTATCAGCAGGAGGTAGCGAAATAAGTAATTTTGTTAACCTTTCAACATCTTCTGTGTTCATAATTTGCGTAGTATAGCTATTGATTAAATCCTTAAGTTGGGATGAATATATAACGACGCCATGTGTTTTGCATTTAAGCGTTGCTCCTCTTAGAAATACCACAACAGGAATAAATTTGTCGATGGAAAGTTCAAATATGTCTTGTAGTGCCTTTATATGATAATAATTCTGTATTAATGGATTTTGAAAATAGTATTTATTCCCATACATATTCTTTGTCCATTTCTCAGACTTATCTGAGCCGTAAATCCAGCCTGTATAATTTTTTGTTTCAATAACAAAAATTCCATAGATTGATATGACGATATGGTCAATTTGAACAGATGTGTTACCACGTTTTATATATACATCATTGAAAGAATGATAATTATCAGACAATGACTTTAGAATTAAAGAAACTCTTGTCTCTCCAAGTTTTCCGCTGCCTGATTTAATTTTAAGTAAATAGCTAATGTAAAAATCGCGGTTATTGTTATGATGATAAAAATTGGTTTCATTTCTGTTTTTTCTTGTTCACCTCCCAATTAGAAGTATATGCATGGTTGTTAATGGAAATATTTACCGTCAAAATTTTGCCTTTCTTTTTATATTCATATATCCGAATAGCGTCTCCAGGATAAACAGGGGGCGTCTTAACACTTCTCTTTCTTTCAATGTTTTTGGATGAGTTGTCTCATACGATTACAAAGATATGAAAAAAACGAGATACAATCTTTATTGTTGTGGTTTTAAATAACGTTAGAAACGTTATCAATAAAAAATAGAGACTTGCGCGTAAAGTTCATTTGCGATAAAACACACTGTGAAAGATGCCAAACGAGAGGATTAAATGGCACTTATTGCAAGGTAAAAAGTAGCCTGTTGGTTTGTAATTAAAATGCTTGTGTTTTGTGTCAGTATGGAAGTGTATTTGAAGATTTGCGTATTAACGTTAAGCAAAAAGCGGATGATAGGTTACGGTTTTAATACGGTTGGCCTGTCAGGGCGAATAAAAGGCGTGGCGAACGGCGTAGTTTTGGATATTTTGCAGTAACTTTGCATCTGTGAAATGAAGAACGAATGTCCGCAAGGCTCCTGTTCATCAGTAGTTAAAGAAGTGAACGCTCCCTACGGCGCTAAGTAGTTAAAGACATTAGTTTCGTTAATTTACGCCTGTCAGACAATAAATAAGAAATGAATAATGAAAAGTGAACAATGAATAATCAGGCTGCGCCAGTGTATTCAAATGCGATAGCACAACTGTGAACCCCCATAACCCTATAACCCTATAACCGCATAACCCCATAACCGCATAACCCTATAACCGTAAACAACATGAAACAGTATGACACTTACATATTTGACCTTGACGGAACGCTGCTATATACGCTCGACGACCTTACGGCGAGCGTGAACCACGCAATGAGGGCCGAGGGCTTTAGGGAGCACTCGGTGGAGGAAGTCAGGATGATGGTTGGCAACGGCGTGAGGAAGCTGATAGAGCGCGCCGTGCCCGACGGGAAGGATAACCCGAAGTATGAGGAGGCGTACCAGGCGTTCATCGGCCACTACTTAAAGCACGACACCGACACGACGCGGCCTTACACGGGCATAGTGGAGCTGCTGGCGGAACTGAAGCGGCGGGGTAAGAGGATGGCCGTGGTGAGCAATAAATATTGCAAGGCTACGGAGGCTCTTTGCCGCACGTTCTTCAGCGAATACATCGACGTGGCGATAGGCGAAAGCGAGCAGGTGCGCAAGAAGCCCGCACCCGACTCTGTGCTTGAAGCCTTGAGGAGGCTCGGGGTAGGGAAGGACGGTGCCGTCTATGTTGGCGACAGCGAGGTGGACGTGGCCACGGCCCGCAACAGCGGTCTGCCGTGCATCAGCGTGCTGTGGGGCTTCAGGGACAAGGACTTCCTGACGGCAAACGGCGCCACGATGTTCGTTGAAGAACCGGGAGAAATATTGGTGTAAAGGTAAAAATGTAAAAGGGTAAAAAGGTAAAACAGTAAAACGGTAAAAAGGTAAATCTGTAAAGTGGAGTAACGTACAGTGAGCACATTGGCATTTACGTTGCTTTTACTTTTATGAATGTCCGCATACCGCCAACTGTAGGGACATAATTTATTATGTCCGCACGCCACGAAGGGGCGTATGTTGGCAAATTATACTGTGTAATACGTTTCTACGAAACGTGCGGACATAATAAATTATGTCCCTACAGTTGGCGGTATGCGGATATTCGTGTTACCCTTTTACATTTTTACCCTTTTACCTTTATACCTTTTATACTTTCTCACCTCCTCACCTTTTCACTTTACCCTTTACCTTGTTGCCCTGAAGCTCTCCATGTTCTCGTACCTGCGCTTCATGAAGCGTAGGTAGATGTTCTTAATCCATAGCTTGTGCGTGGCGATGAAGGCAAGTCCGAGGATTAGGAGCACGGTGTATGACGTGGTGTCGCTGAAGATGGAGTTCATCGTGGATATGAAAAGCATTGGGCAGAACATGGAGATGAGCGTGGCCGCGAGCTGGAAATAGTTGTTCTCGACGTTGCCCTTGCTGATGAACTTCGTGTTGAGCGGCATGGTCTGGCGGTTGTAGACGGCCATCTGCATGAGCAGGCAATAGATTGGGCCTGCGGTGAACGCCATCATTGAAAGGAGCATCAGCAGGGTGTACTTGCCGATGAAGACGGTGGGGAGCATCAGGAGAAGGGGGAAGAGCAGGAATACGGAATAAAGGTAATACTTGGCCTTGAGTAGTTGCATGATGTTTTCCTTGTGTATCATGAGGCCGTCGATGTAGTTGCCCTCGGCGCTCATTATTTTGCTGATGAACGTCAGGCCGTAAAGCACGAAGGTGTAAACCACCCAGAAGGCCTTGTAAGAGTCGCTGTCGTAGATGTCGGTAAACGATATTACGAGACTTAGGATGGCGACGAACAGCGTGGCGAACAGGAACGACTTACGGATGTTCTTGTTGCGCATCATGCTCTTGACTTCGAGTTTCAGGTATTCGCCGGTATCACCGTACCTGTCGAAGACGCGAAACTCTGAAACGGTCTTGAGCTTGGCGTTTTCAGTCCCTGTGTTTTCGTTGTATGTCAGGCGGTATTGTACGCGCTTGTTGGTGTAGATGAAACCGGCCAGCAGGGCAATGGCGGCGATGAAGGCAATCGGGTTCCATGCGGTGAACCATGCGCCAAGCTGCGCGTAGAAGTGGAAGAAGGCCGAGAAGTCGCAAACGTAGATAGGCGAGAACATTACGGCGTAAAAGGCCAGCGGCATGGCCCACCACTTGACTGTCTGGTTGATGAGCGTCCTTGAAAGCATATACCACTGGCTGTTGACCGTCACGAGCAGTTGGAACGATATGACCAATCCCAACGCCGCGGCAAGGCCTTGGCTGAAAAGGATGGTCATGATGGCGTAAGGTATGGTAATGACGAGCCATGCAAGGTTGTAGGGAGACAGTGCGGCCGAATAGACGAACATCTCGACGCAGGCGTATTTGGGAATAGGCAGCAGGGAGTAAGGCTTTATTAGCTGGGCCGGGGTCTGTTGGCCGATTAGCCTGAAGAAGAAGTCTACGGCAAGGAAGAAAGGGGCTACGCCATAGAAGAACTCGCTTGGGGTGAATGGTGACTCAGTAGCGTTGGCAATGAGTGCCATTATTACGGCAATGAAAAGCATATATAGCAAGATGAAGGCAACGCCGATGCCAATTATTACTTTGGCAGCCTTGTTTTGCCCGTGAGTCAAACTACGCTTTTCGGACAGCTTGATATGCTTGCGGAGGGTGAGGAACAGTTGGAGTTTGTTCATCTTAAAGGAACTTGAATAAAGTTTTGATATAAAAAATTAAGGATTAAGGAAGTGTGCTTTGGTCGGGAGCTTCCCGTTCGTTAAGCATCGTTTCCTTAATCCTTAAAATCACCTGAGGTCGATAACCTCGGCGTTGGGAAAGTCTTTAGCGTTGAACCTGAATGTTGCGTCGCTTAGATTTCGTGCCTTGAAGTTTGACACGTTGATTGTCGTCCAGCCGTTGCTTTGGCGCATCTTAATAGTCTTGGGGTAATAGTTCTTTCCAATGGTGATGTACATTTCCTTGATAGTACGCTTTTGGTTTGTGGCGTACAGGTGGACTTGCCATCCGCCTGAAACGTTCTTGACGCCGAGCTTGAAGCCGTTTTTGTAGATGTTGACGAATTTATATGGGTTCATCGATTGTTGTTGTGCTTCGGTCGGTGTGCTGACGTTCACTTCCTGGCTTTTCTTCATGTATGTCCATTGCGTCTTGCCGTCATACCAAACAATGGCTTGTGGCGTGCGTGCGTTGAACTTATTGCCTTTTATCGATATTGTGCCAGACGTGTTGCCGTACTTGCCGCTGACGCTGAAGTTGGCACTCGCTCCGCCCTTGCGCCCTACGATGGCTGCGGTCTTGTCGAGGATTTTGCGCGCTTGGGCGGCGTTCTGGGCATAGATGCCCGTTGCCAGTAAGATAGTCAGTAAGATTAAAGACAGTCTTTTCATGCTGTTGTTTCTATTTTATTTGTTATTTTCTTAATTGTGAGAGGATATTCTCAAGGCTGTTTTCGTCTTGTATAAGCACTTCACGCGGCTTTGCGCCTTGTGCCGAGCCAACGATGCCGGCTTTCTCGAGTTGGTCCATCAGTCGGCCTGCACGGTTGTAGCCGATGGAGAATTTGCGTTGTATCATGCTGGTGGAGCCTTGCTGGCTGAGGACGATAGTGCGTGCCGCCTCCTCGAACAGGGGGTCGAGGTTGTGCCCGTCTATGCCGCCCTTGCCTGCAACACCGGTTTCGTCCACCGTCGGTTCAGGTAATTCCATGGGCTCAAGCGGTCCAGGCTGGTTAGCGATGTATTTGTTAATTCTGTCTATTTCCGGTGTGTCAATGAATGCACATTGCACACGTACCGGTTCGTTAGTACTGAGGAAGAGCATATCGCCACGGCCGATGAGCTGGTTTGCTCCCGGGCGGTCGAGGATAGTTCTTGAGTCAACCATCGCGCTTACCCTGAACGCCATTCGTCCAGGGAAGTTTGCTTTGATGTTACCCGTGATGATTGATGTCGTCGGACGCTGCGTGGCGATGACCATGTGTATGCCGACGGCGCGTGCCAGCTGGGCTATACGTGCTATGGGCAGTTCTATTTCCTTTCCGGCAGTCATGATAAGGTCGCCGAACTCGTCGATAACAACGACGATGTAAGGCATATATTCATGTCTGTCAGTCAGGCGGAGCTGGTGGTTGATGTATTTCTTGTTGTATTCTTTTATGTTTCTGGCACCTGCCTGTTTCAGCATATCGTACCTTGTGTCCATGAGTTTGCACAGGCTGTTGAGCGTCTTGATTACTTTCGTCACGTCCGTGATGATAGGTTCCTCGTTGTCGTCAGGAATTTTAGCCATGAAATGTTGGGCTATCGGGGCGTAGACGCTGAACTCCACTTTTTTCGGGTCAATCAGCACCAGCTTCAGTTCGTTGGGGTGTTTCTTGTAAAGCAGTGACGTTATGATGGCATTCAGGCCAACAGACTTACCCTGGCCTGTCGCTCCGGCAACAAGCAAGTGTGGCAGTTTGGCCAAGTCCACCATATATATTTCGTTTGTGATGGTCTTCCCTATAGCTATCGGTAAGTCCATGGTTGTCTCTTGAAAGCGTTTGGAGTTCAATACGCTTTCCATGGAGACGATATTCGGTTTCTTGTTAGGTACTTCTATACCGATAGTCCCTTTGCCTGGGATGGGCGCGATGATACGTATTCCCAAGGCAGCAAGACTGAGGGCTATGTCGTCTTCGAGGTTCCTGATTTTCGATATTCTGACACCTTCGGCCGGAGTTATTTCATACAGCGTGACGGTCGGGCCGACGGTGGCCATGATTGTCTTTATCTCGACGCCGAAGTTGTTAAGCACTTCAACGATACGGTTCTTGTTGGCCGTTTGCTCCTTCATGTCGATGTACGGCTTGCCGTCGTCATCATATTTCTTCAGGAGGTCAAGCGTCGGATATTTATATTTTGTCCACGGTTCACGGGGGTCAATCGGGGCGGACAAGTCTTTTTGTCCCGAAACGTCGCCGGAGTTGGCCTTCGTTTCTTCGTTTGTGTTGTTTATTATAATGTCATTCTTGCTTTCTTCAGTCTTTTCCTCTGTCGGTTCCTCGTTCCTGTCTGATGGTGTGGTGGTAGAATTGTCGAACTTAACAGTTTGTGGTTCAGGGTCGTCGAAGACCTCTGGGTCATCTAATGTCTTTATTTCTTCAGGCTGTTGCTCGTTTTTTTCCGGCAGGTTACTTATGCCGAACTTTACCTTCCTTGTCAGTGCGCCGACCGGGTTAAGCACTGTCCTGATGATGCTTATAGTCTCTTTGCTCAAATATGTCAGGTATATTATGGCCGTCAGGATGAGTATTGCCATCAGGCCATAAACCCCGATAACGTTTTCAAGCCACTGGCAGCAGTATAGTCCGTGGTCGCCACCGGGGTTGAATATCTGGCTCCCCATTATGGGAGTCAGGATTTTTGCAGACGTGATAGATAGCCATATCATCGCAATCATCAGGCAGAAGAACCATTTTAGAAGGTTAATCTTGTACGCCTTGACTAACTGCAGACCGGCCATGCCCATGAATATTGGTATGATGAAGGACGCCAATCCGAAACATCTCGATATGAAGAAATACGACAGGAATGCTCCGAGCGAACCGCAACTGTTCTTGAACTCCCTGTTTTTGTTGAGTATTTCCTGTGCCGTATGGTCCAAAATCAGGCTTTGGTCGTATTGTCCGGTAGAGAAATAAGATATGAATGCAATTATAGTGTATATGGAAAGAGAGATTAGCACAAGACCTAAAATGAAGTTCAGAATGTCGTTTTGCAGTATGACTTTAAGTCCGACAACTTCGCTAAAGGAATTGTTTACTTTCTTGTTTTTTTTCTTACCCATCAGTCCGTATGAAGTTTTATTTGCAAAAGTAATTGAAAAATGTCAGAATAAGCCATAATAATCACCTTTTTTTTATATTTTTGCACACCAATTAAAAGTAGCCTTGGCTCCTTTTCTTTTATTTTGTAATGGAAAAAGTTATATATAATAAATTCGACAAAAAAGGCATAGCCACTTTGCCGAGAGCCGTTTTTGGCGGACGTATATTCGTCATCACTACTGCCGACGAAGCCGAGAAGGCCGTAAGATATTTGCTTTCACAGAAGATTTTGGGCGTGGATACGGAGACGAAACCGTCTTTCAAGAAAGGCAAAACGTATGAAGTCGCTTTGCTTCAAGTGTCAACGCATGACACTTGTTTTCTTTTCCGGCTAAACTTGATAGGCATGACGCCGGCCATCATCAGGCTGCTTGAGGACGTTAGTGTACCCAAAATAGGCCTGTCGCTGCACGACGACATCATGTCGTTGCACAAGAGGGCCGACTTCGTTCCAGGCAACTTCATCGACTTGCAGAAGCGTGTCTGCGAGTTGGGGGTTGAAGACCTTAGTTTGCAGAAGCTGTATGCGAACTTCTTTCATGAAAAAATCAGCAAGAACGTGCGCCTCAGTAATTGGGAATCCGACGTGCTTAGCGAAAGCCAGAAGCTGTATGCCGCCACCGACGCATGGGCTTGCATCAATATTTACGAGGAACTGCTCAGGCTTGAGGAAACCGGTGATTACAGGTTGGTAAAGACCGATGAGCAAAAAAGTTGACTTTATGTACAAGAACGTATTTTTGAAAAAAGGCAAGGACGAGAGCCTGAAACGTTTTCATCCGTGGGTCTTTTCGGGGGCGATAAGCCGTATTGACGACGGCATCCAGGAAGGCGATATTGTTCGCGTAATCGGTGCCGACGGAATGTTCATTGCGTTGGGCCATTTTCAGGTAGGCAGCATCGCCGTGCGTGTGCTATCTTTTGAAGACATTGAAGTAGACGACGAGTTCTGGCGCAAGCGCCTTTCGTCTGCCTTGGCAATGAGGCAGGGCATTGGCATTGCCGACAACCCGGAAAACAACACGTTCCGTCTTGTTCATGGCGAGGGCG
This sequence comes from uncultured Prevotella sp., assembly GCA_944319815.1. Lineage (GTDB taxonomy): Bacteria > Bacteroidota > Bacteroidia > Bacteroidales > Bacteroidaceae > Prevotella. Next base: position 81,757 of record CALUEX010000002.1, on the reverse strand, counting down.
ACAACCTGCCAGGGCTGGTAATCGACTGTTACGGGAAAACGGCAGTGGTGCAGGCGCACAGCGTAGGTATGCACGTCTGCCGCGAGGCCATTGCGCGCCAGCTGGTGGAAGTGATGGGTGACAGGATAGAAAATGTTTTTTACAAGAGTGAGACCACGCTGCCTTTCAAGGCGGCCCTTGGGCAGGAAAACGGCTTTTTGTATGGAGGTTGCGACGACAACGTTGCGGTTGAGAACGGGTTGAAGTTCCATGTTGATTGGCTGAAGGGACAGAAGACAGGCTTCTTCGTTGACCAACGCGAGAACCGCTCCCTGCTCGAGCGTTATTCGCGTGGGCGCACCGTGCTGAATATGTTTTGCTATACAGGAGGTTTTTCCTTCTACGCAATGCGCGGAGGTGCCAGGCTCGTGCATTCGGTTGACAGCAGTGCGAAGGCCATCGAGCTTACAAATGCCAACGTAGCCTTGAACTTCCCTGGCGACAGCCGCCATGAGGCATTCTGTGATGATGCGTTCAAGTTTCTCGATAAAGCTGACGGCAAGTATGACCTTATTATACTTGACCCTCCCGCCTTTGCCAAGCATCGTGCGGCGCTGCACAACGCCTTGAAGGGCTATACGCGCCTCAATGTCAAGGCTTTTGAGCGCATCAAGCCGGGAGGTATACTGTTTACGTTCAGTTGTAGCCAAGTGGTTACCAAGGACAATTTCCGCAATGCCGTGTTCACGGCTGCGGCATTGGCAAAGAGGAATGTCCGTATCTTGCATCAGTTACACCAGCCGGCCGACCATCCTATTAACATTTATCATCCTGAGGGCGAGTATCTAAAGGGGCTGGTGCTATATGTTGAATAAAGGTTTTTTGCTGAAGGTCTCGAGGTTTGCCAAGGCTAACGCCTTGCTTGAAAAGGATGCAAAATACATCGTGGCCTTGTCTGGCGGTGCCGACAGTGTGGCCTTGCTGCTTGCCATGAAAGAGCTTGGCTACAGTGTGGAGGCCGCTCATTGCAACTTCCGCTTGCGCGGTGACGAGTCTGACCGTGACGAGTCGTTCTGCGTAAAGCTGTGCGAGGTTAACGGCATCAGGCTCCGTGTCACGCATTTCGATACCGCGGAGTTCGCCAAGTTGAGGAAAATCAGTATAGAGATGGCTGCCCGCCACTTGCGCTATTCGTATTTCGATAACTTGATGAAAGACATTGGGGCTGCAGCCGTCTGCGTTGCACACCATCAGGACGACTCCGTCGAGACGGTGCTGATGAACCTTGTCCGTGGCACGGGGGTGCACGGACTTACAGGCATAAAGGCCCGGAACGGACGCATAGTGCGTCCACTCTTATGCGTTACGCGGACGGAAATAGAGGACTGTCTGCGCGAGGCAGGACAGGATTATGTGACCGATAGCACCAACCTTATTGACGATGTGGTGAGGAACAAGCTCCGCCTTGACGTCATACCCTTGCTTAAGAAAATAAATCCGTCTGTCTGCGACAGCATCGCAAAGACGGCACGGCGCGTGGGAGAGGCCGTGAAAACATTGGATGCATTTGTCGAAAACTCTTTGGAAAAGCTCGTGCAAGTCTCGTGTGACGGCCACGTGCGTGTGCCGATAGACGGCTTGAGGCGTGAAAGTTCTCCTGAACTGATGCTGTTCCATATCCTTAAGCGTTATTCATTTACCCCGTCGCAGGTGGAGCAGGTGTACGGTCAGCTCGGTTCAGGGCCGGGCAGGGTGTTTTATTCAGCCACGCACCAGATGTTGATAGACCGTGGCTACATCTTGATAGAGCCGATTGACGCAGCCCCTATGCGCAAGATGAAGATACCGGAAGTTGGTGTCTATGTTTTGGACGGCAATCTGAAGCTAAAGTTCGAGGCCGTAGGCGGAAGTGCCTGTCTTGAACTTTCAAAATCTAAGAATTGTTGTTATGCCGATATGTCGAAGGTCAGCTTCCCGTTGGTAGTAAGGCCGTGTGCCGTCGGCGACCGTTTCGTGCCGTTCGGGATGAAGGGCTCGAAACTCGTAAGCGATTACCTTACGGACATTAAGATGAACCTTTTTGACAAGCGTCGGCAACTCGTTGTGGCTGATGCCTCCGGGCGGATTATATGGCTTGTAAATCAACGGCCCGACAACAGGGTTCGTATTGGTGATGATACGGATGCTGTCCTGAAAATCACCTGCGTGGAATAATGCTGGCTGTTTGCCGCGATACAAAATGAAACGTTTTAAGCCTATATGCTTACTTGTTGATTTGCCGTAACGTCTCGAGAAGGCCGTCGTTTTGAAAATAAAGAATGGCGCACGTGTATGGCCTCATGAGAGTGTGCAATCATAAAGACCTCGACATCTGGAAGTTATAGGTGTTCGTGAAGGTATGTGCAGCGCAATGGTGTAAAAAAGATATGCAAAAGGCGGCTTTCATGCTACATGAAAGCCGCCTTTTACATTAACGAACCTCGCTATCCTTTGTATCGTTTGCCGTATTTTGTCGTGCAGGACGTCGTTTTTCGCAACGTTATTTGGCGTGTACGTGAATTTAAAAACAGCCTATTTGTTCCCTTGAACCCAAATCGGTCATTAGAGCTTAAACGGATTATGTACTTATGGCAGACGGTTTTTCTTCCGTTTTGTCGAAGGCGTAGCGGGCTACGTCGAGACGGAACGGAAGAAAAGACGGCGGCAGAAGGACATAAGACGGCAAGAAGCAATAATATAACTATAGAAATTAAGACATTGCGGTCTAATGACCGATTTGGGTTGAAGATTGTTTTATGCCCTTTCCCTGTCCCTTTTATTCTTTTTCATCGACATTCATCCAAATGACACTTTGGCTTGTGTCTTGTTGAATGTGTTGGCATCTTGTCATTGTAGATGTAGTGAATTTATCACGTGCTCGATTACTTCGGGAAAGTGTTGCTGTTCGAGCTTATGCACCTTGGCTTCAATGTCTTCGGGCGTATCTTCTTGCGATAGCTGTGTCTTGAACTGCGCTATGATTTCGCCACCGTCGCAAACATCGCTTACGAAATGGATGGTTATTCCGGTTTCCGTTTCGCCTGCGTTTTTCACGGCTTCATGTACGTGGTGCCCGTACATCCCTTTTCCCCCGAATTTAGGCAATAGGGACGGGTGTATGTTTACAATCCTGCGGTTGAATTTCTCTGTCAGGAAGCTGGGAACCATGAGCATGAAGCCGGCAAGCACTATGAAGTTGATGCCATAGTCTTGGAGCAGCGGCAGCATAATATTGCTGTCATTGATTTCTTGCTTGGCAAGCACCTTGCAGGGAACATTGTATTTAGCCGCACGCTGCAAAGCGAAAGCGTCGGCCTTGTTGCTTATTACGAGCTTGGCGCATATATTCTTGTTGCCCATGAAATGTTTGATGATGTTTTCACAGTTTGTGCCGTTGCCAGACACGAATATGGCTATATTGGTCATGATAAATTAAGGGTTGATGGTTCGTGGATGTTTTTTCGAATGTTGGTATATGGGCCGTGCCGCGCGTCAGTCGTCGAGTTCGTCGTCAAAATCATCGTCAAAGCCGAATGTCGCAGGCTCGATGAATGCGTCAAGGCTGCGGCGTTCTTTCTTTGTTGGGCGTCCCGTGCCGCGCGCCCTGCCTACGAAACCGCTTATGCGGCTCATCTCCAACAGTTCGTACTGCTTGGCGTCGGTCACGTTTTCGTAAACCTGTGGGATTAATTTTGCGCCAACACGTTGCTCGATGCAGTCGAGGACTTTGAATGAGTAGGTTATCGGAGGCTTCTTTACGTTGATAATTTCACCTGCCTTGATGAAATGAGCAGGTTTTACGTTCACCCCGTTTATCGTCACTCGGCCGTTCTTGCAGGCCGTGGCCGCAATGGAGCGGGTCTTGAAAATGCGTGCAGCCCAAAGCCACTTGTCTATTCTTGCAGTGTCATTTGCCATTGGCGTGCTTGTTGTTAAATTGGTTCATGGTGGTGCCGAGGCCTGTTAGTACGAAACTCTTGATTATTTCGATGGCAGTGTCGATGCTGGGCGAGAGCGTCTTCATGTCTTCCTCGTCGTATTTCCCGAGCACCCAGTCAATCTGCATACCTTTAGGGAAATCGTTTCCGATGCCGACACGCAACCTTGCATACTGTTGTGTGCCTATCACGCTCTGTATGTTGCCGAGTCCATTGTGCCCCCCATTGCTGCCTTTGCCTTTTAACCGTAACGAACCTAAGGGTAGCGACAAGTCGTCAACGACGACAAGAAGTCGCTCGAGTTCAATGTTCTCCTTGTTCATCCAGTATCTTACGGCATTGCCGCTTAGGTTCATGTACGTGGTAGGTTTCAGTAAAATGATTTTCCTGCCCTTAAGGCTTGTCTCGGCTATAAATCCGTAACGGCGGTCGTCAAAAACAATATTGGACGCTTTTGCGAAAGCGTCCAATACCATAAATCCGGTGTTGTGGCGTGTCCCGGCATATTCGTCACCAGGATTTCCCAGTCCCACAATCAGATATTTGTCCATTTTCTGTCGGTCATTCTTCGTTATTCAGCTGCGGCGCTTTCATCGTCAGATGACGCAGACATGACAGACTTACGTGTAGCCTTGATTGAGCATACAACGACATCTTTGCTCGTGGCAAGTTCCAGTCCTTCGAAATTGAGGTCGCCAACCTTGATGCTCTTGCCGATTTTCAGGCTTGTAACGTCGATGTCCAGATGCTCGGGTATGTCTTGGTATTTGGCCGTAACGTTGAGCTTGCGTACAGACAAGTTCATGCGTCCACCGTCGCGAACACCCTGTGCCAAGCCGGTCAGCTTAACGGGAATACCGATGGTGATAGGCTTCTGGTCGTTGATTTCATAGAAGTCGATGTGCAGCAATGCGTCCGTTACCGGATGGAACTGGAGTTCCTTCATAACGGCTGTATGTGCTTCACCGTCAATAATCAGGTTAATCACGTAGATGTGAGGTGTGTAGACAATCTTGCGCAGCTCGTTCATCGGCACAACAAACGCCAATGCCTTAGGCAGGCCGTTCTCGTCTTTTGTCTCTCCGTAAAGGTTGCAAGGTATGAGACCTTCTTTCCTTGACAGCTTAGAAGCCTTTTTCCCGGTTTCGCTTCTTCTTGTTCCGGTTACATCAATTTCTTTCATAATGTGTTACTCTAAATTAAGTTGATAAAATTTGCTTAATTCACCATCACACGCAAATCCTTTTTACGTAGTGCTTGGAAAAGCGGTGCAAAATTATTACTTTTTCTTTTAACACACAAACAATATCAAAAAAAACGGTTAAAAACAAAGTGTTTTCTTGCAAATATTCTTATTTTTACCTAATTTTGCAACGTTGAATGTTGAAAATGTCCATAAAATAATGATTAACAGGGAATTAATAAGGATAAAGATAGTCCAGTTAACCTACGCATACTATCAAAACGGAAATCGAAATTTGGATGTTGCAGAGAAAGAGTTGTTTTTCAGTCTTTCTAAGGCATATCATCTCTATCATTATTTATTGGCCTTGATTGTTGCAGTTTCCAAGGAGGCACGCAAGTATTATGATGTTGAAACGGCAAAGGCCCAGCGCGAAGGCCTCCCGATGCCGTCAAGCAAGTTTGTCGATAACAAGTTTGCTGCACAGCTTGAGGAGAATGAATATCTAAATGATTTCATGTCAACCCAAAAGCAGGTGTGGGACGACGATGTTGAATTTGTGCGTAAGCTATATTCCCAAATCTTGCAGAGCAAGATGTATATGGACTATATGGAAAGCGGGGATGCGTCGTATGAAGACGACCGTGAGTTGTGGCGCAAGTTATACAAGGCGCTCGTCATGGATAACGACGAACTGGATGCCGTGCTAGAGGAGAAGAGTCTATACTGGAATGACGACAAGGAGATTGTAGACACATTTGTGCTGAAAACCATAAAACGTTTTGAACCGGAAAACGGGGCAAAACAGGAGCTTTTGCCGGAATATAAGGACGATGAAGACAAGGATTTCGCCAGAAAACTGTTCCGGGCAACGATTCTTAATGCCGACCAATATCAACGTTACATGAGTGAGGCTTCGCGTAATTGGGACTTCTCTCGGTTGGCTTATATGGACGTTGTGATAATGCAGATAGCCATTGCTGAGATGCTTACATTCCAGAATATCCCGATAAATGTGACAATAAACGAATATGTCGATTTGGCGAAGATTTATAGTACGCCTAAAAGCTCTGGGTATATAAACGGAATGCTCGACAGCATAGCACGCCATTTGGTTAGTGCCGGCGTCCTCTTGAAACCTATGGGTGAAAAACCAAAAAAGAAATAACCATTTTATTAACAGCTATAATAAACGAAAGAAATGAACACATCTATTTTACTTGCGGCCCAACAGCAAGGTGGCGGTATGGGAACGTTCTTAATCATGATGATTGCCATTTTCGTAATCATGTGGTTCTTCATGATTCGCCCACAACAGAAACGCCAGAAAGAAATAAGGAAATTCCAGAACAGCCTTCAAGATGGAACCAAGGTGGTGACCGGGGGCGGCATCTACGGTGTCGTGAAAAAGGTTGACCTTGCCACTAACATTGTTGAGGTGGAAGTGGCTAAAGGCGTTGTCATAAGTGTTGACAAGAATTACGTGTTTGCAGACGTTGCGTCAAATATGGGAGCTGCAAATGCTCAGGCAAAATAAATGAACGATACCAGATTGTTTCATATATTAAGATTTATCAGGAACGTCCTGTTCAGCTGGATGAACAGGGAGTTCCTGATTTTCTTGTTCTTCTTGTTTTTGAGTGGAACATTCTGGTTGCTGATGGCATTAAACGAAACGTATGAGAGGGAAATTGAAATCCCGGTACAGCTTGTCGATATACCGAAAAATGTGGTATTGACGAGTGACACCACGACGAATGTCCGTGTCACTGTGCGTGATAAGGGCTTCTCGTTGTTGGCGTATTTATATGGTAACAAGACTCATACGATAAAAATAAAGTTCAATGCTTATGCGAAGAAAACAGGTGTTGGTGTCGTATCTTCATCTGAATTGCAGAAAATGATATTCCGTCAGTTGTTCAATTCTTCACAGATTGTTAGTGTTAAACCGGACAAGTTTGAGTATTTCTTTAATTACGGATTAAAGAAAAAGGTTCCTGTAAGGTTGAACGGAAGGATTATTCCAGGGCAGAGTTATTATTTGTCGAGGACTTATTTTACTCCGGATTCCATTGAAATTTATGCCAGCCGTGAAATGCTGGATAGTATAAAGTATGTAAACACGGAGTTGTTGAACATTAAAAACCTGACGGATACTTTGGTAAGGCACGTCTCTTTGCATAAAATCAAGGGCGTGAAATATGTACCTGACAAAGTTAAGATTTCCATTTGCCCTGATATTTTGACGGAGGAAAAATTCGATGTGCCAATCGTTGCGATAAATATGCCCGAAGGAAAAGTTTTAAGGACATTCCCTTCGCGTGTGACGGTAACGTTCACGGTAGGGGCAAGCCTGTTCAGGACAATACGCCCTGAAGGTTTTAAGGTCGTGGCTGACTATAATGAGGTGACGGCCAGTCCTTCTGAGAAATGCAACATCTATTTGCGTTCCGTTCCACATGGTGTACGGAATGCCCGTATCAGTGTAAATCAAGTTGATTATTTGATAGAGGAGCAATAGGCTGTTATGGTCAAGGTTGCAATAACTGGCGGTATTGGCAGTGGTAAAAGTTATGTGTGCCGTCTGCTTGAAAGGAGAGGCTTTCCTGTGTATGATTGTGATAAAGCAGCTAAGCGCTTAATGTCTTCGTCTGTTGAAATACAGTCGAGTTTAAAGGCTGTTGTGGGTGAAGGCGTAATCTTGGACGGTGCCATAAATAAAGCCATGCTTGCCGCGTTCTTGCTTGAGAACGATGAGAATACCAGAAAAATCAACAACATTGTCCATCCGGCTGTTGCCGAAGATTTCATCCGTTCCGGATATGCGTGGATGGAATGTGCCATATTATATTCAAGCGGGTTTAACAGCTTGGTTGACAAGGTCGTATGTGTAACGGCTCCGACAGAAGTCCGTATCGATAGGATAGTGCGTCGTGACGGCATATCGCGGCAAAAGGCTTTAGAGTGGATAAACAAGCAGATGCCGCAGGAAGACGTTGTGGCATTGAGCGATTTCGAAATCGTGAACGACGGGCAGGGTAATCTCGAACAGCAAATTGACAATATTCTGGCATCTCTTTTTGTTTGAAGTATGCCAGTGAATGAATAATTTATTATTAACTTAAATCATTGATAGCTAAAATGAAACTTACAATTCTTTCTATTTCAGGCAAGCCGGGGCTTTACAAACTTATGTCAAGGGGTAAGTCAATGTTGATTGTCGAGAAGGTGGACGAAACGCATAAGCGTATGCCTATATTTGCCACTGATAGTGTGACAAGCCTTAACGACATTGCAATTTATACGGAGTCGGAAGACATCCCGTTGACAAAGGTCTTGGCTAATGTTTATAAAGAGGAAGGCGGTAAGAATTTGTCACTTAATTATAAGAAATGCAGTTCCAAGGAGCTTCGGGATTATTTTTCTAAAGTATTGCCTGATTTTGACCGTGAGCGCGTTCATGACAGTGACATAAAGAAACTTTTTCAGTGGTACGACCTCCTCTTGAAGGCCGGAATAACGGATTTTGAAGACTCGGAAGATAAAGCCGAGGAGGATAATGAGAAAGAAGGATAGGTATAAATACGTACTGGAGTATTTTCAGGGAAAAATGCCTACGGTCACGACTGAGCTTGAGTTTGGCAGCGTTTACCAGTTGTTGGTGGCTGTCATGCTCAGTGCCCAGTGTACCGATAAGCGCGTAAACATGGTTACTCCGGGGCTGTTTGAACGCTATCCTGGCGCTAAGTCTATGGCGGAGGCTGAGCCTGAGGACGTTTATGAATACGTCAAGAGCGTTTCATATCCCAATTCAAAGGCGCGCCATATAGTCGAAATGTCACGCATCTTGGTTGACCGATATGCTGGCGAAGTGCCCGATACGATGGAAGCCTTGTTGTCGTTGCCTGGGGTAGGGCGCAAGACTGCTAACGTCATGCAGGCTGTTGCCTTCGGCCGTTCGGCCATTCCTGTAGACACCCACGTCTTCCGTGTCAGCCATAGGCTCGGTCTTGTGCCGAGAACTTGCGACACGCCGTTGAAGGTTGAGAGGGAGTTAACCAAGAACATCCCTTCAGAACTGGCCGCCGATGCCCATCATTGGTTGCTTTTGCATGGCCGGTATGTATGCACAAGTCGTGCTCCTCATTGTGACAAATGCCAGTTTGAGGCCATTTGCCCTAAGGTAATGGAAGGCTCGCGGCTGTCGTGAAACTGTTTTATCCACCAATATTATTTTTTGATAGATGCAGGCAAAACGTATATTGAACTTTCTTGAAGGCATCAAGGCCAACAACAACAAGGAGTGGTTCACGGCCAACAAGGACGAGTACAAGACCGTCAGGGTAGACTTCGAGAAGGGCATCAACGATGCAATCGTGCGCATTGCCGCCTTCGACCCGTCAATCAGTCACATTACGGCGAAGGACGCGATGTACCGTTTCAACCGTGACACGCGCTTCTCCTCAGACAAGTCTCCCTACAAGACCCACCTCGGGGCATACATTGCCGCCCATGGCAAGAAGGCTTTTCACGGCGGTTACTACATCCATCTGGAGCCTGGCCATTGCCTTGTTTCGTGCGGTAATTATTACTTGCCGACCAACATCCTTACGTCATGCCGTAACGAAATAATGGCAAACATCGACCAGTGGCGTGCCATCGTCGAGTCAGAGCGTTTCGTCAAGACATTCGGCCGCCCGTGCGAAAGCGGTTGGGACGACCCCAAAGGCTTCGGCCTTGAACACCTTAAGACCGCTCCGTCGGGCTTTCCGCGCGACTATGAGTTCATCCAATACATCCGGATGAAAGACTATTGCTGCTGGCGGGCCGTGCCCGACACCTTCTTTGAGGGGCAAAAGTGGCTTGATGACATGGCCGAAATATTAGAGGTTGGCAAGCCGATGATGGACTTCATCAATTCAGTTATTGACGATTATGAATGAAAAATCCTGTTACATGAATATCGTGTAACAGGATTTTTCCTATATTTGCATCGTGACAGTTATGTTTAACTAAAATCATGAAGACTATGAAAATTGGCATTCCAAGAGAAATCAAGAACAATGAGAACCGCGTAGGCATGACTCCTGCCGGAGTGTCTGAACTCGTTAAGCACGGCCACACGGTCTACGTGCAGCATACTGCCGGCGAGGGCAGTGGCTTCCCTGATGCCATGTATTCTGGCGCGGGAGCCGAAATCCTGCCGACCATCGAGGACGTTTATGCCGCCTCTGACATGATTGTCAAGGTCAAGGAGCCGATAGCCCAGGAGTACAGCCTCGTGCGCAAGGGGCAACTGGTGTTCACCTACTTCCACTTTGCGTGCAGCCGCGAGCTTACCGAGGCCATGCTCAAGAGCGGCGGCGTTTGCCTGGCTTACGAAACGGTGCAACTCCATGACGGTTCGTTGCCACTGCTCACTCCCATGAGCGAAATCGCCGGGCGCATGGCCACAATCAACGGGGCTTACTATTTGCAGAAGACCAAGGGCGGCAAGGGCAAGCTCATTTGCGGCGTTCCGGGCGTAAGACCGGCCAAGGTCGTCGTGCTCGGCGGGGGCATCGTAGGCCAGGCGGCGGCCCGCGTTGCGGCAGGTATGGGTGCCGACGTCGTTATAACCGACATCTCGTTGCCTAAGCTGCACGAGCTTTCCATTACCATGCCGGCCAATGTCAACACCCTGTATTCGTCGCACGCCAACATCATCAAGGAAATCACCGATGCCGACATCATCGTTGGTGCCGTTCTCGTGCCAGGCGACAAGGCCCCGAAACTTATCACCCGCGATATGCTCTCGCTGATGGAGCCGGGCACGGTGCTTGTCGACGTGGCAATCGACCAGGGCGGATGCTTCGAGACCTCGCGGCCTACCACCCACAGTGAACCAGTATATGAAGTTGACGGCATCGTGCATTACGCCGTGGCCAACATCCCCGGGGCGGTGCCTAACACGTCAACCTTCGCCCTTACCAACGCTACGCTCAAGTATGCCGTGGCCTTAGCCGACAAGGGTTGGCGCAAGGCTTGCCTTGACGATGCAGCCTTGCGCGAAGGCCTTAACATTGTCGATGGCAAGGTTGTCTACAAGGCGGTGGCCGACGTGTTCGGACTTCCTTACGAGCCGCTGCAGCTTTGACGCCACTGTTGCGCCTCGCCGTCATGTTTTAGCATGACGGGTTAATAATTAAAAACGGCATCCCTGCATATTGCACAGACCTGCTTTATGACAATGGGATGCCGTTTTTTGTGTGCTGAAATACCCTCCGTCTTAGACAATACCTCATCCTTCAGTAACGTGAGTTCCGTATAAAGCAATGCTGGATATACAAAGTTTGCCCCCGTAAAAGCCGATAAAAACGCCATTTGCCCTCAGAATGTTTGCCACCCCACTTGTAGGGGCACTAGTGCACGGGCTGTACGTCCCTACTGTTGGATGGGGTTATATTGCCGAGTTTAGCAAGACCTTTGATATGTTCCCGTGCCGAACTCGCGTTAACTAATGCCTTTTTTGCGGCTTTATTTTTACTGCTTTGTAACCAGCTGGCGTTCAGCCGCTTGGCAAAACGTGCCCTTTTACTCTGTGTTTTGCCGCATATTGCATTGTAAAACGTACCCTTTTGTCGTGCTGTATGCCGCAAATTACAGCTTATGCTCTTTTATTCCGTTATGACGGATGGCAAATATGCTTAACCCAAATCGTTCATTAGAGCTTAGACGGATTATGTACTCATGGCAGACGGTTTTTCTTCCGTTTTGTCGAAGGCGTAGCGGGCTACGTCGAGACGGAACGGAAGAAAAGACGGCGGCAGAAGGACATAAGACGGCAAGAAGCAATAATAAGATTATAGAAATTAAGACATTGCGGTCTAATGACCGATTTGGGGTTAAACTTCTGTTTTGGAGAGGATTGTAAATCTGCCAAGTTGCAAATTGGGCGCAACATGGTTTCAAACCAAGCAAGACGTGGATGCGAACTGTTAGCTGCGTGTTGTTGTGTTTGATAAATAATTTGTTAAGTTGGCTATTCAAAGTTGTATGGCCATAAAACAATAAAGCGGTGGCCTTCACAGGCAACCGCTCTATATCTTCAATAGGTATTAGTTTTTTAAGGTAAAAAGATTGTTTTCAGGATAACGATGCAAATATAACCACTTTTTTTATATTAACCAAATTATATAAAAGATTTATTCAGGCAAAAATAATGTGTGCCCACACAACTCGGCTATTTAACATTGCTTAATGTTTAACGTTTGCCTTGTAGCGTTTTTTTGCCTTGTGAAAAGGATTTGAATGCTTATTTTAACGTTTTTGAATACAGGAGGTGCTCGTGCGAAGAATAGATGTTTAAAAAGCGATAACTTTTTTTGGGGGGTAAATAATCATGGTTGTTGCTGTTTCACTTGCTATTTAGGTTAACGGTAACTTATTAAGCGCCTACATAAAAATACGCATTGACAACTTTTTATAGGCTTAATATTTGTTTTTGTGAACAAAACATTGTAATTTTGGCGTATGAAAAAGTACGATGTAGGCCTGAAAGTCGCAATATTATTAATATGTATGGTTTTGCCGGGATGTATGTCGGCAGGTACGGGCAGTAAGCAAAAACGGGAGTTCCGCGGTGCGTGGATACAGTGTGTCAACGGCCAGTTCCTTGGTATGGGCACGAAGCGTATGCAGGAAACGCTCACTTACCAGCTTGACCGGCTGAAGCAGTGCGGCGTCAATGCCATAATCTTCCAGGTGCGCCCGGAGTGCGACGCCCTGTATGAAAGCAAGCTGGAGCCGTGGAGCCGTTTCCTGACCGGGCGACAAGGGCAGGCACCGTCGCCTTATTGGGACCCGCTGGCGTGGATGGTGGAGCAGTGCCACAAGCGCGGCATGGAGCTGCACGCATGGATTAACCCTTACCGCGCAAAAACGAAGACCACGCGCGAACTTGCGCGCAGCCACGTGGCCATAAGGCATCCTGAAGCCGTGTTTGCGTATGACGGCCAGCTGATATTGAACCCAGGTCTGCCGGAGAACAGGGACTATATATGTAAGGTGGTGGCTGACATCGTAGAGCGTTACGACATCGACGGCCTGCACATCGACGATTATTTCTACCCGTACCCCGTGGCGGGGCAGTCAATCCCCGACAACGCCGAGTACGCAACCTACAATAACGGCATAAAAGACCGTGGAGACTGGCGCCGGTATAACGTAGACATATTCATGATGCAGATGTATGAGACCATCCACAAGGTGAAGCCGTGGGTGAAGTTCGGCGTGTCGCCTTTCGGCATATACCGCAACAAGAGGAGCGCACCGTCAATAGGTAGCGACACGAACGGATTGCAGAACTATGACGACCTGTATGCCGACGTGCTGATGTGGGTCAATAACGGTTGGGTGGACTATTGCGTGCCGCAACTTTATTGGGAAATAGGCCACCGCGCGGCAGATTATGACACGCTGATAAGATGGTGGAACAAGTATGCCGGCAAGCGGCATCTATATATAGGTGAGGACGTGGAGCGCACGGCCAAGAATGCCGACCCTGCCAACCCTAACATCAACCAGTTGCCGGCGAAGAGAAAGCTCCACGACATGATGGGCAACGTAAACGGTACGGTGCTTTGGTATGCAAAGGCAGTTGTTGACAATGTGGGCAATTATGCTTCACTGCTCGAGAACGTGTATTGGAAATATCCGGCTTTTGTTCCTACGATGCCGTATATTGACGGCAAGGCTCCCAAGAAGGTGCGCAAGATGAAAATCTTGGATATGGACGGCCGGCCCGTGCTGTTCTGGAAAGCCCCTAAGGGGAAAGGCTGGAAGAACGAGGCCGTGAAGTATGTGGTGTATAAGTTCACCGGAGGGGATGAGGTTGACGTTGACGACCCGTCGAAAATCGTAGCCGTTACGACTGACGAATTTTATGAAATACCAGCAAGTGACATTCGGCCTGGCGAGAAGGTGCATTATGCCGTGACGGCGCTCGACCGAATGAGCAACGAGAGTAAACCACGCAAAAAGTCAATAAAATATTAAAATAACGCCATGAAAACAACGGAAGAGACAATTTTACAGTTAGAGCGGTTCATCAAGAAGATTGTACAGAAGTTTCCCGTGGTGGACGAGCCTACGGTAATGACTGACATCCACCTAAGCCTGTCGCAAGACACAGGCGAGTTGTTGGCCTTTGACGACAATGACGACGAGATAACACGATGTGTCGTTAACGACTGGATTGACAGCAAGGAACCCGACTTTTACGACGGTGCGGCTGACGTGTTGCGCACGGTCATACGCCGCTTGCACGATAGCGTTGACAATATGTGCATACTGAAACCTTACAGCTTTGTGCTTGAAAACGACGACCGCGAGCACGTGTCGGAGCTTTATCTTGTTGACAGTGACATCAAGATAATAGGTGGTGACCTGATGAAAGGGCTCGACGAAGACCTTGACAAGTTTCTTGATGATTTGTTGAGATAAGGCTTGCGTGGTGTGGCAAACCTTGTCGCCATGTACGGTGGCGTTTTTTGTAAACGTTTTCGTAGTTGGGGCGATAGGTTTGTTCCTTATTTTTTACATAAATTTTTCGTTTTAGTTTGTTGTTTGAAAATATAATGTTACTTTTGCATTTGCAAACTGGAGTTTGCAAAACCTTGTTTGTATAATATGAGCACAGACATAAAGCATTGTGGTGTCGTTGACGGGATTGAAGACGGTCGGGTGAAAGTGCGTATCATTCAATCTTCAGCGTGTGCGTCGTGCAAGGTAGCGAGCCATTGCAACGCTTCTGAGAGCAAAGAGAAGATTGTGGAGGTTTATGGTGCCTTGACTTCAGGTTTAACGGTCGGCGACAATGTCGTGGTAGTGGCGTCGCAACGTGTAGGAACGTTAGCCGTTGTGTTGAGTTCGGTAATTCCTTTGTTCATACTCATTGCGGTGCTTGCTTGCGTGCTTGCTTTGACGGGGAGCGAGGCAGTTGCGGCATTGTCGAGTATAGGCGCTTTGCTCCCGTATTACCTTATATTGTATATGTGCCGTGAGAGGATAAGGTCACGTTTGTCGTTCAGGATTGAGCGTGAAGGCGTTTGACGATGGCGCATGGTAACGTAGAAAAATATTAACAACTAAAACAAATACAAAACTTATGAACTTTATTTTGATTGCAGTAATTGTTCTTGGGTGCATCGCGCTGGTTTCTGCCGTCGTACTGTATGTATGTTCCAAGAAGTTCGCTGTTTACGAGGACCCTCGGCTGGCGCAGGTTACGGCATTGTTGCCCGGTGCCAACTGTGGTGGTTGCGGTTATCCTGGATGCTCAGGAATGGCCGCAGCGATGGTTCGAGGAGCAGACGCAGGCTCGCTTGAAGGTCTGTTTTGTCCCGTAGGCGGGTCAGAGGTCATGGGGCAGGTTGCCGATTTGCTTGGTATGGCAGTGGCCAACACCGAACCTAAGGTTGCCGTGGTACGTTGTAATGGAACGTGTGAGCTTCGTCCACGTATAGCCGAGTACAACGGTTTGCGCACGTGTACGGCGATGAACTCTTGTGGAGCTGGCGAGACAGGTTGCGGTTACGGTTGTCTCGGTTGTGGCGATTGCGTCAATGCTTGTGCGTTCGGGGCTATCACTATGAACCATGAGACAGGTTTGCCGGAGGTTGACGAGGATAAGTGTACAGCCTGCGGCGCTTGCGTTAAGGCGTGCCCACGCCACATTATTGAGTTGCGCAAGAAGGGCGTGAAGAACCGCCGTGTTTATGTGCGTTGCGTCAACAAGGATAAGGGCGCGGCAGCTATGAAGGCTTGCAAGGCAGCCTGCATAGGTTGTGGCAAGTGTGAAAAGGAGTGTAAGTTTGAAGCTATAACCATATCTAACAACGTTTCATACATAGACCCTGACAAGTGCCGCTTGTGCCGTAAGTGCGTTGAGGTGTGTCCTACACACGCCATTGTGGCCGTGAATTTCCCTGCACCGAGGCCAAAGGCTGATGTGACAGCTGCGTCGTCAGACGGTAAAGGTAATGTTGAACCTAAACAAGAGGAGGTAAAAGCATGAAATTCAAGACATTCAGAATAGGCGGTGTGCATCCTGAAGAAAACAAACTGTCTTCAGAATCTGTCACGCAAGTGGCCAAGTTACCGCAACAAGCCATATTCCCGTTGTCGCAGCATATCGGCGCGCCGGCCAAACCGGTAGTGAAGAAGGGCGACAAGGTTAAGGTCGGCACAATGCTTGCCGAGGCTGGTGGATTTGTTTCAGCACCCGTTTATTCTTCGGTTTCGGGCACAGTCCTGAAAATAGACGAGGCCATAGACGCTACCGGTTATCGCAAGCCGGTGATAATAGTCAAGGTTGAGGGCGATGAATGGGAAGAAAGCATTGACCGTTCTGACAAGCTCGAGACTCTCGACGCACATCCCGAACTTACGTCTGAAGAGATAATAGAGCGCGTAAAGAAGGCTGGCGTTACTGGTATGGGCGGAGCCGGTTTCCCCACTTTTATCAAATTGTGCCCTCCGCCTACGGCAAAGGCCGAGTGCGTAATCCTTAACGGAGTGGAGTGCGAGCCTTATATTACTTCCGATTATAGGCTCATGATGGAGCACGCCGACGAAATTCTTGTCGGACTTGACTTGCTGATGAAGGCTGTCAAGGTGACAAAGGGGTATATTGGTATAGAAGAGAACAAGCCCAAGGCGATAGAACTTTTTGAGGAAAAGACAAGGAACAATCCCAACGTTGAGGTTGTGCCGCTTGCACAGAAATATCCGCAGGGAGGCGAAAAGCAACTTGTTGACGCCGTAATACGCCGTCAGGTTCCGGCACCTCCGGCCATTCCCGTTAACGTAGGCGCCATAGTCCAGAATGTAGGAACCGCCTTTGCCGTGTACCAGGCAGTGATGAAGAACAAGCCTTTGTTTGAGCGTTACACGACCGTCACAGGCAAGAAAATCGCGAAGCCGAGCAACTTCCTCGTGCGTATGGGCACTCCGATGATAGACCTTATTAATGAGTGCGGCGGTATGCCCGAAGGAGATAACAAGCTGTTGGCAGGTGGCCCGATGATGGGCAAGGCCCTGACTTCGGTGGAAGTGCCCATCTGCAAGGGTACAAACAGCGTTACCGTACTTAGTGGTGATGATGCAAAGCGCAAGGCTCCGCAGCCCTGCATACGTTGTGCAAAGTGCGTCAGCGCCTGTCCTATGGGCCTTGAGCCTTATCTTTTGGCAACTGCCAGTGCCTTCCATGATTGGGAAAAGGTTGAGGCTGCAGGCATAACATCGTGCATCGAGTGCGGTTCATGCCAGTTTACCTGCCCTGCCCATCGTCCGATGTTAGATAACATAAGGCTTGGGAAGAGTACCGTAATGGGCATAATAAAGTCTCGCAACGCGAAAAAATAAATCAATAGAATAATCTTTTGGCTGAAAAGTCGGAACTTAATCAAATCAAGAAAATGAGTAAACTGATAGTTTCATTGTCACCGCACGCACATGGTACGGACAGCGTAGAGCGTAATATGTACGGCGTGATAATAGCCTTGGTGCCGGCATTAATCGTGTCGTTCCTTTATTTCGGTTTAGGTTCGGCCGTCGTTTGCGCATCAAGCGTTGCCGCCTGCGTGTTCTTCGAGTGGGCGATTACAAAGTATATATTAAAGAAGGAGCCGACTATAAGTGACGGTTCTGCAATACTCACAGGCCTGTTGTTAGGTTTTAACCTGCCTTCCAATATTCCTGTATGGATTGTTATAATAGGCGCACTGGTTGCGATTGGTATAGGAAAGATGACTTTCGGAGGGCTTGGTTGCAATCCTTTCAATCCAGCTTTGGTCGGCCGTTGCTTCCTTTTGGCGTCGTTCCCGGCACAGATGACATCGTGGCCTATAGCAGGACAGCTTGGCTCATACGTTGATGCACAGACAGGGGCTACCCCGTTGAGTATAATGAAGCAGGCTATAAAGTCTGGCGATGCTTCTGTTCTCGACCAGCTGCCTGACTCTTTATCGTTGTTGCTTGGTAATCCCGGTCTTAACAACGGTGCAGGAGCCATTGGCGAGGTCTGCGCCTTGGCATTGATAATCGGCCTTGTTTATATGCTTTGGCGCAAGATTATCACGTGGCACATACCTGTCAGCATCCTTGCAACGGTGTTTGTGTTCAGCGGCTTGCTGCATTTGGCCAATCCTGTTTATGCCAATCCTGTAGCCACGTTGTTAAGCGGCGGCTTGATGTTAGGCGCAATTTTCATGGCGACCGATTATGTTACGTCTCCAATGACGCATAAGGGCCAGTTGATATATGGTATAGCCATAGGCTTCCTTACGGTCGTAATAAGGAACTGGGGCTCTTATCCCGAGGGAATGTCGTTCGCAATCCTTATCATGAACGCATTTACTCCTCTTATCAATACATACGTAAAGCCGAAGCGTTTTGGTGAAATAGTAAACAAGGAGGGTGGAAAATGAAAAAACTTGAATCTACAATAACCAACATGGTTGTCGTCCTCGTAGGGGTTGCCCTGATAACGGGTAGCATCTTGGCCTACGTAAACCATGTTACGGAAGAACCTATAAAGTTGCAATCGGAAAAGACCCTTGCTGACGGAATTAAGGCTGTTATGGGGGGTGTTGACTTGTCTGTGGCAAAGGATGATACCGTAAAACAGACTATTTCCGGCAAGGAAGTAACATTTGTAATCCATGAAACGGTGGGTTCTGACAACAAGCCTCTCGGTGCAGCAGTTGAGAGCACGACTGGCGGATTTGGCGGAGACCTGAAGGTTTTGGTCGGTTTCGACAATGACGGAAAAATCCTTGGTTATACTATCTTACAGCACGCTGAAACTCCTGGACTTGGCGCAAAGGCCGACAAATGGTTCCAGAAAGACGGTAAGGGATGCGTGATAGGCAAAAATCCCGCGTCAGACAAACTCACGGTGAAGAAAGACGGGGGCGACATAGATGCCATAACAGCTTCAACTATTACGAGCCGTGCGTTTCTGTTGGCCGTAAACCAAGCATACCAGGCTTATAAGTCTCTTCCTGTGGATGCCCAAACCGGTGCTACGCCCGGCCACAAAAATTAGTATTACCTAAAACTATAAGGAACTATGAATTATATAAAAATATTAATCAACGGTGTAGTCAAGGAGAACCCTACCTTCGTGCTCCTTCTTGGTATGTGTCCTACGTTGGCCACGACAACGTCAGCAATGAATGGCTTATCGATGGGATTGGCTACTATGTTTGTGCTGATATGCTCAAACTTGGTTATTTCTTTGATAAAGAACTTGACGCCAGACATGGTGCGCATACCTGTTTTCGTGGTTGTCATTGCATCCTTCGTGACAATCTTGCAGATGCTCATGCAGGCATACGTTCCAGCCATATATGCCACGCTGGGCCTCTATATCCCGCTAATCGTGGTGAACTGTATCATCCTTGGCCGTGCCGAGGCATTCGCTTGCAGCCATGGGCCTGTCGAGAGCCTGTTCGACGGTATTGGCATCGGGCTCGGCTTCAGCATTGCGCTGACCCTTCTCGGAGCTGTGCGCGAGCTTCTCGGGGCCGGTTCGATATTTGGTCTTGTCCTGCTTCCTGAGACGAGCAATATGCTCCTTTTCATCTTGCCTCCGGGTGCTTTCATAACCTTGGGGTATTTGATAGCAATAGTTAACAGATTTAAGAAAGCGTAGTTTATGGAATACTTACTGATTTTCATCTCGGCCATATTCGTGAACAACATTGTGTTGTCACAGTTCTTGGGCATTTGTCCGTTTCTCGGCGTGTCCCAGAAGATTTCAACATCATTGGGCATGGGCGCGGCCGTGGCCTTCGTGCTTACCCTTTCTACAATCGTGACGTACCTTGTGCAAATCTACATCCTCAACCCCATGGGGCTGCAATACCTCCAGACAATCGCTTTCATCCTTGTCATTGCCGCCCTTGTGCAGATGGTTGAGATAATCCTGAAGAAAGTTTCTCCTTCCCTTTACCAGGCACTGGGCATTTACTTGCCGCTGATTACCACCAACTGCGCCGTGCTTGGCGTTGCCATACTGGTCATCCAGAAGGAGTATTCGCTTATCCAGAGTGTCGTTTACGCTTTCTCCACGGCCGTAGGTTTTGCCGTCGCGTTGGTTGTTTTTGCTGGCATACGTGAGCAGTTGGCCATGGTTAATATCCCGAAGGGGATGCGTGGAATGGCAATCGTGCTTGTGACGGCGGGTCTTCTCAGTCTTGCGTTCATGGGCTTCTCCGGTGTAGACGGAGGTTTGCGTGAACTGTTCGGTCTTAACTGATTTGCAGTTACTGACCAAAGATATAGCTATAATGCGGGAGCAGGGATTTTGAAGTCCGTTTGCTCCCGCATTTTTTTTCGGACGTTTGCAGCCTTGTTTTTATTCGCGTTGTACTAAGGTTGTCATTTTCCTGCATATTTCCCGATTGTATAATCTTTATGAATATCAGCAAAGCTCCCAAACGTGCACTTTCTGTTGCTATTTCCTTCACCCAAAAGTAGGGATGTACGGCTCGTGCATCCGCCCAACTAAGGCATAATACGGTAAGTGTTTGTACACAACATTACCCGGACTCACGAGGCGTGCGTCCATATAGGTGGATATTAGGCCGTTTGCGGACATTCATTTAATCTTTTTGTCCTCATCCTTTGTAAATACCATAAAATATGGTTAGTTTTGCATAAAAGATTAACATTTAATGAGAATATCTATGAAACAGACTATTTTGGTAACAGGAGGAACTGGCTTTATCGGCTCGCATACTGTAGTTGAGTTGCAACAGGCGGGCTATAAGGTCGTGATTGTGGATAACCTGTCAAACTCCCAGGCAGATGTAGTGGAGGGTATAGAGAAAATCACAGGAGTGCGCCCGGACTTCGAACAGGTTGACTGTTGCGATATTGAGGCTATGGACAATGTGTTCGCCAAGTATGGGGACATAAAGGGCATAATCCACTTCGCGGCAAGCAAGGCCGTGGGAGAGAGCGTCCAAAAGCCACTGCTTTACTACCGTAATAATATAACGAGCTTGCTGAACATACTTGAACTGATGCCAAAACACGGCGTCAAGGGCATTATCTTCTCGTCGAGCTGCACCGTTTATGGCCAGCCCACACCTGAGAACCTGCCGGTTACGGAAAACGCCCCGATACAGAAAGCGTTAAGCCCGTATGGCAATACAAAGCAGGTCAACGAGGAGATTATACAAGACTTCATCCATAGCGGGGCGCCAATCAAGTCAGTGATTTTGAGATATTTCAATCCTATAGGTGCCCATCCGTCGGCTTATATTGGCGAGTTGCCCAACGGAGTGCCGATGAACCTTATTCCGTTTGTTACACAGACTGCCATCGGGCTGCGTAAACAACTCAAGATTTTTGGCAATGACTATAATACGCCCGACGGCACTTGCATACGCGACTACATCTATGTAGTAGACTTGGCAAAGGCGCACGTAAAAGCAATGGAGCGCGTCCTTGACAAGGCTGACACGGATGCCGTAGAGGTGTTTAACATCGGTACGGGCCACGGAGTAAGTACGCTTGAGGTTGTTGAAGGCTTCGAGAAGGCCACAGGCGTAAAGGTCAACTGGGAGTATGCTCCCCGTCGTGAGGGCGACATCGAGAAAGTGTGGGCCGACCCGACTAAGGCCAATACCGTGCTTGGGTGGAAAGCGGAGACCAGCCTTGAGGATACGTTGCGCTCGGCATGGAAGTGGCAACTTAAACTTGAAGAAGAGTCGAAGGCTAAGTAAGGGGCAGGATTGTCTCGTCTTACAAATTACAAGGGCTGGAAAGTTTGCGGCTTTCCGGCCCTTTTTGATGGTAATAACGTGAGTTCGACGAAAATCAGAATAAAGCGAGTTGTGTATCAAAATATACGCCAGTTCGGGATAAAAAAAGAGTGTAAATAGTTGGTAATCTCGTGAATGTTTTGTACCTTTATAGGTGAAAATCAAGCAGTTACAAAAACATTCAACGATGATTACCAAGGACAAAATTACGGAAATTTATTGTATTATAGACGAGTTTTCAAAGAAATATCCTGCTGTCACGGTGGTAACGGCATTTTCGGACGTCACGGACACTGTATTTTTCCATTTGAGAGTCAAAAAACTTGCAGAAATCGTCTGCCATACAAAATAATTCTGTAACTTTGTCGTCGGTGAGCATAGCAATCATTGTTCGTATTTCTTTGTAATTTAGCACTATAAAGATACAACAATTTTCGCTAATCACCAACTTTTATGTTGAACTTGATTTCGTCAAACTCACGTTAGATACTAAAATTTTTAAAATGAAGTTTTTATTTTTTTGCATATTATCTTTTGGGATATTCTCATGTAATATCCCCAAAAATAATGCCCCAAAAGCAGACACTGAATATCAAATAAAACCTTCCTCAAGTTCTAATAAGAACAAAGACTCTCTGTATATAGAGCTTAAACAATGTCGTTTTTCACAAGGAGATTCCATTGTTATACTGTATAGTATTAAGAATCAAACACAGTGGCATTATATATATCTTTCAGATGAGTATTGGATAGAAAGACAAGTAAAAGGAAAATGGATTCGTATACAAAATGATTTTGGTTCCATTTTGATGGGAAAAGAAATACCTGCATATAGTTGCATAAATGATTATGCTAAAGTTTTTTTAAAGGCAGGTCACTATAAGTTCTGTAATACAGCATATTCTGATGATGCAAGAATAGACAATAAGAAAATAGTAATGAAAGCTTATTTCGAAGTAAAATCTTGTAAGCACTCCAATTAGGACATATCACATTTTAGGACTAATGATTTGTTTTATATAACGCAACTTATTGATTGTCGACTATAAAGGTACTAAAAATATCTCATTTCCACAACTTTTTCAATCGTTTTCTTATACCGACCTCACGTGTAATAAGTCATTAAAAACAATTATCACATAATATCTTGATATTCAATGACTTATGGAAAACGGCAAACTGCTTCCTAAAAGGATGCTTTTTAGACGCCGATATGTGCCTTTTTGCAGTGTGAAAGGATACAAATTAAAAAGTAAACGCTGGCTTCTATTAGCGAAACCAGCGTTTACTTTTATTGTTTTTGGCGTTATGCCGCGTTTATTTTACAATTTTATTGTGCTCCGGGAACACAACGGTGGGCGTGAAATGTTTTGCTTCCTCAAAGTCCATCAGGGCATAAGCAATTATTATCACGGTGTCGCCAACCTGGCATTTCCTTGCCGCTGCCCCGTTGAGGCAGATGCAGCCACTGCCGCGTTCGCCTTTTATGATGTACGTCTCGAACCGTTCGCCGTTGTTGTTGTTGACAATCTGCACTTTCTCGCCGGCTATCATGTTTGCCGCATCCATCAAGTCTTCGTCTATGGTGATGCTTCCCATATAGTTAAGGTTGGCTTCCGTCACTTGGACGCAATGCAGTTTGCTTTTCAGGACTTCTATCATCATGGTTATGTCAGTCTTTATATTTTATGTGGTCTATAAGTCTTACGGGCCTGTCTCCGCAATATACAGTGATGCAGCCCACGACGTATCGTGAGTCGTCCCAGCTGTTGACGTCTTGCAGCGTGTTCCCGTCCACAATCGCGAAATATTCCACGTCAAGGCCGTCCGTGGCGTTAATCTGTTCGGTCACGTGGTCGTGGGTTTCTTTTACGCTGTGTGTTTTAGCGTATTCGACACTTTCCTTCAAAGCCTTGAATATGCTTGGGGCTATCTTGCGTTCGCCGGGCGACAGCAGGGCGTTGCGCGAAGACCTTGCCAAGCCGTCGCTGTCTCTCACTATCGGGCATTCAACAATGTCAACGTTTAGGCCGAGGTATTTGACCATGGCCTTTACAACGGCAATTTGTTGCCAGTCTTTTTCCCCGAAATAAGCCCTGTCAGGCCGCACGATGTAGAACAGGCGGCTGACTACTTGGCATACGCCGTTGAAGTGGCCGGGGCGGTGTGCGCCTTCCATGACGGTCGTTACCGGAGGGAACTCAAAGTGGCGCGTGTCCGGTGTAGGGTACATCTCCTCGACCGTCGGCGCCAGGACATAGTCTGCGCCAACGCTTTCAAGCAGCTTGCAGTCAGCGTCGAGGTCCCTCGGATATGAACTCAAGTCTTTTGGGTCGTTGAATTGTGTGGGATTGACGAAGATTGAAACAACCGTGATGTCATTGTCGTTGACGCTTTTCCTGACCAGGGAGGCGTGCCCTTCGTGGAGCGCGCCCATCGTGGGTACCAGCCCAATGCTTTTGCCTTGCTTCCTGTCATCGAACAATTTGTTCTGGAGCTCAACTATTTTATGAAAAACTTTCATGATAAATAATGTTTCAACGCTTATTGAATCGGCGTGCAAAATAACAACAAATTTCTTGAATAAAAAAGAATAATCCCAAAAATATGCCGTTAAAAGGGTGCTTTTAGTCTAATAAACGAAAAAAAATTCCTCATTTTGAGAACTTTTTTGTACCTTTGCAAGGATAAATTTAAACATCATGACGGCAAAGAAGGTATTATTCATAAACCAGGAAATCACTCCGTATGTACCTGAAAGCGAGATGTCGCATTTGGGGCGTGTGGTACCACAGTTAATTCAAGACAAGGGCTATGAGATAAGGACGTTCATGCCTAAATGGGGCAACATCAACGAGCGGCGCGGCCAGTTGCATGAAGTGATACGCTTGTCGCGTATGATGCTCATCATCGACGAGACCGACCATCCGCTGATAATAAAGGTGGCCTCGATTCCGTCAACAAGGATACAGGTCTATTTCATTGACAATGAAGACTATTTCACGAAACGCTTGATGGCGTTTGACGAGAACGGCAACGAGTATGACGACAACGGCGAGAGGGCAATATTCTTTGCCCGCGGAGTGCTTGAGACCGTCAAGAAGTTGCGTTGGGTACCGGACATAATTCATTGCCAGGGATGGATGTGCTCGATAATACCATTGTATATCCGGGCGGCTTATCAGGATGAACCTTCTTTTGCCAATGCCAAGATAGTGACTTCGTTGTTCTCGGAGAAGCTGGAGGGAAGTCTCGGTGACAATTTCAGGAGAAGCATAGAATTCCGTGACGTAAAGTCAGACATATTGGATAAATATAACGAGAACTTCAGTTTCGTTGATTTGCAGAAACTTGCCATCGACTATTCGGATGGCGTCATAGGCGCAGGTAAGGATGTTAATCCTGAGTTGATGGAATATGCCGAGGGTAGGGGATTGCCGGTTATGACCAGTCCCGAAGACGACAAAATCTGTCAGGCCTATGAAGATTTTTATGACAGGATACTCGAAGCCAAATCTGAATAACTAACTTCACCGTTGTCTATTAGATTGACATTCCAATGAAAATTAATTTTTTTGTTGCTGTGGCGCTTTCTTTGTCAGTGGCGTTTACGGCGTGTGACGATACGACAGATACAATAGGAAATTCCCTTACGGATACGTCGGACTTGTTAGATGTGGCTACTGCGACGTTTGACGTATCTTCAAGCTCCTTCACCGTAGATTCGGTCTTGTCACGTAACACTACGGGATATTTGGGCAAAATTCGCGACCCGGAGAGCGGAAACTATATTACGGGAGACTTCATGGCGCAGTTCGGTACGCTTGAAAACTATACGTTCCCTGATAAGGACAGTATTGTCAGTTTGGATGGCGCGGGCAATGTTATTGCCGACTCTTGTTATATAAGGCTTTATTATACAAGTTTCTACGGCGATTCGCTCGCGACTATGAACCTGACGGCTTATGAGATGTCAGAGCCGATGTCAGAGGAAAAGAAGTATTATTCTAATTTCGACCCACAGGAAGAAGGCTACGTCTCTGCTGATGGTTTTAAGGTTAATAAGACTTATACTCTTACCGACCTTTCCGTAAGTGACGAAAACCGTGCAGACGAGAGTTCTTATACCCCCAATATAAAGATAAGCCTTAACGGGGAATACACCGACAAACAAGGAAACAAGTACAATAATTACGGGACTTATATAATGCGCAAGTTTTATGAGGACCCGTCCAATTTCAAGAATTCATACAACTTCATCCATAATGTATGCCCAGGCTTCTATTTTAAGGTTAATGACGGACTTGGGTCAATGGCATACGTGATGGTCAGCCAGTTGAACGTTTATTTTAAGTACAAGGCCGATTCTACGTTTGTCGGTACTTCTACTTTCGCAGGTACGGAGGAAGTGCTGCAGACAACGACCATAGTCAACGATGGGGATGCTCTTGAAGCGTTGGCTGCAGATAATAGTTGTACGTACCTGAAAACCCCAGCTGGCATATTTACGGAATTGACATTGCCCGTTGATGACGTGAAATTGGGGCATGAAAATGATACTCTTAATACTGCGAAACTGACCCTTACTCGTATTAATAACGAGTATAATGGTGAATATTCATTAGATGTTCCGTCAACGTTGTTAATGATACCAAAGGATAGTTTGTATAGTTTTTTTGAGAATGAGAATGTAGTTGACTATCAGAAGTCGTTTACGGCCACATATAATTCTGCTTATAACAATTATGTCTTCAACAATATTTCAGGCATGATTACCTATATGTACAACAATAAAGATAGGAGTGAAGACTGGAACAAGGTGGTAATCATTCCCGTTACGTTGACTACAAACTCGTCTGGGCAAGTTCTCAAGGTCGTGCACGACATGAGCTTGACGAGCACGAGACTTGTTGGTGGCAGCGAAAACAAGAACGGCGATATTAAGTTGGAGGTTGTTTATAGTAGGTTTAGGCATTAGTATGGCAGATAATTTTCTTGAACGTCACCAAGAAGAATACGAAAAGCGCAAAGCCGAGTGGATACGCAAGAGGAAACACCTGCCTAAGGTAAAGCCACACGGAAAGGGTGAACGTTGACATAAAGATATGTGCCGTGGCTATCGTATAGTCCCAAAACAAAGCGCCTGGAACAGTTTATGTTCCAGGCGCTTTGTTTTGGGACTATAATTATTGGTCGTTATTCTATTACTACAAGTGGGGTGTCCTCCATTACGCTCTCACCCTCACTTACGAGAACGGCTGTGACTTTTCCGCTTCTTTCGGTGTCAAGGTTGTTGGCCATTTTCATGGCTTCGAGTACAACGACCGTGTCTCCGGCCTTCACCTCGTCACCCACCTTTACCTTGATTTCGACGATAACTCCCGGCAGTGGAGACTTTACTGCATTGTTGACGTTGACTTTCGTGCCATTTCCTGATGCCGGAGCCTCTGCCGGAGCTGGAGCCGCGACAGGCTTTACAACAACTTTCTTCTTAACAGGTTCCGGCTCCTTTTCCATCTCGACTTTATACTCCTCGCCGTTAACGACAACGTTAGCGATGTTGTCTTCTATCCCTGCGATGGTAACGTTGTATTTGTTACCGTTTATCGTATATTTGTATTCTTTCATAGCTTTTTGTTTTATTAGTTTTGAGGTTTTGAGACAGGCTGGCGCCTGTCACGAAGTACATTTGCCACCTGTCCCAAAACTTCATTCCACTCATTATGGGCGTGGTGTCATGTTGAGTGAATGCATTTCCCATTCAGTGTGTTTGCTCCTGATTGTGATGATGCCTGCTTCCTTGTCATGCACATTGTTGCCCTCGAACTCATGCAATGCCAAAGCTATGGCTGCATAGATTTCGTTGTTGTTCATGATTGTGTTTTTTATTATGTTGAAACGAAACATTACATTGGTATATTGCCATGTTTCTTTGCGGGCAGACCGTCGCGTTTGGTTGCCAGCTGTGCCAAAGCACGGCAAATGCGGAAGCGCGTATTTCTTGGCTCTATCACGTCGTCTATGTAACCGTACTTAGCTGCCTGGTACGGGTTGGCGAACATATCGGTGTACTCTTCTTCCTTCTCTGCAAGGAAAGCCTTGGGGTCTTCGTGCTCCTTGGCTTCTTTTGCACAGAGCACTGCAACGGCTCCGCTTGCTCCCATGACGGCGATTTCAGCCGATGGCCATGCGTAGTTGATGTCGGTGCGCAGCTGCTTGCATCCCATGACGATATGGCTTCCGCCGTAGCTCTTGCGCAGCGTAACGGTAACCTTGGGCACCGTAGCCTCGCCGTATGCGTAGAGCAACTGTGCTCCGTGCAGGATTACGGCGTTGTATTCCTGGCCTGTGCCGGGCAGGAAGCCGGGCACGTCAACGAGGCTTACGATAGGAATGTTGAAGGCGTCGCAGAAGCGTACAAAGCGTGCGCCCTTGCGGCTTGCGTTGACGTCGAGGACTCCAGCATAGCATGACGGCTGGTTGGCAACGATGCCGACGCTCTGTCCGTTGAAGCGTGCGAAGCCTACGATGATGTTCTTGGCGAACTTAGGCTGTACTTCAAAGAACTCGCCATTGTCGGTTATCGCACCGATGACCTTATACATATCGTATGCCTGGTTGGGGTCTTCGGGTATGATTTCGTTCAATGAGTCCTCCATCCTGTTGATTGGGTCGGTGCATTCCTTGCGCGGAGCTTCTTCCATGTTGTTTGACGGAATGTAGCTGAGGAGGGTCTTTATCATCTCCATTGCCTCCTCCTCGGTGGCAGCCGTGAAGTGTGTCACGCCGCTCTTGGTCGAGTGTACGCTTGCTCCGCCGAGGTGTTCCTGGTCGATGTCCTCGCCTGTGACGGTCTTTACCACTTTAGGTCCAGTGAGGAACATATAAGAAGTGTTTTCCATCATCAGGGTGAAGTCCGTCAATGCAGGAGAGTAAACGGCTCCACCTGCACACGGGCCGAATATTCCGCTGATTTGCGGGATAACGCCGGATGCAAGGATGTTACGCTCGAAGATTTCGGCAAATCCTGCCAGGGCGCAGATGCCTTCCTGTATGCGTGCGCCTCCAGAGTCGTTAATGCCGATTACGGGGGCACCCATCTTCATGGCCATGTCCATCACCTTGCAAATCTTCTGTGCCATTGTCTCAGACAGTGAGCCACCGTTTACCGTGAAGTCTTGCGCGAATATATATACCAGGCGGCCGTCGATGGTTCCGCATCCTGCAACAACGCCGTCGCCGAGATATTGCTTCTTCTCCATGCCGAAGTTGGTGCAGCGGTGCAGCTTGAACATATCAAATTCCTCGAAGCTGCCTTCATCAAGAAGCATATCGATGCGTTCACGCGCCGTATACTTGCCGCGTGCGTGCTGTTTCTCTATGGCTTTTTCGCCGCCGCCGAGGCGTGCTTTTTCGCGCTTGGCGATTAGCTCCTTGATTTTTTCTACTTGTTTGCTCATTGTGTTTTTTATTTTAGGTTTTATGGTTATGCTGGTTATTACGGTCTTGGCAGTCATGCGTGTTGCCAATCAGTGAAACCCGTTATAGCCTCTATAGCCTCAACATATTTATTATTGTTCACAAAGTTCGGTGAGAACTCCACACGTGGATTTTGGGTGCAGGAAGGCAATGTTAAGGTTTTCGGCACCCTTTCTCGGCGCCTTGTCTATCAGGCGCACGCCTTTGCCGTCACACTCTGCGAGCGCGTTGCTTACGCCGTCTTCTATGCAGAAAGCCACATGGTGCACTCCGTGGTTGCCCTTGTCGAGCCATTTCTGGATTGTGCTGTCGGGAGACGTTGGCTCAAGAAGTTCCAGTTTCACTTCGCCACATTTCAGGAAGGCGGTCTTCACTTTCTGGTCTGCCACTTCTTCGACAGCGTAGCATTTAAGTCCCAAGACATTCTCGAAGTAGGGTAGAGCTTCGTCTATGCTCTGAACGGCTATACCCAAGTGCTCAATACGTGATATTTTCATACTATTAAGTTTTAAAAGATTGTGCAAATATACGCATATTTATTTAATACGCAAACGTTTTAGTTGTTTTTTGCTTGTTGCTTGCTTTCTGCGTTATGCGGCATCTTGCAATATTAAAGGCCGTCTTTGGCATAATGAAAGGCCACCTTTTACGCGGTAAAAGATGGCCTTTCGTAAAGTGCTGGCTGTAAGGTCGTTACGCATGATATAATGCTGTCCCCGTTCTTTGCTTCCGCTTTTGTCGCCATGGCGACTCTTGCCGGTTTGTGGTCAGCCGAGCCTTCTCCTGAATTCGGCGCAAGCCACAGCCGTGGCTATGGCCACGTTGAGGCTGTCTATGCCGCTTGACGTAGAGTATGACGGTATCAACAGCAGCTTGTTGGCACGTTCCATGACTTCCGGTGACACCCCGTTGCCTTCGTTGCCCATTATCAGCAGACCGTTGGCCGACAGCTCCTGCCTGTAGATGTTTTCTCCGCCAAGGGCGGTCGCGTATATGGGTACGTCGGCCGGCAGGCTGTCGAGCAGTTCGCGTATGTCGGTGTAGATGATTTTTACGCGGGCTATGCTTCCCATGGTGGCTTGCACTACTTTGGGGCTGAAAGCGTCAACCGTGTCATTGCTGCAGAATATTGTGGATATTCCGAACCAGTCGGCTATGCGTATGATTGTGCCGAGGTTGCCGGGGTCTTGTATTCTGTCAAGGGCCAGGCATAGTTCCTTCGAGCAGATGCTGGCCCCGACGGTGTGGACGGGTATGTTGAATATGCCTATTACTTGCTGTGGGTGCTGCTGGAAGCTGGCTTTGCGCAACTCGTCTTCAGTAGCGGTCACGCACGGCGCTGGCACGCTTGCGCCGTAACGTGCGTGCCAGTCGGGCGTGGCCACGACCAAGCGCGGAGTGCAGACGGCCAGCAGGTCGCTTACGATTTTAGGCCCTTCGGCCACGAAAGCGCCTTCACGCTCACGGTTTTTTTTAAGTTCGAGAGACTTTATTTTTTTTATTTGATTTTTGCTCAACATGATGTTTTTCTTTTTGTATGCCGACAAAACTACTAAAAAATTATTACTTTTGCACCATTAAAAGATGATTAAGTGGCGAAACGGCTGTCAAATAATATAATCCTGTCTTTGCTTGCATGGTTTTCGGCGTTACTCGTTTCGGGATGCTCCGCGTCAAAGTTCGTGTCCGAAGGCGACTGGCTTCTTGACGATGTAGAGATAAAGTCGGACGACAAGGGGCTTGACGAAAGCCTGTTCATGCAATACGTCAGGCAAAAAGGCAACTCTAAGTGGTTCTCGCTTTTCAAGATACCTCTTGGCACGTATGCCCTGTCCGGTCGTGACACGACAAAGTGGATAAACCGCAAGTTGCAGGATATTGGTGAGTCGCCAGTGCTGTTTGATTCGGTACAGGCAGCCCTTACCTGTGACGACTTTGCCGAGGTCATGCGTGGCCTTGGCTATGCGCGTGGCAAGGCCGATTACGAGTTGGAGTTCGGCAGGAAGCGTAAAGTCAAGGTAATATACAACTTGCATCCGGGCCAAAGGTTTCATTT
Organism: uncultured Prevotella sp.; assembly: GCA_944319815.1. Classification (GTDB taxonomy): domain Bacteria; phylum Bacteroidota; class Bacteroidia; order Bacteroidales; family Bacteroidaceae; genus Prevotella. The sequence goes on along the minus strand of CALUEX010000002.1, from coordinate 50,266 downwards.
GCGCACGATAAGGTATGACATACAGGACCCTGGCGTAGGCTCGTTGCTTTCATCCTTCGGCGCGTATGGCCATTCAAGGCTGCGTGAAGGTATGCCGTTCATCGTGAACGAGCTTGACGCCGAGCGCGAACGGATAACCGACTTGCTCAACAACAATGGCTATTTTTATTTCCACAAGGACTTCATATCCTATTCGGCGGATACGGTTAGAGGCGGTTCTGGCGTTGACTTGACTCTCCACCTGCATAAAAACATCGTTGACGGAGGTGGAGGGGAAACGGCGCACAGGCGGTTTACGATAGGTGACATAAAGTATCATGCAAGTGGCGGGACAGAGAGGATACCCCTGCGGCAGTCGGTTCTTGACGAGAATACGTTGATAGAGCCTGGCAAGCCTTATAACGCTGCCAGCCTGCAGAAGACTTATAACAGGTTCGGCCGTCTGCACATCGTGAAATATACGAACATAAAGTTTACCGAACGTCCGGACAGCAACATCCTCGATTGCGACATAGGCATAAGTTCTAACAAGATAAACAGCATCAGCTTCCAGCCCGAGGGGACCAATACGGCTGGTGACTTTGGTGCGGCGGCGTCGCTCACCTACGAAAACCGCAACCTGTTTCGTGGCGCTGAGACTTTCAGCGTCAAGTTGCGCGGTGCGTTCGAAGCCATCACGGGGCTTGAAGGCTACCAGAACCAGGACTATGAGGAGTACAGCCTCGAGGCGAGGTTAGTGTTCCCGCGTTTCGTGGTGCCATTCCTTTCGAGGGAGTTCAGGCGCCGCTCCACGGCCGTGTCGGAGCTGTCGGCCAGTTACAACTTGCAGAACCGTCCCGAGTTTCACCGCCGTGTGTTTACGGCGGCGTGGCGTTACTTGTGGGACGATGTGTCCGGCAAGCGCAGTTACAAGTTCGACTTACTTGACCTCAACTATATCTATATGCCGTGGATTTCTTCCACTTTCAGGGAAGAATATCTTGACGACGTTAGTAACCGTAACTCCATCTTGCGTTACAATTATGAAGATTTGTTCATAATGAAGATGGGTTTCGGGATGTCGTTCAACAATGGCATTGACGCATACAAGGTGAACGTGGAGACTTCGGGCAACCTGCTTAGTGGCATATCGCGTGCCATAGGCGGCAAGCGTAATGCCGACGGACAGTACACCTTATTTAATATAGCCTTTGCACAATATGCAAAAGCTGATTTTGACTATACCCACTTGTTCCGGATTGACAGGAATAACAGCCTTACATTCCATTTCGGCCTTGGCGTAGCTTATCCTTACGGCAACAGCAAAATACTGCCTTTCGAGAAGCGGTATTTCTCGGGAGGAGCCAATTCGGTAAGGGGATGGAGTGTCAGGGGGTTAGGGCCTGGCAAGTTCAAGGGTACCGATGGCGCTATAGACTTCATAAACCAGACAGGTGACTTGAAGCTGGACTTGAACTTGGAATTGCGTACCTTCCTGTTCTGGAAAATCTATGGGGCCGTGTTTGTCGATGCGGGAAACATCTGGACTTTGCGGGAATATGCTGAACAGCCAGGCGGGCAATTCAAGTTCGACGAGTTCTACAAACAGATAGCCGTCGCTTATGGCTTGGGAATAAGGTTTAATTTTGATTTCTTCATCCTTCGCTTCGATATGGGTATGAAGGCTGTCAACCCTGCTTACGAGTCGTCAAGTGAGCATTATGCCATATTCCATCCGGACTTTAGTCGAGATTTTGCTTTTCATTTTGCGGTAGGCCTTCCATTTTGACAAGCCATTTCCCGTTCCTTTTTACCATGGGTATTTTGTAAGTGGCCTGTTCGGTCATTCTCCCTGCACGTCCCAGGGTGTCTATCTTCAGGAAGTTGAACACCTTGCATACAGCCGTAGCCGTGGTGTCTGATGTCAGGTTGATGTCTTCTGTCTCATGCCAGGCACCCTCTTTTTGTGCCTTGAGTATGTCAATATCTTCCTGCAGGACGTTACTTGATATGAAACTCAACCATTTTCTTGACTCGGGAGTACAGGCATTCAAGGTATTGTTGAAGTCAAAATTGAAATAGTGCGTGGCAAATTCGTCAACGGTTGCTGCTATTTCTTCTTTCATGATGTTTTCTTCATTATAACTGCACGATGACAGAAAAAATAGTGCAATCATGAAAGATATGGTGAAAATGTTGCAGGAGGACGAAGCCAGACTGCTTGTGGTGACCTTTTTTTCCGTAAATTTCATGGTTTTACAATCTTAAAATTTTCTACAAAGGTATTAATTTTTTTTGTCCCGTGCCCATTTCTTTATACTTTTGCAGTCAAAAATTGAAAAGATGCTAAGTTTCATATCTTTCGGCAGCGGAAGTTGCGGAAATTGCTATTATATATTTTCAGGTGATTACGGTATATTGATAGACGCAGGCATAGGCATAAGGAAGTTGAAAAAATACTTTTCGGACTATGGCTTGAGCCTGGCTAATGTCAGGTGTATCCTTGTGACGCATGACCATGCCGACCATGTAAAGGCCGTAGGCCTTGTCAGCAACACGTATGGGTTGCCGGTCTATGCTACGGAGAGGGTGCATGAAGGTATATACCGTAATTATTGTGTGCGCAAAAAGGTAGACCCCGCCAATATCCGTAAATTGTCAGTGGATGAAAAACTCTGTCTTGGCGATTTTGTCATAACCCCGTTCCATGTTCCGCACGATAGCCTTGAGAACGTAGGCTTTAAGATAGTGTGCGGCGGCCATACGTTTTGCCTGATGACGGACGTTGGGCACCTGACGGACGGGATGGCGCACATTATTGGAGAGGCTGAATATTTGGTTATAGAAGCAAATTATGACGAGGAAATGTTGTGGTCGGGTGTTTATCCTGACTATCTGAAAAAACGAGTGTCTGGTGGAAATGGCCATTTGTCTAACAAGCTGTGCGCCAAAGCCATAATAGACAATGCTACGGAAAGGCTGCGCCATGTCTGGCTCTGTCATCTCAGCCAGGAGAATAACCATCCCGAATTGGCAAGGAAGACGGTTGAACTGGAACTAAAGGGAGCGGGCCTGGATTATTTGGACTCTGTCGAGATAGATGTGTTGAGGCGTAACGTTCCGAGCAAGATATATGAAATAAAGTAGTTTAAAATAAATAACGTCATGAAAAAGTTTTTGGTAAAAGGTGCGTTAGTTTGCACCGCGTTGATTTTCAGCACACAGTCTGATGCCCAAATCAGTCTTGGAAACATTTTGAAAAACGTAGTGTCGGGCAATAAGGAGAATACGGAGAAGACAACTTCCTCTACCGAAAGCAAGTCTGGTGGTATTGTATCCGCTCTGACAAGTATATTTTCAGGTAATAAAGTTGCAACAAAGGATAAGATTATAGGTACATGGGTTTATGAAGAACCCGCAGTGGTATTGACGAGCGACAACAGCTTGAAGAACATTGGCGGCAAATTAGCTTCATCGGCAGTAGAGGATAAATTGAGGGAAAAACTTGAGGGTTTTGGTATTAAGAAGGGATGCGTTACCATGACTTTCGACGAGGATGGCGCCTTTACACAAACGTTTTTGGACAAGACTTTCAAGGGAACTTATACGGTGGAAGATAAAAACATAGTCCTGAAGTATGGCGGAAAGGTGTCACAGATAGTAGGTACGACCCAGCTTGATGGTAACAACCTGTTAATTGTGATGGATGCTTCCAAGTTGCTACAGTATGTTAACGTACTTGGCGATATAACCCAGAACTCTACGTTAAAGGCGGCAACGTCTTTGCTTGGCAGCATGGATGGTCTGGAGTGCGGGTTGAAACTTGTAAAGCAATGAGTTTTACGGAAAAATAGTTAAAAAGGCATTATAAGGTTGTAATTTTCGGATTAAAGCATTACCTTTGCAGCCGCTGTCACGAGTTGGCAGCATAGTTTAAACCAAATTTAATAACAAACAATGGCAACAAAAATCAGATTACAGCGTGGCGGTCGTAAGGGATATGCCTTTTACCGCATCGTCATTGCTGATGTAAGAGCACCACGTGATGGTCGTTTTACAGAGAAAATTGGTACTTATAACCCTAACACCAACCCTGCTACGGTGGACTTGAATTTCGACCGTGCCCTTTATTGGGTGGAGACTGGAGCACAGCCTACTGATACGGTAAGAAATATTCTCAAGCGTGAAGGTGTCTACATGATGAAGCATCTTCGTGGCGGTGTCAAGAAGGGTGCTTTTGACGAGGCTACGGCTAAGGCTAAGTTTGACGCTTGGAAAGCCGACAAGGAGAAAGGTTTGGAGCAAATCCGCGTTAATGAAGCAAAGAGCAAAAGTGATGTTTATGCAAAGAACCTTGAGGCAGAGAAGAAGATGAATGAGGTTATAGCTAAGAAGGTAGCTGAGAAGAAAGCTGCCATTGCAGCTGAGAAGGCTGCAGCCGAGGCTTCGGAGAATGCTCCTGAAGCTACTTCTGAGGAAGCTCCGGCAGAGGCTTAATCCGTTCCCATTTCGTGAGATAGTATAAGGGGATTGTCGTAAGGCAATCCCCTTATTTATTACGGTAAATGATAAAGTTCAGTGGATTATGAATTTATAGGTGTCAAGTTGTGTTTGATTGTATTGCTTGTTTATTTTTCTACTCGTTTCCTTTTTCTTTTGATTTGCGCTTTTTCTTGATACCGAACAAATCAAGGAAAGAGTTGAAATCTTTTTTCAATATCAGTCCTATGCCTTGGGTGTTGAGTGACGACTTGGTGAAATACCTGTCGTTAGTCTGGTTATAGACTTTAAGGGCAATGTTGCCGTTGGGCAGCAGCAGATAGTTGATGTCGAAGTCGCCGATGAATGATGTTGTTGCGTTGGCATTGTCACGATAGCCAAATTGTCCGTTTATTATAAGGCGGTTGTTAAGCAGCCTTCCAGACAGCAATCCTTCATATTCGGCATTGTTAAATCCTTCGTCTCCAGTACTTATGTTAGCTCCGAAAGTCCAGTTGTTGTTTTTCACCAAACTGCCAAGCAAGGTGTTGATTTGTTGGCTGATAGTGCCGCTTAGAAGGCTCTGCATGGCCAAACTCGTCTGGTTTGGCTGCCCTTGTCCTGAAGCATTATTGTTACCTTGTATGTAAAAGCGGCCAACACTGAGCAAGTATACTACTTGTTGGTTCATTTCCTCTTCGCTGTTGATAACCGTGCGTACCATTTGTTCGGCGTCTTCATTCACCGTCGGCATATCGATATTGAAATCAACGTGCGGAGCTTGTGGCGTGCCACTTATGTTCATGAGGCAGTCAACCCTGACGTTGTTGCTTGAAAAACTGCTGCCGAGTTGCAGGTCTGACAGAGGTACGCTGTTCACCGTATAAATAGCTTTTAGGTCGAGCAATGCGTCATAAGGGTCACCGCCAAAGACAATGCTGCCTCCTTGCTGGAACTGGAATACCTTTTTTATTATATTTTGTATGGTTAAAGTGTAAACTCCATGGTCGATGATGTATGTGCCGAACATATCGAACGAGCCTTTGTTGAAATAGGATGCCCTTATCGTACCGTTGCCGTTCAGGGCTATGTAGTCGTTGGTGTTCTTGTCCATGAGTACACGAAGCGTGACTTCCGGTGTCATGTTCACCAAGAAATTTATCCTCATGTCCGACGGAATGTCATCCAGTAAGGCTCCAAGGCCAATTCCTGTGGAGTCTTGCCATGCTGTTGAGTCGGCTGTTGTTATGCCTGCCGTCTTGTCATGCCATGTTATGAATTGTTGGTCGGATATGGCTTCGGGGCTTGCGGCATTATATTCGATGAATGAGCCTTGGCTTGGAGTTATGTCTATGTCCATGTCTATCTTTCCGTTTCCGCCGCGTATGCTGCACGTGCCCGTGCCGTAAGCCGTGCCGTAGAATGTATCGTCGCCGTATTCTTTCGTGTCGTAGCAAAGCAGTTCCTTCGTACTGATGGTTATGTCGTATGTCAGGTGGCTAAGGTGTTTATGGTGCAGGGCACCTTCCACAATGCCAATGTTGCCGTTTCTGTCTCTTATTGTGTCAGCCTTGAAAACGATGTTGCCAGGCAAGAAGTTTATAGTGTCGTTTTGTAGTTCGTAAGTTACGTTCGTAGGTGTTATGGTCGCCTTCCCGTCTGTCACGAGTTGGCCTGTCAGTTCTATTGCGTCAAGAGGCCCGTGCACTTTCACGGCCCCGTTAGCCTTGCCGTTTATTCCGCTCATGAAATCTCCGCAGAAGCTCTCAAGGAACTCAATGTTTGTGTCCTTAGCCTTGATGTCAAGGTCTATGTGGTTATGTGCCGGCGAGACGTAACCTTTTATTATTGTGTGCGCATTGCCCTCATCGTCAGCGTGTGCGTCAATGTCTATCTGTTTTTCGTCCTTGTTCCAACTCACCCCGGCCGTGAGCTTCCCCATTCTTCCTTGCTCGAACCTGAAATTGCTTACTGTGACGTCCGCGTAAGCGTCAGGCTCATAGAATACGGACTTTACATAGGCTTTCCCCGTAAGCTCGCCGCTAAATTCTACGGAGTGGAAATTCACCAAATTAAGTACATAGCTTACATCCACGTCTTGCAAGTCCACGGTTATGGAGTCGGTTGGGTGTTTGGTGGCCATGCCGTCTATCCTGATGTGCTGGCGGTTATGCTCTATGGCGAAGTGGTTTATGGCCAAGTCGCCGTCGCTGTAAATGATGCTTGACGGCAAGACGTTCCATATAGTGTCGTTTATGATGATGCCCGAAGGTTTGACGTCAACGTTTACGCTGGCCAGACGTCCGTCTTCCTTGGTGAAACTCGTCATCGTGTTAAGGGCTCCGGCCATTGGTTTTGCCTGGTGGTTGTTCCAGCTCAGTGTCGTTGCAATCTTGTCGTCGGCGGCAGTAGCCTTAACGTTGAGCCCCAGCCTGTGCCCGTTGCCCATTATTTTTGTCACGCTTCCGTTTACCGACAATGTGTCGTCCATTGCCGTTGCCGTAATGTTGACATCTTCATACGGGCTGCCGTCGTATGTCATTTTTCCCGTAGTGCAGTAAACGTTAGCCAATCCGTATTCGTCGTCAATGTTAGCCTTTATTTCCAATGGCCCGTCCAGCCTGAGCGGTATGCCAAGCAGGGTGTCGAGCCAGTCAGACTTTGTTATCGTTGCCTTCATTGCGAACAAGTTGTCGGCCTTCCCATGTTTGGGGCACAGCGTCGGCAACTTGTCGTGCATCATGTTCATGAAACTCTGGGCTATTGTCCTCAGCCGGTATTCACCGTTCAGCTCAGCCGTCCCGAAGTCGCTGTGCATCACGAGGCCGCTTTCGTTAGCCGTTACCGTAAGGCTGTCCATCCTGTACGTCTTGTCGTCACCTGTCATGGAAAAGTTTTTTATGCTCACCCTTCCGCTGAACAGGTTGGCCTCCTTTTCCGATACGCGCGTGTCTGCACTTACGTCAAGGTCAAATTTGGCACCATGCCATTTATCGGTTATCTTCAAGGCTGCAAGGTCGAGATTTCTCACCGTGGCATTGATGTCCGCCGTCTTTTTCAACCCTTTAAGGCTCATTTGCCCGTTCAGGCTTATTTGCCCGTTGGGGTCGTTCATGCCTATTGTGCCGCTAAGTGTGCCTCCCTTGAGCGTGCCATTGGCGTGTATCCCTTTGTATGAATATCCGTTATAGTCGATGCGCGGGAACGTGCCGTCAACCATTATGTTGCCTATGCTTCCCTTGCTTATGTCGAATTTTACGGCGGCATTGGCTGCCACCATGCCCATCTTTTTGTCGTCAAGCAATTTGCCTACGTTAACGCCCGCCGTGTTGACGTGGGCGTTAACGTGCATACCTGTCTTATCGGCCTTTATCTCGGCCTTGCCTACGCCGCAAGCTATGGTTCCGTTGAGCCTTATGTCTTGCCCCTTGCCCGATACCGTGCCGTTGTATGTCAAGTCTCCCATGCGTGCCAGCGTTCCCGGCAGTTGTGTCTCGCCCGATGCCATGGTGGTGATTATCCTGCCGATGGTCGTGCTAGAGCACATTAGCTTGGCTATGTCTGCGTGCCAAGCCATGTTTTCGCCCCTTGACATATTGATTTTACCGGAAGCCGAAAGGCTCATGCCGTCGTCTTGTGAATGGGCATATAGTCCATTAATGTTTACAGTGTTGGCTGTACCGTTGATTTTCGCGCCGATGTCTATCGGAACTGTGGCATTGGCCAAGCGTGGTTCTATCCAGGCAAGGTCGGCCGGGGTTAACTTTGAGCCATCCAGCGTGGCGCTGTATTTCATGGTGCTCCAGTCGGGCTTGCCGTCCTTGCTGTCGTAAGTCGCAATAGTCCGTCCGAGCCTGATTGTTGTTCGTGGAAGGCGCAGCTCCATGTCGTCCAGCTCGGCCTGGCCATTTTTCACGACTAGTGCCAGCCTTAATTTGCGCACGTCGAGGCCAGAGCCTTCCTTGAAGGCGAGGCTCTTTACGGCTATGGCCAGGCTGTCCGTAGTATAGTAGGGGACAACGAGATGGGCACTGACGCCGCTCACGGCTATGTGTGCCGTATTGAAGCGTCCTGGCGTAGGCGCGATGTCAAGCCTGTCGTAGCTTACGGAGCCGTGGCGTATCACTATGGAGTTGATGCTCAAGTCTATCTTTGAGGTGCTTGTCTTGTCTTTGCTGGCAAGCGAGTCCAGCGCGAACTGGAAGTTGGTGGCAGCGTCGGCGTTTTCCTTGTAGAACGTTCCCCTCATGCCGAAAAGCTGGGCTGACGACACGCAGATGCGTCCCTTCGACACCAGTTCGCCATAGTCAATCTTGGCCGCGGCGCGCGTGGCGCAGAGCATTTGCTTGCCTTTCTGGTCGTATATTTCAAGGTCGTCAACGATAATCCTGTTAGGCAGTCCTATGTATATCCTGCCCACCGCGACCCTCGTGCCTAACTTTTCGCCCAAGGCAGACGCAACGCTGCTGCCAATCCATGACTGTACGGCAGGTATGTGTACCGCAATCGTAGCCGCGATATAGATGGCCACGACGGTCCAGATTGTTGTCCTTATGATGCGTTTCAGGGTCTTCATCTTTATTCTTGTCGCTTATTGGCGTGCCGTTACGGGTTGCCCAAAGTGCAAAGGTAATCATTTTAGGTTGAATATCTTATGCCGCGCATCCTTTTTAAGCATTTAAAACATTATATAATGTAGCGAGTGGCAGGAGGCTATTGCCGGTTTCATTATGCAGTGTGTAATGACTTGTTCCCGGAAAGACGGTAAACGCTATTATCGAAGGGCATCTTTCGGCTTGTAAAAGGCATCTTTTTACAGCGTAAAAGATGCCTTCTCGTAACGTGTTGGTTGTCAATGGCTTATGCGTTATGCTTGATGCTGCATAAAATCCATTGCCAATGTGCCCCGGGGTTCATCATGTTGCGAGCGGATGTGCCCGTAGATGTATTGCAAGTCCGTTTAGAGATTAAAATGCAGTGACGGCATGATGTTTTTGCGTTAAAAATGAGTGCTATTGGCAAAAAAAATGTATTTTTGCAGAACGGAAAAATAAAGGTGACACTGTTTGCCGTAACAAAATTACGTGACAATGGACAGAGTAATAAAGATACGCCGTGGGCTTGACATCCGCCTGAAAGGGACTGCGGAACGGGTTAAGGCCAACGTTGGCCTGAGTCAGGAGGTCGGCCTTAGGCCGGGATGGTTTGCCGGCTTGAAGGCAAGGCCCGTGGTTGCCGTCGGCGACAGGGTAAGGGTCGGCGATGCGCTGTTTGCCGACAAGGCCGAGCCGTCAGTCGTGTTCGCATCGCCCGCAAGCGGTGTGGTTACGGCCGTTGAGCGCGGCGAGCGTAGGCGGTTAGAGTGCGTAACGGTGAAGACCGACGCGCAACAGGAGTATGTAAACTTCGGGACGAAAGACGTTGCCGCGCTTTCCGGCGACGATGTTGTGGATGCCTTGTTGGCTGCCGGACTGTTCGGATATATAGACCAGTTGCCGTTTGCAGTGACGGCTTCGCCGGCTTCGAGGCCCAAGGCCGTTTTCGTAAGTGCACTAAGGGACAAGCCTTTGGCTTCAGACTTTGAATATGAACTTGAGGGCAACGAGCGCGACTTCCAGACAGGCTTGACTGCCCTTTCGCGAATAGCCCCTACGCATCTCGGCATAGGGCGCGGGCAGGGCGCAAAGGCCTTGCGCGGCGCCAAGGACGTAAGCGTATGGGTGATGGACGGCCCTTGTCCAGCGGGCAATGTTGGCGTGCAGGTCAACCATATAGACCCCGTGAACAAGGGAGAAGTGGTGTGGACGGTAGACCCGTCGGCCGTAATCTTCTTTGGCCGTTTGTTCAGCACCGGCAGGGTTGACTTGCGCCGGACAGTGGCCGTGGCAGGCAGCGAGGTGGCTCATCCGCATTACGCTGACGTGACCGTAGGCCAACAGATAAGCACGCTGCTCGACGGCGAGACTGTTGCCGCGTCAGAGGCCGGCGAGGCGAGAATTGTTAACGGCAATGTGCTGACCGGGGTTAAGTGCGATGCCGACGACTTCCTTGGGGCACACTCGTCTGAAGTGACGGTAATCCCCGAAGGGGCGCACGCCGACGAGTTCTTGGGCTGGATAAGGCCAAGGCTTAGGCAGTTTTCGGTAAGCCGCAGCTATTTCAGTTGGCTGCATCGCGGCAAGGAATATGCCCTTGACGCGCGCGTAAAGGGCGGCGAGCGCCACATGATAATGAGCGGCGAGTATGACCGGGTAATGCCGATGGACATTTATCCGGAATACTTGATTAAGGCTATAATTGCCGGTGACATCGACCGTATGGAGGCTTTGGGTATATACGAGGTTTCACCCGAGGACTTTGCCTTGGCTGAATTTGTTGATTCGTCGAAGTTGGAGTTGCAGTCGATTGTCCGTCAAGGACTTGACATGATGAGGAAAGAGATGTAGGAATAGTGGTTTTAGCGTCCGGTTTTCTATTGCGCAGACCATGTAACTTTTTAAAAATAGATTGGTAATGTTGAAGAAATATCTTGACAAGATAAGGCCAACGTTTGAGGACGGTGGCAAGCTGCGGTGTTTCCGCAGCGTCTTTGAGGGCTTCGAGTCGTTCCTGTACGTGCCGAACACTACGGCCAGGAGCGGTACGAACATCCACGATGCCATCGACTCGAAACGCATCATGAGCATCGTTGTTATAGCATTGCTCCCGGCCTTGCTGTTCGGTATGTATAATGTCGGGTGGCAAAATTATGCGGCTGCCGGCCGACTGGGGGATGCTTCTTTCCTTGAACTGTTCGGGTTCGGTTTCCTTGCCGTGCTGCCCAAGGTCATTGTCAGCTATGTCGTAGGATTGGGCATAGAGTTTGCCTGGGCGCAGATGAAGGGCGAGGAAATCCAGGAAGGCTATCTCGTCAGCGGCATACTCATCCCGCTAATCGTACCCGTTGAATGCCCGTTGTGGATGCTTGCCCTGGCCGTGGCTTTCTCGGTAATATTTGTTAAGGAAATATTTGGCGGTACGGGTATGAACATCTTTAACGTGGCTTTGGCCGCGCGTGCTTTCCTGTTCTTTTCTTACCCGTCGGCGATGAGCGGCGACGGTGTGTGGGTGGCGCGCGAGAGCATCCTCGGCTTGGGCAATACATTGCCTGATACGTTCACCCAAGCTACGCCCTTGGCCGCAGTGTCGAAAGGATGTGACGCAGGGTGCAGCCTTGCCGACATGGTGCTGGGCTTCATTCCCGGCTCTATCGGCGAGACAAGCGTCGTGGCAATCGGTCTCGGCGCAGTGCTGTTGCTCGTTACGGGCATAGCCAGCTGGAAGACGATGCTTAGCGTTTTCCTTGGCGGTGCGCTTACGGCCATGGCCTTCGGTTGGTCAGGTGCAACGTCAATCCCTTGGTATGAACACCTGTTCCTTGGCGGCTTCTGTTTCGGTGCGGTGTTCATGGCCACCGACCCTGTTACCTCTGCTCGCACGGAGACGGGCAAGTGGATTTACGGTTTCATGATAGGCCTTATGGCTGTGGTCGTCCGAGTAATGAACCCGGGGTATCCGGAGGGCATGATGTTGGCAATTTTGTTCATGAATATGTTTGCACCGCTGATTGACTATTGCGTTGTACAGCGTAACGTGTCGGCCCGGGCAAAACGTCAGTTGAAAACAAAGTGAGGAGGAATGTGGCAATGAATGAAGGTAAGAGAAAAATTGATACCAACTCAAACGCCTACACGCTGGTTTATTCCGCCGTGCTCGTGATTGTCGTGGCGTTCCTTTTGGCTTTTGTGTCAAGTTACCTGAAACCGATGCAAGACGTCAATGTTGCCCTTGACAAGAAACGCCAGATTTTGTCGGCCTTGAATATGCGAGGCTTGAGTGACGGTGAGGTAGCTGCCAAGTATAAGGAAGTGGTGGTCAGCGATGACATCATGGATGAGTCGGGAAACGTGGTCAAGAAAGGTTCGCAGGGCGGTGAAAGCGTCGGCTTTAAACTTAACAGTGCCGACTACAAGGCCGGAAGGCTTGCTTTGTACGTATGCATGGTGGACGGAGAGACTAAGTATGTCATCCCCGTTTACGGTATGGGGCTGTGGGGGCCGATAAGTGGCTACATAGCTACGGACTACGACAAGAACACCGTTTATGGCGCGTATTTCACGCACGAGAGCGAGACGGCGGGCCTTGGGGCTGAAATCAAGGATAATGTGGCGTGGCAGGAACAGTTCAGGGGCAAGAAAATCACTGCGCCTGGGCGTGAGGGCATAGCCCTTGAGGTCGTGAAAAAGAATGAGGTGACAGACCCGTCAGTCCAGTGCGACGCCGTTACAGGGGCCACGTTGACGACGGATGGCGTGAGTTTGATGCTCAAAGACTGCTTGGGCAAGTATCTCGAGTTCCTTAAAGACAAGTAAAATGAGCAGGAGGTAGAACAATGGGTGAATTGTTTTCAAAAAAGAACAAAGAGACGTTCGTGAAGCCGCTAAGTGCGGATAATCCTATATTGGTGCAGGTTTTGGGTATTTGTTCGGCGTTGGCCGTGACGTCCCAGCTGAAGCCTGCCATTGTGATGGGACTCGCCGTTACTGTTATAACAGCGTTCTCGAACTTGATTATTTCGGTAATAAGGAACACCATACCAAACCGAATACGTATTATAGTGCAACTTGTGGTGGTCGCGGCGCTCGTTACTATCGTCAGCCAAGTGCTTAAGGCGTATGTTTACGACGTCAGCGTGCAGTTGTCAGTCTACGTTGGACTTATCATCACGAACTGTATCTTGATGGGACGCTTGGAGGCTTTTGCCATGATGAACAAGCCGTTGCCGAGCTTTATCGACGGTCTGTCGAACGGTCTTGGCTATGCCTTGATACTTGTTGTGGTCGGCACTGTTCGTGAATTGCTTGGACGCGGGTCGTTGTTTGGCTACCAACTCGTGCCCGACAGCTTCTACGATGCGGGTTATGTCAACAACGGAATGATGACGATGCCGGCAATGGCGTTGATATTGTTAGGCTGCGTAATATGGGTGCACAGGGCTTTCCTGCACAAAGATTGAACACCGTTAAAGTAAGATTGTCATGGAGCATATAATAAGTTTATTCTTCAGGTCTATCTTTGTAGACAACATGATATTTGCATTCTTCCTCGGAATGTGCTCGTTCCTTGCCGTGTCGAAGAATGTCAAGACGTCGTTTGGCCTCGGCCTTGCCGTTACTTTCGTCCTTCTCATCACCGTGCCGGTGGATTATCTGTTGCAGGTGTATGTCTTGGGACCAGACTGTTTGGTTGAAGGGGTTGACTTGTCTTACTTGAGTTTCATCCTGTTCATAGCCGTAATCGCCGGAATAACGCAGCTTGTCGAGATGGTGGTAGAGCGTTTCTCACCGTCGCTTTACGCCTCGTTGGGTATCTTCTTGCCGCTTATCGCCGTGAATTGCGCCATCATGGGAGCCTCATTGTTTATGCAACAGCGCATCAATCTTGACCCGTCTAACACCCAATACATCGGTAGTTTTTGGGACGCGGTGGCTTATGCAGTAGGTAGCGGCATCGGTTGGACACTGGCGATTGTGGTCATGGGGGCCATACGTGAAAAGATGCAGTACAGCGACGTGCCACGTCCGTTGCAAGGACTTGGCATAACTTTCATCACCGTCGGGCTTATGGCAATGGCCATGATGTGCTTTTCCGGACTTAAAATATAGCGTAAACAATAAAACGAAAGTAAGATGCTACAATTTATATTGACCAGTATTTGTGTGTTCTTGGCGACGATTATCCTGCTCGTCATAATCCTGCTTGTAGCCAAGAAATACCTTTCGCCGAGCGGCAATGTCACCATTGAAATAAACGGTGACAAGACCTTGACTGTGCCGCAGGGTGCTTCGCTCATGACGACGCTTACAGATAACGGCATATACCTGCCGTCAGCGTGCGGCGGAAAGTCAAGTTGTGGGCAATGCAAGGTGCAGGTTGTTGAAGGCGGAGGTGAGATACTCGACTCCGAGAGGCCTCATTTCACCCGCAAGCAGATAAAAGACCATTGGCGGTTGGGATGTCAATGCAAGGTTAAGGGCGACTTGAGAATCAAGTTGCCGGAAAGCGTTTTGGGCGTAAAGGAATGGGAATGTACGGTTATAAGCAACAAGAACGTAAGCTCGTTTATCAAGGAGTTTATAGTTGCCTTGCCACCGGGAGAGCACATGGACTTCGTTCCTGGCTCGTATGCACAGATAAAGATACCGGCATACGACACAATAGACTACGACAAGGATTTTGTCAAGGAAGACATCGGCAGTTACCTGCCAATGTGGGAAAAGTTTGATATGTTCTCCATAAAGGCGCATAACCCGGAGGCGACCGTTAGGGCTTATTCCATGGCAAACTATCCGGCCGAGGGTGACAGGATAATGCTTACGGTGCGCATAGCCACGCCGCCGTTCAAGCCGAAACCCCAAACGGGCTTCCAGGACGTGCCCACCGGTATCGCATCATCATACATTTTCAGCCGCAAACCCGGTGATAAGGTGATGATGAGCGGCCCTTACGGTGACTTCCATCCAATCTTCGACAGTAAGCGTGAGATGGTCTGGATAGGCGGCGGAGCTGGTATGGCACCGTTGCGTTCGCAAATTATGCACATAACGAGGACACTGAACGTCCGAGACCGCGAGCTTCATTATTTCTACGGGGCGCGTTCATTGGCGGAGGTGTTTTACCTAAACGATTTCCTCGAACTTGAAAAAGATTTCGACAACTTCCACTTCCACTTGGCCTTAGACCGCCCCGACCCCGAAGCGGACAAGGCCGGCGTAAAGTACACCCCGGGCTTTGTTCACCAGGTGATGTATGACACCTACCTTAAAGACGTAGACTCCCCGGAGGACATAGAGTATTATATGTGCGGCCCAGGCCCGATGAGCAGCGCCGTCGTTAAGATGCTCGACAGTCTTGGGGTAGAGCCGGAGTCAATCATGTATGACAATTTCGGATGATGCGGCGTTGGCGTAAATGAGGTTAAGCGTTGTCATTCCGGTCTATCGCGTTGAGCAAACTCTCGAGCGGTGTGTCAAGAGCGTGCTTGCGCAAGACGTTCAAGAGCTGGAGGTTATACTCGTTGATGACGGGTCGCCTGACTCGTGTGGAGCCATTTGCGACCGTCTCGCGTCTGTCGATGCGAGGATAAAGGTGGTGCACAAGGCTAACGGTGGGTTGAGCGATGCGCGCAACCATGGGCTTGACTTGGCGTACGGTGACTATGTGACCTTCGTCGATTCAGACGACTTCATTGCTGAAAATACATATAAGCCGCTGATGGATGTCGTTTCTCAACATCCTGAATACGACATTGTTGAATACCCCGTCTTTGTGCATTACGGCTCAAGGACAGAGTACAAGCTCCTCTTTGATGATGTAGAGTATTTCGATGTCTTGGAGTATTTCCTTAAAGGCAAGGCATACGCCCATTCCTACGCATGGAACAAAATTTACCGGCGTAGCCTGTTCGCCGGCGTCAGGTTCCCGGTAGGCAGGGTGTTTGAGGACATACAGACGTTGCCCTCGCTACTTGAAAAGACCAAGGTCGTGGCCACGGTCAGTGTCGGGATGTATTATTATTGTTGGAATGAGGCCGGCATAACGTGCACGGCCGACGGTAATAAACTTGCCGAGTTATTGGATGCCCATGCGCGCATCATTGAGCGCATCGGTGCAGGCTGTTCCTCGTCGCCCGAGTTTTTGGCTTATTATATGCACGTGTTGAACATCCAGTGCGATGTCTGCCGAATGGCGAATGCCGCGCCGTCATTGCCCAAGTTGAAGTTCCCGTTAGGTAAGGGCATTGCCTATTTGCTGAAGCATGAGGGCAAGGTCGCGGCTTTTAAGTTTGCGTTAACCTCCGTTTCCGGCATCGGCGGACTGCTTGCTTTCAACAAGTTGCGCCACGTCCTGTGATGCCTTGCCGTTAAACCCTCTGCATTTTATCTTTCCTCGACAAGATGTTTACATAAAAGTCTGCATATTGCTGTGCTACCTTTATGTAGTCGTGGTGTCGCCTTGTGTATTCGATGCTTTGCCGTTTCAGGCTCATTATTTCGTCGTCAGGCATCGTGGCGAGCCTTTTCAAACTGTCGTAGACGCTCTGGTAGCTTGGCGTAACGTTGATGATAGGGCGCAATTCGTTTTCGTTTATTATGCCGTAGTTCTCCTCCTCGCCGCCGCCCACGCAGATTATTCCTTTCGACATGGCCAGCAAGGCGTTCATTGCCGGCGTGTAACTGTATAGCTGGTCAAGTATCACGTCGCTGCAGTTCATCATCTTCTCGTAAACGGCAAATGGCACAGACTCGGCCACTTCGAGTTCAACCCTTTCGGGATAATTGGCTTTTACGGCTTCCGCTGCCTTCAGCATTATGTCCGTGCCCTTGTATTCGCTCCTGCTTTTGTTTATGCCGATAAATATTTTCAGCTTCTCGCCCTTGGCTTTTGGCTTTACGCCTTGCGGCTTTATTGGGAACGGAATGAACGTGGTCTTGTCCTTGAACACGTCTTTGTAGCAAACCCAATACTCGTACAGCCCGGCCACGATGCCGTCGCACTCGTCGGCAATCTCCCTGTTCAGTCGTTCCTTTGCCGTTCCCATCCAGTCTTTTTGCTCCCTCACGGCGTCAGCGTTGGTTCTTAGTTGCTTGCCTATGTTGAAGTCGCTGTACCTTAGTGGCATATCGTGCGAGCACGTCTTCACCCAATACCAGTCCATTCCGTATGCCCCAAGCACAACGGCCCTGTTGTGTTTCTTCAGGTAGTCGTATATGCCGAACAGCCTTTCGGCCTTTAGTTCCATGAACATCGGGTTTATTAGCTGCACTATGTCGTAGCCCGTGAACTTGTGCATCAGTGCCCACACCTTCAGCATCAGGCTGATGCCGCCGAGCTTTCCAGGCTTGCGTTTCAGCGAAATGTCGGCAGGATAGTCCTTCCAGAAGTCACCGTTTGACGCCACTGTCACGGTGTGTCCCAACGCACGCAGCCCATCGGCCAGTGTCGCGTGCACGTTGCTGTATTCGCCTAAAAGGAGTATTTTCATGTATCGCTTTAGGAGTTAAAGAAGTTTTATTTGGTAGTTAGAGAGGTTTCATTTAGTAGTTAAAGAAGTTATCGCTCACTGCGTTCGCTAAGTAGTTAAAGACAAATGCTTTGCCTCTTGCGTACCCAGTATTGGATTTTTCACTTTTCATTATTCACTTTTCACTTGTTTCATCATCAGCTTGTTGCTTGTGATGAGTCTGAACAGAGTGTATTTCAGCGTGTAATTCCTTTTGGGCAGTGGAAACAGGCCGTTGGCCTCTAAGCGTTTCAGCCTTTGCTTCAGCTGCCCTGCCGACCGTGTAAGCCGCGCCGTGTTGTATATGTAGTCCATTGTAAGCTGCGCCACGCGCCGCTCTATCGCCGCCTTAGCCTCGCCTTTCAGGGTGTTTGCCGTTTCGTCAAGGTGTGTTATGATGCGTTCAATGTCGTCCAGTCGGCGTGTCACGGTGCGTTGGTCGGTGCTGGTGGTGATGGAGTGGGGGCGCGTCCTGTAGTAATACGCCGTGATGTCCGTTGCAATCACGGTGCCGGCACGCAGCAATAGTCGCGGCGTGAAGTCCTCGTCCTCGTGCAGTATGCCCGGCGTAAAGTGCAGGTCGCCGAGTGTCTCGCGCCTTACGGCATAGCCACAGGCCGTTGCGTGCAGGTTGTTGTTCAGCATATACTCCGTTCCGCTTACAGGTTTTGGTGTGACAGATGCCGCTTTCCTCTCCTTGTCGGCCGACGTCAGTCTGAACATCACCATGTCCGGCTTCTGGCTTCTTATTATGTCTAAGCATTGCTCGTAGCCTTTGTTGAGCAGTCGGTCGTCGCCGTCAACAAACTGTATGTACTCCCCACGGGCCGCGCGCAGTCCCGTGTTGCGCGCCTCGCTCAGTCCCATGTTCACCTGCCTGATATAAGTTATCTCGTCAGCGCGTTGCCCCAAGGCCGCGAGCGGACTTGTTTCCGACCCGTCGTCAACGAGTATCACCTCCCTTTCCCCGCGTTGCAGGGGCAATGCTAGGACGCTGTCGATGCACTCGGCAAGCATATCCGTAGGCAGGTTATAGCACGTTATGATGAAACTGACTAAAGGTGCGTGGTTATTTTTCATAATGCAAAAGTAACATTTTATTCTTGAAACGGCAAGCAAACGAGGCCTCTTTACGTGTTGTGCCGACTTCGTTGGCGTGTTTTCTTGCCTTTGTCTTGTTCGTGTTTTTGCCATATTCGACCCTTATTTGTGTCCTGTTTATAACTTGTTGACTATCAGCCGATTTGCAATACGTGGCCTTTTGCCTTGTAAAAGGCCACGTATTGCAGCCCAAAAGGCCACCTGTCGCAAGGTTGTTTGCCGTCTCTTGTGGCTCAACCGTGATTGTTTGTTTGCCTATACTATGTTACAAGTGCGCAAAAAAATGATAAAAATATCTTTTCCGTTAGGCTTATTTTATTTTTATTTTTTATCTTTGCATAAGATAACCTGCGTTAAGAACCATTGAAGGTGAATTTTCTTTTCGCTCGTTTTCATTATCTTTACGAACAGAGGGAAAGTCAATTTGGCAAGTGTGGAGGTTCCGCTTTCGTGCTATGCCACAAAAACCTTGTAACACGAACAACTAACATTTATTAATAGTATGGAAAATAACTCAGAATTGATTGCTTTGTGTGAAGCCAAGGCAAAGCAATGGCTCACACCTGTATTTGACGCGGAAACGCAAAAGGCTGTCAAGGAGATGCTTGACAAGGAAGACAAGACCGACTTGATAGAGAGTTTCTATAAGAACCTTGAATTTGGAACTGGTGGCTTGCGCGGCATAATGGGCGCTGGCAGCAACCGCATGAACGTCTATACGGTAGGTATGGCTACGCAGGGTTTTGCCAACTACCTGAAGAAGAATTTTGCCGACCGTGAGCAAATATCCGTCGTTGTTTGCCACGACTGCCGTAACAACAGCCGTCTGTATGCCGAGACAGTTGCCAATATATTCTCGGCCAACGGCATCAAGGTTTACCTGTTCGACGATATGCGCCCGACACCCGAGTGCTCGTTCGCAATACGTCACCTCGGATGCCAGAGCGGCGTGAACATTACCGCAAGCCATAACCCCAAGGAGTATAACGGATACAAGGCTTACTGGGAGGACGGTGCACAGGTGCTGGCTCCCCATGACACCGGTATCATCGATGAGGTGAACAAGGTTAAGGTGGAAGACGTTAAGTTTGACGGCAACAAGGAGCTTATACAGATTATAGGAGAGGACATTGACAAGGTTTACCTTGACCTTATCCATGGCATCTCTATCGACCCGGAAGCCATCAAGCGCCAGAAGGACTTGAAGATTGTCTACACCCCGCTGCACGGCACGGGCATGATGCTCATCCCGCAGTCGTTGAAGCTCTGGGGCTTCGAGAACGTCCATTGCGTTAAGGAACAGATGGTGAAAGACGGCAACTTCCCGACTGTGGTCAGCCCGAACCCGGAGAACGGCGAGGCCCTGACCCTTGCGCTGCGCGACGCCAAGGAACTTGATGCCGACATCGTAATGGCGAGCGACCCCGATGCTGACCGCGTTGGCATGGCTTGCAAGAACGACAAGGGTGAATGGATACTCATCAACGGTAACCAGACTTGCCTCTTGTTCTTATATTATATAATAAGCAACCGCAAGGCAAAGGGCTTGCTGAAGCCGACGGACTTCATCGTGAAGACCATCGTGACCACGGAGGTAATCAAGAAGATTGCCGACAAGCAGCACATCGAGATGCGCGACTGTTATACCGGCTTCAAGTGGATTGCACGCGAGATGGCTCTTTCGGAAGGAAAGCAGCAGTATATTGGTGGTGGCGAGGAAAGTTACGGTTTCTTGGCTGAAGACTTTGTGCGTGACAAGGATGCCGTGTCGGCTTGCTCGTTGCTTGCCGAGATTTGCGCTTGGGCCAAGGACCAGGGCAAGACGCTCTATGAGGTGTTGATGGATATATACCTCGAATATGGCTTCTCGAAAGAACTTACGGTGAATGTTGTTAAGCCTGGCAAGACCGGAGCTGACGAAATAAAACAGATGATGACAGACTTCCGTAACAATCCGCCCGCAGAACTCGGCGGCAGCAAGGTCGTTTTGTGGAAAGATTATCAGACGCTCGAACAGCGCGATGCCGCTGGCAACGTTACTAAGATAGATATGCCGACCACAAGCAACGTGCTTCAATGGTTCTGCGACGACGAGACGAAAATCAGCGTCCGTCCGTCAGGCACCGAGCCGAAAATCAAGTTCTACATCGAGGCTAAGGGCACGATGAAGTGTGCCGGGTGCTATGAGCGTTGCACGAACGAGGCTTTGGAAAAGATTGAGGCTATCAAGAAGTCGCTGAATTTGTAAGAGTTTTTAGTTAATGAATAGATGCACAACGGCAGTGGAGGTAATACTTCCGCCGCCGTTGCTGTTTATTTTTAGAGCGTTTTGAAGCTCTTTTTTGTGTCTGTAGCTAATGGCTGTGATTGATTTTGATGACTTCAGGCGTGAGGTATATTCTGTTGTGGGGTCAATTCCGCGTGGAAAGGTATTGACATACGGGCAGATTGCCAAGCTCGTAGGGATGCCCAATCATTCGCGTTGGGTAGGTCGTGTGTTGCGCAATGCGTCAAGTGAAGGCTTGCCTTGCCATCGTGTTGTTAATAGCCAGGGCCGCACGTGTCCGTATTGGCATGAACAAAAGCAGCTGTTGGAGGCCGAAGGAGTGGCGTTTAAGGCCAACGGGAGTGTTGACATGAAAGTGTGTGGATGGAATTTATTATTAAAAGTAAAGTGTTGACTGGCAACTTTTTTACTGATTTTGTTCGATAATAAATAATTTTATGATATGAAACTTATAGCAGACAGCGGCAGCACTAAGACCGACTGGTGTGTGACGGATGGGGAATATATTGTATCCCGTGTGGTCGGACAGGGCATAAACCCGTTTCAGCAGACAGGGGAGGATGTAGAAAACATAATCCGTGGCGAATTAGTTGACAAGATGGAATGTGCCGGTAAGATTAGCGAGATAGAGTTTTATGGCGCAGGATGTCGTGATGACAAGGTTTTATTATTAGAGCGCATATTACGAAAATTGTTCGTAAATGCTGGCAGGATAGAGGTCTGTTCAGATGTCCTCGGTGCGGCGCGTGCCCTTTTGGGTAATAGGGAAGGTATCGCGTGCATACTCGGCACGGGGGCTAACTCGTGCTTGTATGACGGTAGGCGTATAACGGCCAACGTGCCGCCGCTTGGCTACATTTTAGGTGACGAGGGTAGTGGGGCCGTGCTTGGGCGTCTGTTCATCAATGCGATGTTTAAGGGGGGGCTGTCGCCGGCATTGCGTGACGAGTTTCTTGCCGAAACGGGACTTACTCTTGCAGACATAATAAATAAGGTGTACCGCGAGCCGTTGGCCAACCGCTTTCTTGCCGGTACATCGGTGTTTATTCATGACCACTTAGACGACAAAGATTTGTCTGCGCTTGTTGTCGAGAACTTCAAGAGCTTCTTCCGGCGCAACGTTGACCTTTACGGCCGCCGCGACCTGCCTGTCGGAGCCGTAGGTAGCATTGCTTATTATTATGAAGAGCAATTAAGGGCCGCTGCCGAGGAGGAAGGCTACAAGGTGGCAATGGTTATAAAAAGCCCTATGGACAGTCTCGTGAAAATGGCATAAAGGCGGAAAGCCATGGACGTTAGGTTCAGCCTGTGTAAAATGCAGCTTTTCAATATGTTGTGAAAGACGGCATCTCGGCTTGCAAAATATGGCCTTTTGGCGCCTGAAATGTGACCTTTTGCAATGCCGTTGGCCCTCTTTTGCCATGTAAGCCAGTGGTGATGGTTGACAGATGAAATTTTCATTAAAATAAAAAATATGTTTTTAGTGAAACTTTGCAAAATTAGTTGTACCTTTGCAGACGTTTCGTAGTGCTACGTTTTATTAAATAAAATATATATGTATTTTATCTTGTTAATTACCGTTTTGATAACGGCTGTTTTCTTGGTAGTGGCTGCATTTGTCATCGCTAAGTTGATGGGTCCGCGTACATATAACAAGGTGAAGGGGGAGCCGTTCGAGTGTGGTATTCCTACACACGGTTCTTCATGGATACCTGTACACGTGGGCTATTATCTTTTCGCAATCCTTTTCCTCGTGTTCGACGTGGAGACGGTGTTCCTCTATCCGTGGGCCGTCGTAGTTAAGGATTTCGGCGTGATGGCTATGGTCAGTATCGGGTTCTTTTTGTTAGTCTTAGTATTTGGCCTTGCTTATGCTTGGCGGAAAGGAGCTTTGGAATGGAAGTAAAAAAGCCTGTTATCAAGAGTATTCCTTATTCGGAATTCAAGGACAATGAATCTCTCGAGAAGATTGTAGACGAACTTCACGAGGGTGGTGTTAATGTCGTGTTAGGCTCTCTTGACAGCATGATAAACTGGGGCCGAAGCAACTCGTTGTGGTCGTTGACCTTTGCCACGAGTTGTTGCGGTATCGAGTTTATGGCCGTAGGTTGCGCGCGTTACGACTTCGCCCGCTTCGGTTTCGAGGTTACTCGAAATTCTCCGCGCCAGGCAGACTTGATAATGTGCGCCGGAACCATTACGCATAAGATGGCCCCGGCTTTCAAGCGCCTTTATGACCAGATGGCCGAGCCTAAGTATGTCGTGGCCGTAGGCGGTTGCGCAATATCGGGAGGCCCGTTCAAGAGTAGCTACCATGTAGTGAAGGGCATCGGCGAGATTGTGCCCGTGGATGTTTACATCCCCGGATGCCCTCCACGCCCGGAAGCCATACTTTACGGCATGATGCAGTTGCAGAGGAAAGTGAAGGTGGAAAAATTCTTTGGTGGCGTAAACCACAAGGAGAAGAAGCCTATAATTGTTGACGGCAACATCGACGAGGAAAAGTTGAAGGAGGCAGCTGCGTCCCTTAACCTTACCAATGCGGCGGCGTCATCTAATATTTAATCAAGGAAGCGATGAAATTAGAACACAAAATATTCGAATTGAAGGATTTTGCCGCAGAAATGGCAAAACTCAAGAATGAGAAGCATTTTGATTACCTCGTCACTATCGTGGGTGAGGACTTCGGAGAGGAGGGCCTTGGGGCTGTTTACATCCTTGAGAACACCGAGACCCATGAACGCACGAGCGTCAAGGCCGTGAATGGCGACAGGGACAACGCTTACATCCCGACGGTTAGCGACTTGTGGAAAGGAGCAGAGTTCCTGGAGCGCGAGGTATATGATTTTTATGGAATAAAGTTCCTTGGCAACAAGGATATGCGCCGTCTGTATCTTAGGTCTGACTTCAACGGCTATCCGTTCAGGAAAGATTATGACATGAGCCCGGAGAACAACCAGTACACCTTGGACGACGACCCGGAGACTGATTATACCGTTGAATATAATCTTGACGATGAAGGACGCCTTGTGGAAACGAGGCGCAAGCTCTTTACCGACGACGACTACGTAATCAACATCGGTCCACAGCACCCTGCCACGCACGGTGTGCTGCGTCTTCAGACAATCCTCGACGGCGAGTATGTGCGCAAGATTTATCCTCATTGCGGCTACATCCATCGCGGCATAGAGAAGATGTGCGAGAGCTATACTTATCCGCAGACATTAGCCTTGACCGACCGTCTTGACTATCTCTCGGCAATGATGAACCGCCATGCGCTTGTATCGGTGATAGAGGAGGGTATGGGCATCGAACTGTCTGACCGCATCAAGTACATCCGCACGATAATGGACGAGCTCCAGCGTCTTGACTCGCATATGCTTTACTTTGGTTGCTGCGCCCAAGACCTTGGTGCGTTGACGGCATTCATCTACGGTATGCGTGACCGTGAGCAGGTGCTCAACGTCATGGAGGAGACGACAGGCGGACGCCTTATCCAGAACTATTATAGAATAGGTGGCTGCCAGGCCGACATCGACCCGAATTTCGTGAAGAACGTCAAGAAACTTTGCGAATACGTGAAGCCGATGTTCAAGGAGTATGACGACATCTTTACGGGTAACGTAATCCTGCAAAACCGTTTCAAGGGCGTAGGCGTATTGTCGAAGGAAGATGCCATTTCATACGGTTGTACCGGAGGTACGGGCCGTGCGTGTGGCTGGCATAATGACGTTAGGAAAAACCATCCTTACGACTTGTACGGGAACGTAGACTTTGATGAAATCACTTATACCCACGGCGACTGCTTTGACCGTTACAAAGTGCGTCTTGACGAGATGCGCCAGAGCGTCCGCATCCTGGAACAGTTGATAGATAATATCCCGGAAGGCGAGTTCTATATAAAGCAAAAGCCTATAATCAAGGTTCCCGAAGGAACGTGGTATACAAGCTGCGAAGGAAGCCGAGGCGAAATCGGCGTTTACCTTAGGAGCGACGGTGGCAAGAGCCCTTGCCGACTGAAATTCCGTCCGATGGGCTTGCCTCTCGTTTCGGCAATGGACACAATCTGCCGTGGCGAGAAGATTGCCGACTTGATTTCAATCGGGGCTACGCTTGACTACGTGATACCTGATATTGACAGATAATTCAAGGCGTTAGCTTTGGTTTTATAAACTTAAACTTTAAAGAAAAGTGTTCGATTTTAGTATTGTAACAACGTGGTTTGACAGCCTGCTTAGGGATACACTTGGGTTAGGCAACTTTTTGTCAATCCTTATTGAGTGCATTATAGTCGGGTTACTGATTTTGGTGGCTTACGCCTTGCTTGCAATTGCGCTCATATATATGGAACGTAAGGTCTGCGCTTTCTTCCAGTGTCGTCTTGGCCCGATGCGTGTTGGTAAGTGGGGTATCTTCCAGGTTTTTGCCGATGTGCTGAAAATGCTCATCAAGGAAATTTTCCCGGTAGACAAGGCAGACAAACTTTTGTATGTTATCGCTCCTTTCCTTGTAATCATCGCGAGTGTAGGCGCATTTGCTTTCATGCCATGGAATAAAGGTGCGGGAATACTTGACTTCAATGTAGGCGTGTTCCTTCTCACTGCTATTTCAAGCATAGGCGTTGTTGGAATATTCCTTGCAGGTTGGAGCTCAAATAACAAGTATTCGGTTGTGTCGGCTATGCGCGGTGCAGTGCAGATGATTTCGTATGAAATGTCACTGTGCCTTTGCCTTATTACGGCTGTAGCCCTGACTGGCACAATGAGTCTTTCTGGAATAGTTGAGTCGCAGAATGACGGATGGCTGATATTCAAGGGACACATACCTGCAATCATTGCATTCTTGGTGTTCCTCGTGGCAGGTAATGCCGAGGCAAACCGTGGCCCATTCGACTTGGCTGAGGCTGAGAGTGAGCTTACGGCAGGTTACCATACGGAGTATTCTGGTATGGGCTTCGGCTTCTTCTACCTTGCAGAGTACCTTAATCTGTTCATCATTGCAGGTGTGGCTTCTACTGTGTTCCTTGGAGGTTGGATGCCGCTTCACATTGTAGGCCTTGACGGTTTCAATGCTGTGATGGATTATATTCCGGGTATAGTATGGTTCTTGGCCAAGACATTCTTCCTTATATGGATTTTGCTTTGGATTAAATGGACTTATCCGCGCCTGCGTATCGACCAGATATTGAAGTTGGAGTGGAAGTACCTGATGCCTTTGAGCTTGCTTAACCTTGTGATAATGACCATTGTCGTTGCGTTGGGCTGGCATTTCTAAAAGGATAAAATGTTTTTGAACATTGAATACGTTTAACACATGGAAGATAATAACAAATCATATTTTGGCGGAATAAAAGATGGACTGAAGTCTTTGGCTACAGGTCTGGGTGTTACTTTCCGTGAATATCTTACGAAGAAAGTGACAGAGCAGTATCCGGAGAACAGGAAGACCACGCTACATATTTCGCCTCGTCATCGCGGTAGGTTAATCATGCCGCAAGACGCAGAAGGCAATAACAAGTGTATCGCCTGCAAATTATGCGAGATGGCTTGTCCCAACGGTACAATCAAGATTGTATCTAAAATGGTTGAGACTGAAGACGGCAAAAAGAAACGAGTGCTTGAAGACTATATTTATGACTTGGGTGAATGTATGTTTTGCGAGTTGTGCGTTAATGCTTGTCCTCACGGTGCCATAAAGTTCGTCAATGATTTTGAGAATGCCACTTTCAGCCGTGGCAGTCTTGTTCAGCATCTCAATAAAGAGAAGTTCGAGACACCTCTGCCAAATCTTACCGAAGGTGGAGCCGCTCTTGAGATAGGCAAATTCAATACAGGTATAAAATAAAGGAGAACGTGAATATGGCTAATATGGTAATGTTTTTTATTCTTGCTGTTGTCATACTGGGCTCTGCTGTTATGTGTGTGATGACTAAGCGGATAATGAGGGCGGCCACTTTCCTGCTGTTCGTTCTCTTAGGTGTTGCTGGCTTGTATTTCCTGCTTGATTATACATTCTTGGGTGCAGCCCAAATCAGTGTTTATGCAGGAGGTATAACGATGATTTATATTTTTGCCATTCAGCTTGTCAGCAAGCGAACACTTCAAGGTCTTGTTGAACGTTTCAAGGGAAGCCGTGTGGCTTTTGGTGCCTTGATGGCTGTTATAGGCCTTGTGACTGTTGTGGCTGTGTTCCTCAAGAATAAGTTTATCGATATGTCAATGCAGATGGCTGACGTCGAGGTTCCAATGAACGTTATCGGAAATACGCTTATGGGGTCGGAGAAATATCAGTATGTATTGCCGTTCGAGTTCATTTCCGTATTCTTGTTGGCATGTATTATTGGTGGAATTGTAATATCAAGAAAGGATAAGTAAGTTATGGTACCAGTTGAATATTTCTTTGTGCTTTCAGCGCTTTTATTTTTCATAGGCGTATTCGGTTTCGTGACAAGGCGCAACCTGATAGCCATGCTTATTTCCGTGGAATTGATACTCAATTCTGTCGATATTAATTTTGCGGCTTTTAACCGTCTGCTTTTCCCCGGACAGTTTGAAGGTTTCTTCTTCACGTTGTTCAGTATTGGCGTTAGTGCGGCGGAGACAGCCGTGGCCGTGGCTATTATTATTAATGTTTACCGTAATTTCCACAGTGACCAGGTGAACTGTATTGAAAACATGAAAAATTAATGGATTATGGATTATAGTTATGTATTTTTGATACTCTTGTTGCCTGCAATCACGTTTGTATTGTTGGGGTTGGCCGGCATGAAGATGTCGCATAAGACGGCAGGTCTTATCGGTACATGCTCGCTTGCCATCGTGACGGTGCTGTGTTATTATACGGCATTTGAGTATTTCTTGGTGCAGGGCCGGGATGTGGCCACAGGACTTTATCCTACAAAGACTGTGTTTGACATTACCTGGCTGAAGTTTTCAGAACTTCTCACATTTAATATAGGATTTCGTATTACGCCGATTTCGGCAATGATGCTCATCGTTATTTCTACGGTTAGCTTCATGGTGCATATTTATTCTTTTGGATATATGCATGGCGAGAAGGGCTTTCAGCGTTATTATGCGTTCTTGAGCCTTTTCACGATGTCGATGCTCGGATTGGTTGTTGCTACCAATATATTCCAGATGTACCTTTTCTGGGAGCTTGTGGGTGTAAGTTCATATCTGTTGATAGGCTTCTATTACCCGTTACACGCAGCTGTAGCAGCTTCTAAAAAGGCATTTATTGTTACACGTTTTGCAGATTTGTTCTTCCTTATAGGAATTTTGTTCTATAGTTTCTACGTCGGAACGTTCAATTATGACCTTACGGTTATGCCCGAAGCGCAGATGGGTGCGCTCCAGCAGGCAGGTTGGATAATGCCTACAGCATTGTTCCTTATGTTCATCGGTGGTGCGGGTAAGAGTGCCATGTTCCCGTTGCACATTTGGTTGCCGGACGCAATGGAGGGCCCAACTCCTGTCAGTGCATTGATTCATGCTGCAACGATGGTTGTGGCCGGTGTATATCTTGTTGCAAGTTTATTTCCGCTTTTTGTGGAGTTTGCTCCTGAGGCCTTGCACTGGGTTGCTTATATCGCAGCTTTTACGGCATTTTATGCTGCTGCTGTTGCTTGTTGCCAGAGTGACATCAAGCGCGTGCTTGCGTTCTCTACGATTTCGCAGATTGGCTTCATGCTCGTTGCCCTCGGTGTTTGTATGCCAGACCCTGAGCTTGGCAAGGTTGCCATGACTGAAGAGTATGCTGACGTTAACGGACTTGGATATATGGCAGGAATGTACCATCTGTTTACCCATGCCATGTTCAAGGCTTGCCTGTTCCTCGGTGCAGGATGTATCATCCACGCAGTGCATTCAAACGAGAAGATGTATATGGGTGGTTTGCGCAAGTATATGCCAATAACCCATTGGACATTCCTTATCTCCTGTCTTGCCATTGCCGGCATTCCGTTCTTCTCCGGTTTCTGCTCAAAGGATGAGATACTCGTGGCTTGTTATAACTTTTCGCCTGTAATGGGCGTTATCATGAGTGGCATTGCCGCCATGACGGCATTCTATATGTTCCGTCTGTATTATTCGATATTCTGGGGCAAGAGCTATTACGAGACCCACAAGGCAGAGGGTGCACATGAGCCACATGAGGCTCCGTCTACAATGACGATACCTTTGATTGTCTTGTCGGCAATAACGTTGCTTGTCGGAATTTTCGGAACGCTGCACATCTTCGAGTTCGGTGAGTTCGTATCGGCTAACGGCATAGGTTTCGGTACACATACAAACTGGGTTGTGGCTGCGTCAAGCACTATTCTTGCCATTTGCGGCATAGCCCTTGCCACATATATGTATAAAGGTGAGGAAACTCCTGTCGCTGATATGTTGGCCAAGAAGTTCCCGCGTTTGCACGAAGCTGCTTACCGCCGTTTCTATCTTGACGAAGTGTGGATGTTCGTCACCCACAAGATTATCTTCCGCTGCGTCAGCCGTCCTTTGGCTTGGTTTGACCGCCATGTTGTCGATGGTGCCATGAACTTCATGGCATGGGGCGCCAACGAGGGTGGTGAGAGCATTCGCGGATGGCAGAGCGGTGACGTGCGCCAGTATGCGGTGTGGTTCCTCACTGGCACTATTGCATTAGTCCTGATATGTATATGTCTATAAAAGAAAACCGGTAAAATGAGTATATTAAGTTTATTTGTAGTTATTCCCGCGCTGATGTTGCTGGGCCTTTGGCTGGCCCGCAATCTCAATCAGGTGCGCGGTGTGATGGTTGCAGGGTCGTCTTGCCTGTTGCTTCTGTCAATATGGTTGACTGTCACGTTCATTCAGATGCGTGCAGCGGGCAACAATGCCGAGATGCTTTTTACTGACAGCATACCTTGGTTCAAGCCTTTGAACATCGAGTACGCGGTCGGAGTTGACGGTATTTCAGTTGTTATGTTGCTTTTGTCGAGCATAATCGTTTTCACTGGAACGTTCGCCTCATGGCAGCTCAAGCCTCTTACTAAGGAATATTTCCTTTGGTTTACGCTCTTGAGCACCGGTGTTTACGGTTTCTTCATTACGATTGATATGTTCGCCATGTTCATGTTCTATGAGGTTGCGCTCATTCCCATGTACTTGCTAATCGGCGTTTGGGGCAGCGGCCATAAGGAATATTCGGCCATGAAGCTGACCCTTATGCTCATGGGCGGTTCTGCGCTGCTCATCCTTGGCATCCTCGGCATTTACTTCGGCAGTGGTGCCACGACGATGAACGTGCTTGAAATTGCAAGGATGCACAACATCCCGGTTGACCTCCAAAAGGTGTTCTTCCCGTTCGTGTTCATTGGTTTCGGTGTGCTTGGTGCATTGTTCCCGTTCCATACGTGGAGTCCTGACGGCCATGCTTCTGCGCCTACGGCTGTGTCTATGCTCCATGCCGGCGTGCTCATGAAGCTCGGAGGTTACGGCTGTTTCCGTATAGCAATGTTCCTTTTGCCCGAGGCTGCTCATGAACTTGCTTGGATATTCTTGATTCTTACGACCATATCCGTTGTTTACGGTGCACTTTCGGCTTGCGTCCAGACCGACTTGAAGTATATCAATGCCTATTCGTCAGTGTCTCACTGCGGCCTTGTACTTTTTGCATTGTTGATGATGACAAAGACGGCTTGTACAGGTGCAATTCTCCAGATGCTCTCTCACGGATTGATGACGGCATTGTTCTTCGCCCTCATCGGTATGATTTATGGCCGTACCCACACCCGTGACGTGCGCCAGCTTGGTGGCCTGATGAAAATCATGCCGTTCCTCAGCGTAGGTTATGTCGTTGCCGGTCTTGCCAACCTCGGTTTGCCGGGCTTCTCCGGTTTCGTGGCCGAGATGACAATCTTTGTCGGTTCGTTTGCCAATAACGACGTCTTCCATCGCACGGCTACAATCATTGCTTGTACCAGTATTGTGGTGACGGCGGTTTACATCCTTCGTGTTGTCGGCAAAATCCTGTACGGCAAGGTTGCCGACCCACATTACGAGACCCTTACCGATGCAACGTGGGATGAGCGTGTGGCTGTCTGCTGCCTTATTTTCTGTGTAGCAGGTCTTGGTATAGCTCCTCTTTGGGCAAGTGAGGTCATCGACAATGCGTTGGTTCCCATTCTTGACCATATCAACAACGTTTCATCTATAGCGGCAATATGATGGCAGCAGGCAAGTAACAAGTAGGCGAGGAGATATGTCCGTTCGCTAAATGGCGATTAAGCAAACACTTTTTGTCGCTCGTTACTTGTCAACTTAAAAAATTAACAACAATGAATTACAGTCAATTTTTAAACATGATTCCGGAAGCCACGTTGATGGCTATCCTCATAATCGTCTTCATTGCCGATTTCGCTTCGTCGCGCAAGAGCGAGCGCAGGTGGTTCAATCCGCTGGTTTGTCTCTTGATGCTCGTGCAGGTCGTGGTATCAGTCGTTCCCCAGGAGCCTACGTCAGCTTTTGGCGGGATGTATGTCACTACGTCGGCCGTCAATGTAATGAAAGCCATTTTGGCGGCAGGCACACTTATTGTGCTCATACAGGGCCGTAAATGGCTAAGCCGTCCTGACACTTGTTTCAAGGAAGGCGAATTCTATATGCTTGTAATATCCACGTTGTTGGGTATGAACATGATGATGAGTTCCGGCCACTTCCTTATGTTTTATCTTGGCCTTGAGATGGCTTCCGTGCCGATGGCCTGCCTTGTGGCCCTCGATAAGTATCGTCATAATTCAGCCGAGGGTGCGGCCAAGTTCATCCTTACCGCTACGTTCTCGAGCGGAGTGATGCTTTATGGCATATCGTTCCTTTACGGGGCTGCCGGCACACTTTATTTTGACGATGTCGCCGCAGTGTTCATGGCCAGGCAGAACCTCACGATGATAATCATGGGCATGGTGTTCTTCTTCAGTGGCCTTGGCTTCAAAATCAGCCTTGTGCCTTTCCACTTCTGGACGGCCGATACCTATCAGGGTGCGCCTACGACCGTTACGGGGTATCTCAGCGTCGTTTCAAAGGGAGCAGCCGCGTTTACGCTTATGGCCATCCTGATGAAGGTGTTTGCGCCGATTACCGAGTATTGGACCCACGTGCTTTACGTTCTCGTGGTTCTTACCATCACCGTCGGCAACCTTTTTGCCATCCGTCAGAAGGACCTCAAGCGCTTCATGGCCTTCAGCTCCATCTCCCAGGCTGGTTACATCATGCTTGCCGTCATCGGTAACAGCTCTTTGGGCGTGGCAGCCTTGTCTTACTACGTGCTCGTTTACGTTGTTGCCAACCTCGCCGTCTTCGCCGTTATTGGCGTGGTGGAGGAGAACAATGGCGGCACAACTGACATGGACTCATATAACGGTCTCTATTCTACCAACCCGAAGCTCTCGCTCCTTATGACGTTCGCGCTGTTCTCACTGGCAGGTATTCCGCCGTTCGCCGGTATGTTCAGTAAGTTTTTCGTCTTCATGGCAGCTGCCCAGCAGGGGTCACCCCTTACTTATTTCGTCGTGTTCATAGCCTTGGTCAACACCGTGGTGAGCCTTTACTATTATCTGCTCATCGTTAAGGCCATGTACATCAAGAAGTCTGATGCTCCACTGCCTACATTCAAGAGCGATGCTAACACCAAGCTGGCACTTGCCATCTGCACTGCGGGCATACTCCTGTTTGGTGTTTGCAGTTTCTTCTACGACTGGATAGAATGCGCAGCATGACGCCGATGTTTGTATTAAGGTATAGTATAAATAATTTAAGGTAAAGTAGAAAAGGCCGGCAGGAGAAAATCTGCCGGCCTTTTTTGTGTTTACTCTGGCAATCTGGTATGGTTTTTGCCATGCCATGTTTTTGCCTTGCGGTATAATGTTTAACGTGAGTTCGGTATAAGACTGGTGCAGGACTTTTCAATTTTAGTCCCATAAATGCCGATAAAACGGCATTTCGCCATCAGCCATGTTGCCACCCAACCCGTAGGGACGCTCGGTCTGAGCGTCCGGGTAATGTCGTAAACACATAGCCGTTGACGTTTCGCATGGCAGCCGTTGGATGTTTTCATGGTTACCCGGACGCTCCGACCGAGCGTCCCTACGTGGGTGGGCATTGTTCCCAGTGATGATGCCCAATATTTTTAACGCAGGTTCGGCGTAAACCTTACGCCGCCCCACGTTATATTATAGTGTTTTTTAGGATGTGCCCTTTTGTTTGCTGGTATGGCATCTTTCGCATTGTAAAAGATGCCTTTTCGTAATCCCGTTCATGGCATTTTGTGCGCCAGTCGATTTGTGCCTTTTTTTACAGGCTGTGCCATCCATGTGGATATGGCGTTTCTCCTTGTGTTTGGAGTCTAATCGGCTATTTATGTATATCAGTTGCAAAGTATTAATGTTGGTTAAAAGCTGGTCGAATATGTGTTAACTTTGTTTTACCATATTAATTTTTTCGCTATATTTGCATCGAAAACTATTTACTAAGCTAATTCGGCGAACTGTCATTCTTGTCATTTTGATGCTGCCCCCTGTCCGTGCTGTGCCTTGTGGGGTAAGCGGAATTTGATATTGATGCAGTAGCGCGAAGCGCTATAAAACAAACTTTACTAAGCGACTAAAACCTTGAACCGCTGGCTGTTGTTGTGCCAAGTGGGGTAGATTGCCGATAATGAAAACAGAAATGATAAAATCAGAGACTTATGATTAGGAAGTTAGCTATTGGCGCGCTTCTGTTCTTTTCGTCGCTAACGGCGTGTTTCGGACAGGATGTTGCGCTGAAGACCAATGCCCTATACTGGGCTACCACTACACCCAATTTAGGTGTTGAAGTGTCCTTGGGCAAGAAACATTCCGTACAGCTGTTTTACGGTCTCAATCCGTGGAAACAGTCAGGTGGCGACCAGTCAAGCCTGCGTCATTGGTTGCTCATGCCCGAGTTTCGCCATTGGTTCTGCCAGAGCTTCAATGGCTGGTTCGTTGGCGTTCATCTCATGGGCGGACAGTTTAATGCCGGCAGCGTAGACCTGCCGTTTGGCTTGTTTGACGAACTTGAGACTCGCCGTTATGAGGGATGGTTTGCCGGTGGTGGCGTCACTGCGGGTTATCAGTGGCCCCTCTCTAAGCATTGGAGCCTTGAGGCTGCCCTTGGCATCGGTTACGATTATGTTAAGTACGACAAGTTCCGTTGCGGTGAATGCGGCGAGAAGTTGAAGTCTGACCATACTAACTATTTCGGCCCTACCAAGCTCGCCCTCAGCGTGATGTACGTATTTTAAGATGAAGAACGAAGAGTGATAGTTGAGTATTATATTGTTTCGGCTTATAAGCCATATTAGGCTCATTGCCTCATTATTCCAGTTTCTCCCAGTTCTCCCATAACTAAAAATAAAAACAACAATGAAACGTTCAAGATACCTATCCGCCATGTTCTGTTTGGCCTTCTGTGCTCCGGCGTGCGTCCAGGCACAGACTATGATGGCCAACCGGGGCATCGCTGTCGAGGATGTCGATGTCACTCGCGACGGTGAGTATGTCATGCTCAACATGAAGTTGAACCTTGACTCCCTCGACCTTCCTTCCAATACACGCCTGGTCTACACTCCCGTGCTCAAGACCAAGCAGGGCAATGTGGCCATGCCCGAAATAGTCATCAATGGCCGCCGCCAACAAATCATGTATGAGCGTGGCGAAATGAAAGGCGAACTCAACCCGCAGGCCCTTGTCGTGCGCCGCCGTAACGGCAGGGCGCAGACCGTCAGCTATCAGGCTGCCGCGCCCCTTCAGGCCGGCATTGCCGACTATGACGTGGCTATTAATGAAGACCTTTGCGGCTGCGGCGACCGTCTCGACGGCACCGACTACACCATCAAGCGTGCCCGTAAGCCCCTCATGGCCTTTGTGCGCCCTGCGGCCGAGGCACGCAAGGAGCGGCATATAGACAAGACTGCCTATATAGATTTCCCTGTTGACCGCACCGAGCTCCATGCCGATTACCGCCGGAACGCATCGGAGATTGACAGCATTGTCAATACCATAAACCTTGTTAAGAACGACCGCAACCTCAGCATCAACAGTATAGACATCCATGGTTTTGCCTCGCCTGAGAGCCCTTACTCTCATAATGAGTACCTGGCCCGCGAGCGTGCCAAGACGCTGAAGGATTATGTGCGCCGCATAGTCAACCTTGACGACCGCCTCTTTACCGTCTCTCACACGGCTGAAGACTGGGACGGCCTCGTGTCTTACATCCGCGAGAGCAACCTCGACAACAAGGACGCCATACTCGGCATCATTGCCGACAAGAGCCTGACGCCCGATGCCCGTGAGTGGAAAATCAAGAGCAGCTACCCGAAAGACTACCGCTTCATGCTCGACACATGGTATCCTGCCCTTCGCCGCTCTGACTATCGTGTGAACTATACCGTGCGCCCGTTCGACGTAGAGGAGGCCAAACAGATAATCCGCACCAAGCCGCAGCAGCTTTCGCTTGAAGAGATGTTCCTTGTTGCCCAGACCTACGAGCCGGGCAGCGACGACTTCAATGAGGTCATGGAGGTTGCCGTCAGGATGTATCCAGGCGACGAAACAGCCAACCTCAATGCTGCTTGCACACGCCTCAATATGGGCGATGCTGACGGGGCGAAGCCTTATCTCGACAAGGCCGGCACGTCGCCACAGGCTGTCAACGCACGCGCGGCATACGCTTATCTGAAGGGTGACTATGATACGGCTGAGCGTCTGTACCAACAGGCTGCCGAGGCCGGGGTTGCCGAGGCAAAGACCAATTTGGAGAACATAAAATAAGCGAATAATGGAGAGTGGCGAACGAATGCTTCGATAGCCGGCGTATTGGCTTTATCAGCCATATTGCT
Organism: uncultured Prevotella sp.; assembly: GCA_944319815.1. Taxonomy (GTDB): domain Bacteria; phylum Bacteroidota; class Bacteroidia; order Bacteroidales; family Bacteroidaceae; genus Prevotella. The sequence continues at coordinate 14,438 of CALUEX010000002.1, read as the reverse complement.
CCTATTCGGCCACTTGCTTTTCCCGTCTTATTAGAAATAATTTTTTCAATAATCAATATCAATTAACCCCGCTCAATCCATTTAAAGGGTGTATTTTTACCCCCCCCTATGGGGCGAGCGGGGTTTAACAAAAACCAACAAAAAAATGAAAAAGTACAAGTTTTTTGCCCTTGCTTTTGCGGCAATGACTCTCGGGGCCTGCTCAAGCGAAGACGTCGTTGACAATGGCGGCCAGGGCAGTAGCGTGGCTCCGGGTGAGCAGGGTTATGTGAGCCTTGCAATCAATCTGCCTACGCAGCCAGGCGGCACGCGCATCGACGAAGATTATGATGGCGGTACGGAGGCTGAAAATGATGTCAAGAGTGCTTACCTCCTTCTGTTCAGCGGTGCGAGCGAGGATGCTGCTACGTTCCAGAGCGCGTATGAACTGTCTACAGACGTTTGGAACTCCCAGTCTGGCGGCAATATTGCGTCGTCAACTAAGGTTGTAAAGCAAATCACACGTCCTGCATCGGGTAATAACCTTTACGCCTTTGTCGTGCTTAACGGTGGCGGTCAGGATGGTGATGCAATTGAGAAAGGTTCGGATGAAACAACCGGCTGGAAATTTGGTGGAAATGCCCTTACCGCTGGCTCTACTCAATTCAGTTCGCTTTATTCTACGGCTCTGACGCTTCCCCTTGCTGATGTCACAGGCACTACCGACGGTTTCCTTATGACCAATGCTCCTTTATACAGTAAACCTGGCGGCAATACCGACCCCTCTGGTGGAACTGTGCAAACGCTTGCCCCTATTGATGAAGACAATATCTACACCTCTCAGGCCGATGCCGAGCGTGGCGCATCCTCTGCTGACGTTTACGTTGAGAGGGCTGTTGCAAAGGTTTCCGTTACGGCTCAAGGTACGGAGGGAGGAACTGGCCATATAGCTTATTCACTCTCTGGATATGCGCTTGACGTAACCAACAACAAGACTTACCTCGTGCGCAATGTTGCCAATGCTCCTTGGTGGGGATACAAGAGCACGGACACTTCGGTTACGGGTGAAAACCAGTACCGCTTCGTTGGTAGTGATGCCGTTGCCACTAATCTTTACCGCACGTATTGGGGCATAGACCCGAACTACACTTCAGCTCCTTCTGGTGACTTGACCATCGGCACAGGTGTGCCTGCATTGACTAACACACCGCTCTATTGCTTCGAGAATACGTTTAATGTTGACAACATGAGGCAAAACGTCACCACACACGTAGTTATCGGTGCTAAGTTAACTATTCCCCGCCAAGACGGAACTTCAAGCGATTTCTATACCATAGGTGGCGATAAAGATGTAATCTATGGTGGTATCGATGATGTTAAGGGAAAAGTTTTGGAGGCATACTTGAATAATACTACTATCGCAGATGCTATTAATGAAGGCAAAGTTCCTACGGCTACCGTAGACGCAAGCGATTTTGACGTGACATTTGACAGCAAGGCTTCTACTGGCGGTTATCTTACGGTGTCAGCCATTACTGTTAAGGAAGGAAGCGAAAGCGATTTCACAGAGGGCAACGTTCCAACCGAGCTTGTGAACAACTCGGCAATAGTTTCTGCCATCAGTAATAGCCTGAACATCGCTTACTATAAGGGCGGCGTATCTTACTATCCAGTAATGATTAAGCACTTCGGCAATGGCGAGACGCCGTGGGCTGCAAACCCCGGTCAAACCGAGTCTTATCCTGCTGGGACGAACCGTGACCAGAATTATCTCGGACGCTACGGTGTGCTCCGCAACAACTCTTACCAGATTACCGTCAATAATGTTGTCGAAATCGGTTATCCTGAAGTTCCTACATACCCCGGCAGCTATGATGACCCCGTTGAGTCTTGGATTGGCGTAACTATCAATATGTTGCCTTGGGTTGTTCGTTCACAGGACGTTTCTCTCGGTGAATAATCTATTCTTCCGTTCAGCCGGATTTATATCTGGCAGGATAATTACAGTAAGGATTTTCAATTCTAATAGATAAGTACGACGAAGATTTGCAGTCCGCTTACAATATGGCCTAAGCCCTTTGTTGGGGGGGCGGGCTGCAAATCTTGATATTTAAGAAAAGTAAAGGCTATCAAAAACACTATTGCGCCAAGCCTTGAAAAGCAGTATGGCATTCGGCCTCGCCGTATGCGGGGGCACTTCGTTCCGGTGCAAAGACAGGACGGCAGTTAAGTGAAGGGTTAAAAGTGAAGAGTGGAGAGTCAAAGGCTTAGGTCTTTCGGTAATTTTGCCGACAGCCAGTTCGGCTTATTAGGATTGTTTGCCCTATCCGACCTATCGCCCATTAGTCCCATTCCTCCTCGTTCTCCCATCACTCCCCAAAAAGAAAGAAAAACAAAACAGACAAGATATATGAAATACCTTTTGAAACAATGGCACGCAATGTTCATCCTGGCCTTGTCGGGATGTATGTTTGCATCGTGCGACATGATGGAGCAAGACAACAGCGATTGCCCCTACGGCTTGTATCTTACGTTCAAGTATGACTACAACCTGCAGCGCGCCGATATGTTCAACGACCATGTCGGTTCGGTAACGCTTTATGTCTTCGACGAAAACGGTAAATTGGTTAAGACGCAGGAGGAAAGCAACATCGGAGGCGTGGCCCCGCTTAAGGATGCAGGCTATGCCATGCACGTCACCGACCTTGCCCCCGGCACCTACAAGTTTATCGCCGTTGCGGGCGAGAAACCTTACGGCGATATGCTCTCTTCGGGTCGCGCCGTCTTCCGCCGCTCTGACATGGCGGTAGGCAGCGACATGACTAACCTAAACATACAGCTCGACCGCACGCAGACGGGGGCCAACCTCTATGACATAGTTAACAATGCGCAGCCCCTCGACACCCTCTGGCACGGCATTGAGGCCCAAGGTTTTGAAGTTTCTGCCACACGGCCTACATACGGGGAGATTTCGCTTGTGCGCGACACCAAGCACATCAGTGTAAGCCTGCGCGAGCTTGACGACCCCACGACGATGGACATCGCCAACTATGACATGAAGATTTACGACCACAACTCGCACATCCTCTGGGACAACTCGCTCGACGAGACAGACCAAGTGGTCTACACTCCTTATGCTACATGGAACACAGACGACCGCACGACGGCCACCGACCCAGACGGCAATGAACTTGCCGGCGTAGGCAAAATAGGCCATGCCGACTTCATGACGTCGCGCCTTATCTATCACGACAGTCCGGCCGACGACGGCGTGCTGACAATCACCAACAAGCTGACGGGTGTGCAGGTGGCTACGCTCAACCTGCCTGACCTTCTCTGCCAGTTGCGCTCACAGGCCGACACAGGCTATTCGCCGCAAGAGTTCCTTGACCGCGGCTATGATTACCAGGTTACACTCTTCCTTCGTGGCGACAAGCTCGACTATATCAGCATCAGCATCGGCGTGCTCGGATGGAGCGTCCGCGTTCAGATGGAGGATTTGTAGACTTTCCGTGCCCATTGTTTAGTGTGGGGATTTTGCGGTGCGTATCCGCGCTTTGTTTGAGAATTGTTAGTAATGATTGATATTATGAAATATTATTATAAACATATTTGTGGCCTTTTGTTCCTTGCTCTTGTAGCCGTCGGCTGTTCGCAAGATGACGTTGCGGCTGGTGACGGTGAAGGCGGAGTAGGGGAGTTGACCGACTCTTACGTCACGCTCAACTTCACTATGGCGTTCGCCGGCCAGGGCACGCGCTCCAATCCGACGGGCGGCGAGAATGGTGACAGGACGGAGGCTGGGCAGGATTACGAGAATGAAATAAGCAATGCTGTGGCCTTTCTTTATCAAGATGATGCCGGTGTAAATAGTTCTGCCGACCCGCAGGTTACGCCTATTTATTTTAGCACCGTGAACAAGGTGGCTGTTGGTGAATATTCTACTAACCCCGTGCGCATCACATTACCTAACGGTGACTATCACATCATCGTTGTTGCCAATCCGGGTTCAGGGCAATGGTGGAACTCCACGACAACCCTTAATGCGGTTCGCGACTATCTTGTCTATTCTCCTACTTCCCAGTCCTCGCAAACGTCCAATCCCACGGCTTGGACTGAAGCCGAGGACGGATATTCCGATTTTCTCATGTCGTCGGCAAGTGATGCGTTGTTCACTCTTGAGTCCAATCCCCAGAGTGACCCTCTTGACGTTGATGTTTCGGTAGAGCGCATGGCCGCAAGGATTGATTATCAGGCCGAAGGTTCTTTCCCTTGTAGCGACCAGACGGGAAGTGTTGAAATCCTCGGCGCAGCCATCGTCAATGATTATAACGCCGGCTGCTATCTGCTAAAGCGCGTGGCCGACGAGGTTGGTGGCGATGTTACTTATCTTGGCAATGAAACTTTGACAAACTACGTCATCGACCCGAAGACCGTAAGCGGCAAGGCTTCCACGGATTATAAGGAAGATACATATTATCCCGACATCATAGACAATGGTAATGACTTGGCCGACCCGAACGTTTGGGCTGACTATGTTAAGAAAGGAACGCCAATCGCCGTTGACGGTAAAACATGGAACCGCATCGGTTACACGATGGAGAACACCACGCCTACGACGTCTGACTTGGCATCAACCAACACCGGAGTTGTCTTTAAGGCTCGCTTCTCTCCTGCCACGAATACGGTTAAGGGTAACTATGACTATTCACGTCCCGCCACTTTCTTCTCTTACCGTGGCGCGCTTTACGCTTCGATGGAAGACGTGATGAAGTCAGTTTATGGCACTGCCTTTGACGATTTTGATAATAAGATAGCCGCTTGTAAATCATGGGAAGACGTTAAAGCGTTTATTGCTGAGAACCTTAACCAGCTCGACCCGTCAGGTTATGACGATTACCTTAGCGGCTTGGTTGAAGCTGGCGGCACGTTCTCTACTGACGGCTTGACGTGGAGCGAATATATGTTGGCCAACTGCGGCTATTCAAGCACAACATCTGGCAACAACGTTGCGGTTACGCTCGACCAAGGGAGCGGCGTTGTTACTCGCGTTGCCTTGCGACCTTATGGCGTGTCAACTTACGAGAACGCCACGTGTTATTACACATGGTGGGTGAAGCACTCAAATGACAATGACAACTCAAAGGTCGGCCCGATGGAATACGGTATCGTGCGCAACAACATCTACAAGCTGACGGTTAAGTCCGTGGCCGGGCTTGGCGGCGACGTTCCCGGCGGAAAGCCCGAAAGCGGCGACGACATAGTAATCCACGTGAAGGTGAACGACTGGATGTTGCTTGATGAGGAGGAAATCATAATGTAATGAAAATCTTGCGAACATGAAACATACATATTATTGCACACTCAAGGGCGCGTTCCTTGCGCTGGCCTTGCCGCTTGCGTTGGCATCGTGCTCTTTCGACGGCGACTATGACGACTGCGCTGAAGCCGTTGGCGACGTGAAGACCGTCAGGCTGCAAATTACGGCTAAAGACCCGGACGAGGTTGCAGGCACGCGCTTCTCTCCGGCAGAAGGCGATATAATATACAATGAGCGCGGCACGGATGGTGAATATATCAATTCGCTTGACATCTTCATCGTTTCGTCGGCTACGTCCGCCAACGTCGTCTATGCTTCACACTTGAATGCTGCGAAATTGGGAGGTGCTGCTGCAAATGGTAACCTCACGTCATATACGTCAGAACCAATAGAACTGACAGATGGTACTCCCTATACGGTCTACGCCTTCGCCAATATGTCAGGCACTTACGCTTCAGCGTGGAGCAGCAGCGTGGCAAGCATAGATAAAGGTGGAACGCTCACGGCATCAACGCTCAACGACATTATGCTTGACGACCCTGCGGGCAAGCTCGATTTTAACAATGGTCACTTCATCCCGATGAGTGCAAGCTATGATATAACCTCGCTGGCTTCGCCCGTAATCGAGGTTGGTCTCGACCGCCTTGTCAGCAAAATTCGTCTTGGGATTAAGAAGGAGTCAAACGTGACTGTCACGAACCTTACTATAGGGGGGTGGGTTGATAAAGTTCCGCTTATGAACAGCGCAACAGTCATAGGTGCGGTCAATAAATGTGAGGAGACATTTACATCCCCGGTTCTGACCGAGGATAACGATGTTTACATGATGGATGATTTCTACGTTAACGAGTCGCCTGCCGCCAACCCGTTGGACGTCACTGTGACTACCGATGAGCCGGGCGCCCCTACGTACACGGCCACGACATCACGTGACAACATACCGCGCAACTGCATCTATCCGCTTACGCTTAACATCAACCAACTCGACTTACAGCTTACTGCCGGTTTCTACTTCAACGCCATCGGTGCGCGTGTACCCGTAGCGGTAAGTAACAGTGGAGAAGACGAGTTTAACGTAAGCATTCCGGACGGCATGGAGTTTTATCTTGATGCCGAAATGACGGGCGACCAAGGCGGAAACACTTTTACATACGCTTGGGCTGAAACTGATGGTACGCCTGAAGGTTTCACATTGTATGATGATAACAACGACCAGACAGACCAAGTAACGGGAGCGCATATAGCTGGAGCAATTCCAGCCCTCGGCCTTGGCTCAGGTGAAAGCGGCGGAACATACACGCTCGACTTGGACGTTACGTGGAGCACACACAGCCGCCATTACACGGTGAACATCTCGCACATCCCGTTCATCGAAGCCGATTGGCTCGACCAAATACTTGGAACGCGGTCTGCTGTGGCCAGCTATCTGCAACCTGAAACTCTCAATATGGTTATAAATAAATAAGTTAAGAATAATTTAAGAGGAAAGCAATCATGAAAAATATAACTAACTCCCCGTTGGCGGATTTATTTATGCCTCATTGTAGCTCACTCTTACGGTTTGTTGCATTTCGGAGGCTTTTACTTACGGTTTCAACTTGCGTCCGACAAGTTTGCAAAAGGCATCTTTCCATGATGCAAAAAGTCGTCTTTCACGAGGCGAAAAGCCGTGTTTCACAGGCTGGACGAACGCCATTAAAAAACGTAACCTTTGCCCTGCAACACAAAATAATTCCGCTAATGAGTGCTAACTTCTATAAACTAATCATTCTCACCTGCCTCGCCCTCATGACAACCATTGCCGGCTGGGGACAAGGAGTTACGGGGAACAAGTATATTGGTGAAATCGAGACCCTTCACTATCCTTTAATCTTGGGCTATGAAGACTATCGAAGTACATCATCAAACAACCACGCAGAGAATGCTTTTGACGGGAAAACAGACACCTATTGGCAAATGAACCAATTAAATGACGATAGCAATAGTGCTTGGGTTGTTCTTGACTTGGGTGATGATGTAGCTGATAAGGTTGAGTCAATAACATTTACCATTCCGACCAATAGTAGCGGCCAAAGACAACCGAAACAAATTTACGTATATACTTCATCAACATTGCTTGATGGTGCGACAACCGAGTGGGGAGATGCTATATTTTCTCAAGAAAATATTCAAGAAGCATTGTCTGATGGAACTTTTGCATTTACTAAAAGCAGTGAAATAATAAACCGTTATATAAAAATAGAGGTAAAGGGAACAACTGACGATGATGCGGACGGCGGTTACAACTCTCGTATATCTGAAATTGAATTTAACTTATCTTCAGGTAGTGAATTTCCTACGGCATTAATAGAATGCTCGAATATACCTGTTAAGCACAAGGAGGCAAAGTGGTACACGCTGGCTAACGGTTATAATCTTTTGGGAACATTCGACGTCAGTGGAGAGGAAGAGCCGAAGATGATAGATGCATCCGAGAACGGAGTTAACGTTCAGTTACAGAACACCCATACACTTGTTGAAACTATTTATGTCGTAAAAGGTTCAACAACGAGGCTTCGTTTGCCTGACTGGCTTAACGGTACGGCAAATAACAGGTCTTACCAGCGGTGGTATAACTATAATACGGGTGGAACTTTCGCGACAGGGAGCACTGGTGATGGCGACGTGCAAGACTTGCTTACGCCTCCGGAGATTAGGCGAAATAATAATCACGCCGGTAACGTCCCGGATAATGGAACGGGTTATCGGTTCGCAAATGGATACATAGGCAGTCCGTTAAGCGAAAACCCATTGTATGCGATGGATTTTTATTTTCCTGCCGATGAGACTGAAAATGAGTTTGTGGTAGCGTGTGACGTTTCTGGCTACACCGATTATACAAGTAGTTTTTCACGTAACACGTCTTCCAGCTTCTTGAATGTTGACGAGCGTGGCCAGTTGGTTGGCGATGTTTACGAACCAACATTGGGCCACCGCTTTATCTACCATATTATAGCCGTAGACGCTGACACTAAAACCCAAAAAGAGGAGATGGACATCACGATGCCAGCCACCCGAATACCGAATATGACGGAGGAGATGGTTGCATTGCAGCGCGATGCCCGTTCTTATGTAGCTGATGGAAATCCTGTCACAGTAGATAATCCCTTGAAAGTGACGCTTGAAGACAATACCGCTGGTATCACGCTTTGCAACGATGAAGGCGGAAATACATTCTATCTTGAAGATGCAGACGGCGACTACTGGTTTGATGGCAACAATTACTTGCCGATACCAAGTGAGGGTGATGACGGCTATTCTGATTTTGAACACGATGGCAACCATTATCCCCATTATTCGTTGTATACAATGGGACCCGGTGATTATCTTCCCCTTATTGGCGAGTCGCGTGTTATACATTTTACGTATCCGAAAACAAATCCTGACAATACAATGTCAGTTAATTCCGTGACCACAGGTCAGCCTGGAGCAACTATTGTTGTAAAAAACGGCGACACAGAGGTGGCACGGTTCAACCTGACGTTTGTAGAGGCTGACAGGCTCTTGTCGCAGTCGCAGGTTGCGGAGCTTGATGCAATGACGGACGATGACGTAGCGGCAGCTACTGGCTGGGAAACACTGTCTTACCGTACACCTAATGAGCTTAATGCGACATATCAGAGACCGTTGGTAGAGTTGAACTTCGACTACGGCACGTCCGTTATGGACAGACTTCAATATAGTCGCGACGGTTACTATACGTTCCCGTTGGCATGGTCGTCAAGCAGCTACGGCTTCTTTGACGGAGGTCCTGACTATACGGGTAACAACAACGACAGGCCTGAATGGGGGTATTATGCAATAATGAACAATTATCTTGAGTGTGGCACATGGAGTAGTAAGACGGTGTTCAGTAAACCGGACGATGCAACTCGCCTGAACAGCAGCGGCACCCAAAGTGATTACCACCTGTTTGCCGACGTGTCAGACCGTCCCGGCATAATTGCCCGTTTGCCGTTCACGGAGAACCTTTGTATAGGTACGGAGCTGTTTGTTACAGCTTGGGTGAAGAGTGCACGTGGCGGTACAGACCGCAATAACGCCGCAGCATTGTTTACAATAATGGGTGTTACCAATGGGGACGATGGCACAAAGACGTACACCCCGATTTACAGATACCAAACGGGACAAATCCCGACGACGTACTATAACGACGGGAATGTAAACCTGCCAGGATTTAACGCGAGTGGTACGAATAACGCCACGTCGGCCAACAATGAGTGGATGCAAGCATATTTTTCTTTCATCAACCAAACCGACCACGATTTTGATAGCTATGCCTTGCAGATAGACAATAACAGTTCATCGACGAACGGTGGCGATATTTACATTGACGACATCCGGGTTTATATCGCTCCCGTCAATCCGGACGTTACACAGTTGACTACAAGTTGTGCTAACGGTGGAGATGATGACAGTGAACGCACGAGATTTAACGTTGACTTCGATTATGAGCGGCTGTTGTCACGTGTCGGTTCTTCTGCAATATCAGATGAAGATGCTGCTACGGCATCACAAAAGAGCAGGGTTGTTTTATGCTTGATAGACCGAGACATTTATGACGCCGAGATTGCCGAAGCTGTGGGCGAGGAGGACGGTGAGCCAACGTCAACGCAAATCCAAGAAGCATTGGAGGCTGCCAAGGCAAGCATCTACATTACGGAGGAAGGCGGCACAGCCATGGACAACATAATGCTCGATTTCAGCAATAGGTTCAGTGAGAACACGATGTATGACAACAGTCTGCCCGTGCAGGATGCTGATGGCAATTACAACTTCTACGGTCGGACTACAGACACAGGCAACAGCCTGACGACGGACTTCTATGCCGACGTTGAGCCAAACCATACATATTATATATTGGTGGCCAACCCTGATGCTGTGACTTCAGGTGACGGCGACGGAGGTGACGGAAGTACTGGAACACCGGCAACCGGTTGGGAGATGTTCGATGGCTTCAATGACGTGTGCGCCATAAAAGGACAGTTCACCGTGACGCCGCGCAATATGCTCAGAATAAATGGCGAGATTGTTGACCCGACGCTGACGCGATGCGAGAATGAAACGTACAATTTCACGGCCGAGCTGCGTGTGCCTACGGGCGAAACTAACGAAGATGGCCAAAAGGTATATGAACCATTAGACCCCAGCGTAGCAGATGTTTATTTTGACTGGTACTTCGGTACGGAGAGCAGCTATATAACGGACGCCACATACGGCATGACGTTGCAGACGGCTTTGGCTCTGTTCCGCGAGACTTACCCAGAAGCAGGGGAAGTGACAGACCAGATGATATATGACGCTGCAGGGAATACGGAGCTTGAAAATGCCCTAAGAGTGGTAAGGTATTATGCAGAGGAAGCCGTGGGCGCAGCCAATGGGCAGCATCCGCACCCGTTAGTACTGCACTCTAAGTCAATCAACATAACGATGCTTGCAGACGAGCTGAACCTTATTGCCCAACCGATAAAGACGGAGGTTAAAGACGAAAGCGGCAACCCCGTGAGCGTATGTTGGGACTACATTCCGCTGACGCTCGCCGTTGACGATGCCGCACCGACGGTGAAGCCTGGCTTCAACTGGATTAACTATCCCGGCATGAACGTTGGTGACGAGGAGGACTACCAGAACCTCGACCCCAGTCTGCGCATAGGCCTTGCCCAGTTAAGGAGTGTAAGCAATGACGCTACGTATAACGCAGCTGACAACTCGTTGCGCATAAACCTGCGCGACGCGCAGTATAGCGGAGCTGCTGGAGCTACAGGATTAGCACAGACGTTGGACGAGGACAAGCACATTTACCTCGTAAGCACTGACGACCCAGCTTATGCCCAGTTCTTCAGGGACGGTGCAGCCTTCGACCAGTATAGCTTGCCGGCAGGAGAAATCAAGTCATTCGCGGCGGTTTTGTACCAACAAGGAACAACAGCCGAGGATGACAATATGATGACGTTGCAGTTTGACCTTACGACGGAAACGCCGACCGAGCTGACCGACGAAGACGGCAACAAGCTGACTTTCAAGTTCGAGCCGAAGGAAGGCTACACCTACAACTTCGCCGTACACTTCGAGGAAGTGGGCAGCGACGGCAACGCCCTTGAAGGTCCGTGTCCCGGCCACTTCATCCTGCCCGTAAAGGTTGTGCCTGAATACGTTAAGTGGGAAGGTTCGGCCGACGGAGAAGGTAACTGGAACAATGACGACAACTGGAAGCGCGTAAGCTCAACTGACTTGAAGATGGCCACTGCGCCTGAGGGTGGCGACGAGAACCTGTATGATGGGACGGTATATAACAACACCGAAGGCTTTGTGCCGATGCTGTTCACTAAGGTAATTATGCCGAAAGACAGTAAGGTGAAGCTCTACCGTGCAGGATACAACAAGAATTCATGGGAACTCGGCGACCCGAACGACCAGACGGATTCGCCCGACCTGCCGAAGCAGAAGCCGACGCTCAATATACAGTATGACCTCATGGCATTCGGCAATGAACCCGGAAAGGAGACCATGGGCAACATTACGACGGAGTTGTATCGTGTGAACCTCTGCGACGAAATTCATTTCGAACCAGGGGCAGAGATGCTGCGGCCTGAATACCTGCTTTACAATAAGGCATGGATTGATATGGACGTGCCGGCAGGGGAGTGGACGCTCGTATCCTCGCCGTTGCAAGGCGTAGTTTCAGGCGACTGGTACACCAAGCAAAGCGGAGTGCAGGACACGGAGTATTTCACCGACATCACCTTCACGGCAGATTATAATCGCTTGAAGCCGTTTGTTACCCAGCGCACATGGGGCACTGGTGCATCGGTAGTGGAGAATGCCAGCGGAAGTTCTACAGACAATAATAATGTCCCCGTATCGTTCACTACGACGTGGAGTTCGTTGTTCAATGATACTTCTGTGCCTTACACCAGCGGTAATGGTTATTCAGTAAGGACGGCAGGGATAAATGCCAGTGACAAAACGCAGACATTCGAGACGCTTACGTTCCGTTTCCCGAAAGCCGACACTAGTTATGATTACTCGTCAGGTACAATCACTCGCACGAACCCCGGCAGGTTAGTAACCGACGGGATACTGAAGCGCGTGAATGACGTGACAGGCGATGGTACAATAAATGATGTAACTGAAAACGAATATATCAAGATTGACGAAGATGTTGAAGGCATAACGTTGACGAACATCGCCGAGAGGACTGACGACCAAGGGACAATGAGGTATGCAATAGTTGGTAACCCGTTCATGGCTAATCTTGATGTGTCGAAGTTCATTGAGGTAAATAGCAACGTTCTTGAACCGAAATACTGGATAGATAGCAACGTAAGTGGCAATGCCGCCGGCACGGCGACAAAGAACGGCGATGCATGGACTTGGACGGAAAGCACGGATGGATTGGTAGGCCAGTATAAGGCGTTCTGCGTACAGTTGAAGCCGAATGCAGACCCAGTGGTTAAGTTTACGCCTGATATGGCCGAGCTGACGATGACAGCAGATGAGGCGACAACGACGGCAAACTTCACCATTACGGCGAAGAATGACGAGCGGACAAGCTCTGCAGCCTTGGCATACGACGCACAGGCCGACAACGGCTATGTAAGTGTAGAGGATGCTGAGCTGATGACAGACATCCTTGGTAACGGTAATAGACTGGCAGTTTACACCGTGGCTGACAATACGGCGGTGAGCGTGAACAAAATAAAGGACTTGCGCTTGATACCTCTAGGCTTGTTTGCCAATGATGACGACGTTACTACGGTTACGTTTACGGGCGTTGCCGCCCTACTTGAGCCAACGCTCTATGATGCTGAGACCAACACGGAGACGGCGTTGACTGAAGGCTACACGCTCACAATCGACGGCGAATCGCACGGACGTTACTTCATCCGCACACGTAGGGCGGGCGAGGGTACGACCGATATAGAGGAAACCGTGACCGATGGCGGGAATGATGTAAACGTTTATTCCGTTGAAAGCGGAAAGGTTGTTGTTGCTTCGGATACTGAGTTGCTTGACGTTATGATATATTCGGTTGGTGGGGCAGTCTTGAAACATGAGACCGTTGCATCAGGACGCACAGCTATTACATTAGATAATGTTGATAGTGGCGTTGTGATAGTTAAGGTCACAACCGCAGATTGTACAATTACAAGAAAGATAATAGTTCGTTAAGTTAAGTGTTATTTAAAGTTTGGAGGTGAAGGATTTTCAGAGTTCTTCGCCTCCAAACTTTTTTATGGTTATTACAGGGATGAATAAAGCCCGATAGTGTATATAAAACGATGTGGAAGGATTAGGTTATATTTAGAATGTTATGAATGAAAATGATAAGTGAGGATGCAGATGATTTGGGTTAATAATGAAGCAACGTCAAGTGAGCTATCACTTGACGTTGCTTGAGTGACCCCGACAGGATTCAAACCTGTAACCTTCTGATCCGTAGTCAGATGCTCTATTCAGTTGAGCCACGGGGCCTTTCCCTTAATTGCGATGCAAAGTTACGCACTTTTTTTTATTCCACCAAACTTTTGAACGTTTTTTTTGATAAAAATTTAAAATACTCCTAAAAAGACGAGTTTGATATAAGAAAACATTGAAGATATGCGGCATTTTCTTCCTGGGTCGTTATTGGTATTGGAGTCTTGGATAAGGCGTTTGGATAATGTCCAATGCAATACAGTACGTACCGATGTTTTGATTTGTCAGGTCTCATGCCTAACGATTGGTGATAATGAACGGAGACGAATGGCTGGTCTTTTGTTGGCTTTTGTTGGCTTGAATATTTTTCAATACAGCCCTTATAGAACTTACGGTCTTGAAATGTTCTTTTAATTGGTAAAAATAGGATTGGGGATGAAATGTTATTGATAGCTGGACAGCTGCTTAATAATAAATGGCGTTGCTATGTGCAATATGATTTTTTATCGTTGCTTCATAAAAAGTTCATTATGTGGTCATCTATCGGGGACTGGAGATTATGCATAAAAATAAACCGTGAAAGTCAAAACTTTCACGGTTGTTATTGAGGTACCTAGCAGAGTCGAACTGCTCTACACGGTTTTGCAGACCGTTACCTAACCGCTCGGCCAAGGTACCTTGT
>CALUEX010000001.1 GCA_944319815.1 uncultured Prevotella sp. | reverse complement strand
AATCGGTTGGGAATTGAGAGTTGAAAGTTGGGAATTGATAATTATGATTACCCGCTTTCGCTGCCCAATCGGTTGGGGATTGAGAGTTGAAAGTTGGGAATTGATAATTACGCGATTAACAGGTGTAATCATAATTTTCAATTCCCAATTCTCAATTTTCAATTTAGTTGTAAGCGCTCTCGCCGTGTTCGTAGACGTCGAGGCCTTCCTCCTCAACGCGCTTGTCAACGCGCAGGCCGACCGTTGCGTCAACCACCTTATATAATATGAACGTCACCACTGCGCTGAATACTACCGAGACGAGCGTAGCAAAGAGCTGTACGCCAAGCTGGTGCCAGTCGCCGTAGAGTGCACCGGACGCCCCGCCGTCGCCCGTTACGGCCGTGGTGGCGAACACGCCGGTGAGCACAGAACCCAGGATACCGCCTACACCGTGCACGCCGAAGGCGTCGAGCGAGTCGTCATACTTGAACTTGGGCTTTACTACGGCTACCATGATGAAGCACACGATGGTGGTAATCAGCCCGATGAAGAACGCCCCGAGCACGTCGGTTGAACCAGCCGCCGGCGTTATGGCCACAAGTCCGGCCACGGCACCGGTGCACGCACCTACGGTGGTAGGCTTCTTGTTGAAGAACCAGTCAATAGCCATCCACGTCACGGCAGCCGTAGCCGTGGCCACCTGGGTTACGAGCATGGCGTTGGCGGCAAGGCCGTCGGCGGCAAGACCGCTGCCCGCGTTGAAGCCGAACCATCCCAACCAGAGGAACGACATACCGAGGAACACGTAAGTGATGTTGTGCGGCGCGATGGGGTGACCAGCCTTATAGTCCTCGCGCTTGCCCATCATCAGGGCCATGACGAGCGCCGACACACCGGCGTTGATGTGCACAACGGTACCTCCGGCGAAGTCGAGCGCACCCATCTCCTGCAGGAAACCGCCTCCCCAAACCCAGTGGGCCATCGGGAAATAGGCAAGGATGACCCAAAGGACGATGAACACCATATAGCCCTTGAACTTGATGCGCTCGGCGAAAGCGCCAAGGATGAGGGCCGGCGTGATGAGCGCAAACATACACTGGAACATCACAAAGACGTATTCAGGGATGCCCGTGGCCGTCAACGTGCCCGGCGTGATGCCGCACAGGAATGCCTTGTCGAACCCTCCGATGACGCAAGCCAGCGGGTTGCCGCTGTCCATGAAGCCCGTGCCAAAAGCCCACGTGTAGCCGAAAGCCACCCAAAGCAGGGTCACTACGCCCACGATGAGCATGGTCTGCATGATTACGCTGAGCACGTTCTTCTGCCTCACCAATCCGCCATAGAACAGCGCGATGCCCGGTATTGACATCAGCAGCACCAACGTCGTGGCAGTAATCATCCATGCCGTGTTGCCGCTGTCAAGCGTCAGCGGCTCCGCCTCGGCGGCCAGGGACGCACCCGGCACCATTGACAACGCGGCAGCCAGAGCCGCGACGGCCGCCTTCCTCTTGCCTAAAATAAACTCTCTCAAACTTTCCATAACATATTCCTCCATGTTTATTTTTACTTTTTACCTTTCAAAAATGTTATCCTATAACAGTCTTCTTGCCTTTACATGGCTAACACCTTACCGTAGTCAAGGCTCATTTCTCTTGCTCCGCATTGTACAAGGCGATGTCGCCGCGCTCTCCTGTGCGTATCCTTATGGCGTCGTCAACAGGCATTATGAAGATGCGCCCGTCACCGATTTCGCCCGTCTGGGCCGCCTTCAATATGGCCTGCACCGACTTCTCGACGTTCTTGTCGCGAACTACGAGCGACACGAGGGTACGCTCTATAGAGCTCGTGTCGTACACTATACCACGGTAAATCCTTCCTTGGCGTGCCTTGCCGTTGCCTCGTACATCGTAATAAGAGAACCATTCGATGTCAGCCTCAAGCAGGGCGTTCTTCACATCGTCAAACCTTGACTTGCGGATGATTGCTTCAATCTTTTTCATAAATGTCTCCTTTTTTATTATTAAACACGTCCTTTGCCTTTCAATAAGCAATTATTTTTGGCAAAATTACGACTTTTTGATATTCAAAACAATACTTTTGCAACTTTATGTATCAAGAAACTGTATTTAAATAACACTTTATCACATAAATAATAATATCTCGTTACAATCTGAAAGATATTCATGCGAATTATGCAAACATAGTAAGCAAGAGTAATAAAATTACATAATTACGTCACTAAAGCATTGTCCCGAAACTCGAATTGTTGTATTTTTGCAATCGGAAAGGTTCAAAAAGCAACCTAAAAAGACAAAAGTCGAACATTATGACACAACGTACTATAAGGTTCACGAAGATGCACGGGGCCGGCAACGACTACATTTACGTCAATACATTATTATATAATATGCCTGACCCGAACACCGCATCAATAGCCTGGAGCGACCGCCACAAGGGCATCGGGAGCGACGGCTTGGTGCTGATAGGCGCCCCGGAGGGCAGCGATGCCGACTTCTCGATGCGCATATTCAACGCCGACGGCTCGGAAGCGATGATGTGCGGCAACGCATCGAGGTGCGTAGGCAAGTACGTCTACGAGCGGGGCTTGACGCGAAAGACCTCCATACGCCTTGAGACACGCTCCGGGATAAAGACCCTGAAGCTGCAAGTGGAGGGCGGAAAGGTGGCAAGCGTGACGGTGGATATGCTCGAGCCGAGGACTGAAGTGCCAGCGCAATACGTGCCCGAAAGGTGCGACATGGGCGGCGGAAAGTTGCTGGCCGACGGGCGGGAGTTCGCCGGGACGTTCGTATCCATGGGCAATCCACACTTCGTGACGTTCGTGAACGACGTCGAGAGCATCGACGTTGCACGCTACGGCAGCATCCTCGAGCACCACGAGGCCTTCCCCGAAAGGTGCAACATAGAGTTCGCCCAGGTGACGGGCGACGGCACAATACGCACCCGTGTATGGGAACGCGGCAGCGGAATAACCATGGCCTGCGGCACGGGAGCTTGCGCAACGGCCGTGGCGGCGGCACTTACGGGACGCGCGGGCCGCACGAGCTGCATCGTGATGGACGGCGGGACAATCGGCATATCATGGCCCGAAGCCGACAATCACGTGTACATGACGGGCGGCGCGGAGTTCGTCTTCGATGGCGAAATAACATTAGACGAGTAACATTCAAGTACAAAGCAAAGAATATGGCACTGATAAACGAACATTACTTAAAGCTGACAAAGAACTACCTCTTTGCCGACATAGCAAAGAAGGTCAACGCATTCAAGGCGACGCACCCCAAGGCCGACGTCATAAGCCTCGGCATCGGGGACGTGACGCAGCCGCTGTGCCCGGCGGTGGTGGAGGCCATGCACAAGGCCGTTGACGACATGGCGCACAAGGATACGTTCCACGGCTACGGCCCGGAGCAGGGCTACCTGTTCCTGCGCGAGGCCATAGCGAAAAACGACTTCCTGCCGCGCGGCATACACATCGACCCGAGCGAGATATTCATCAACGACGGGGCGAAGAGCGACACGGGCAACATCGGCGAGCTGGTGAGGTGGGACAACAACTTCGGAGTCACCGACCCAATCTACCCGGTGTACATAGACAGCAACGTGATGTGCGGCCGCGCCGGCACGCTCGTTGACGGGAAGTGGAGCAACGTGACGTATATGCCGTGCCTGGAGGAAAACAACTTCGTGCCGCAAATACCCGACCACCGCGTAGACATCATCTACCTGTGCTACCCGAACAACCCCACGGGCACGGCAATCAGCAAGGAAGAACTGCGCAAGTGGGTAAACTACGCACTGCGGAACGACACCCTAATCTTCTACGACGCTGCCTACGAAGCCTACATACAAGACCCTGACATACCTCATTCCATCTATGAGATAAAGGGCGCGAGGAAAGTGGCAATCGAGTTCCACAGCTACTCAAAGACGGCAGGGTTTACCGGCGTGCGCTGCGGATACACCGTAGTGCCGAAGGAACTGACGGCCGCCAGCATGGACGGCAACGAGCGCTACCCGCTCAACCCGATGTGGTACCGCCGCCAGTGCACCAAGTTCAACGGCACGAGCTACATCAGCCAGCGCGCCGCCGAGGCCATTTACACGCCCGAAGGCAAGGCCCAGGTGAAGGAGACCATCGACTACTACATGGGCAACGCCACGCTGATGAGGGAGACGCTTACAAAGCTCGGGCTGAAAGTATACGGCGGCGAGAACGCCCCCTACCTGTGGGTGAAGACCCCGAACGGCACGGGCAGCTGGAAGTTCTTTGAGCAGATGCTCTACGGCGCGCAAGTGGTGTGCACGCCGGGCGTGGGCTTCGGCCCCAGCGGCGAGGGCTTCGTGCGCCTCACTTCGTTCGGCGACAGGGACAAATGCAAGGAGGCCCTGCAACGCATCAGCGACTGGATACTGAAATAGCCGACCGCCGACAAGCCCCGCAAGGCAAGCGGCAACGGCACAGGATAACACAAGCGGGAGGGCGAGGCCAACGACCCCGGCCTACGCACCCGACCGCAATAATTAACGTTTTAATATAGTATGTTATGGAAAATTTGATGAGAAAGACAATGCTCGGGGCCATGCTGTGCGCCATGGCCGTGCCGGCGGCGGCACAGGACAAAGTTGAAGCAACGGTGCAAGCCGACTTCGTAAACCAGTACATCTGGCGCGGACAGGAGTGTGGCGAGGTCAGCCTGCAGCCCACCCTCGGCCTCTCGTACAAAGGCCTGTCGCTGACGGCATGGGGCAACGTGGGATTAAGCAACCCCGACGACACCAAGGAGTTCGACCTCACGCTGGCGTACAGCACCGGAGGCTTCAACATCGGCGTGACCGACTACTGGTTCAACTCGCCCAACGACCGCTATTTCAGCTATGCCGCCCATGAGACTTCACACGTGTTCGAGGCCAACATAGGCTACGACTTCGGCCCCGTGGCCGTGCAGTGGTACACCAACTTCGCCGGAAGGGACGGGGAAAACAAGAGCGGCGACCGTGCCTACTCCTCGTATTTCGAGGTCAGCGCGCCGTTCCGCCTTGCCGGGTGCGACTGGACCGCAGCCGTGGGCGCAGTGCCTTACGCCACGACCTACTATGCCGACGCCGGCGGCTTTGCCGTGACGAACGTGTCGGTAAGGGCGTCGAAAGACATCAAAATCACAAAGAGCTTCGACATACCGCTGTTCGCAGGGATAACGGCTAACCCAAGCACCGAAAAGGCTTACTTTGTGTGCGGATTTACGCTGAAGCCCTAACAAAATGCACATTTATCCGCCTAAAAGTCGGTTTGAATGAAAAATCGGAGTATCTTTGCAGAAGATTAGCCGCATTCCGGGCATCAAGACACGGTTCGTCCATAACCCGTTGATAGCCAACGGGTTCGCAATATGCCGCAAATCGCGACGCAAAAGAGCACCTTTTACAAGATAAAAGGGCACCTTCAGCAAGGCGAAAGACGGCCTTTCACGGCAGCGGCGGATATATGGTAAATAACAGGATAAGAACAATAAAACCCTCAGACGATGACAAACTTAAGATTTCAGGTAGTCGAGGAGGCTTTCAAGAAGAAGCCCCTTGAAGTGATTTCGCCGGTGGAACGCCCGTCGGAGTATTTCGGCAAGAACGTTTTTAACCGCGCAAAGATGTACAAGTACCTGCCGCCCTCGGTCTACGAGACGCTGATTGACGTAATCGACAACGGCTCGCGCCTCGACCGCTCGATAGCCGACGCCGTGGCCAAGGGCATGAAGCAGTGGGCCGAGGAGAACGGCGTGACCCACTACACCCACTGGTTCCAGCCGTTGACGGAGGGCACCGCCGAGAAGCACGACGCCTTCATAGAGCACGACGGCAAGGGCGGCATGATTGAGGAGTTCTCGGGCAAGCTGCTCGTGCAGCAGGAGCCAGACGCCAGCTCGTTCCCCAGCGGCGGCATACGCAACACCTTCGAGGCCCGCGGATACTCCGCATGGGACCCCACGTCGCCCGTATTCATCATGGACGACACGCTCTGCATACCCACAATCTTCATATCATACACGGGTGAGGCGCTCGACTACAAGGCCCCGCTGCTGCGCGCCCTGCACGCAGTGAACGTGGCTGCGACGGACGTATGCCACTACTTCGACCCGAAAGTGAAGAAAGTGACCTGCAACCTGGGCTGGGAACAGGAGTATTTCCTCGTTGACGAAGGCCTCTACTCGGCACGACCCGACCTCATGCTGACGGGCCGCACCCTCATGGGACACGACTCGGCGAAGAACCAGCAGATGGACGACCACTACTTCGGGACCATCCCCGACCGCGTGCAGGCGTTCATGAAAGACCTCGAAATACAGGCTCTCGAGCTGTCAATCCCATGCAAGACGAGGCACAACGAGGTGGCCCCGAACCAGTTTGAAATCGCTCCAATCTTCGAGGAGACCAACCTCGCCGTCGACCACAATATGCTCCTGATGTCGCTGATGAAGAAAGTGGCACGCAAGCACGGCTTCCGCGTACTGCTGCACGAAAAGCCTTTCGCTGGCATCAACGGCTCGGGCAAGCACAACAACTGGAGCCTCTCCACCGACACGGGTGTGCTTCTGCACGCGCCGGGCAAGAACCCGGAGGAGAACCTGCGCTTCGTCACCTTCATCGTGGAGACCCTCATGGGCCTCTACCGCCACAACGGCCTCATCAAGGCCAGCATAATGAGCGCGACTAACGCCCACCGCCTGGGTGCCAACGAGGCCCCGCCGGCCATCATATCGTCGTTCCTCGGCAAGCAGCTGAGCGAACTTCTCGACCACATCGAGCGCAGCGACAAGGACAACTTGTTCAACATGGCCGGCAAACAGGGAATGGAGCTTGACATACCGGAAATCCCCGAACTGCTCATTGACAACACCGACCGCAACCGAACGTCGCCTTTCGCCTTCACGGGTAACCGCTTCGAGTTCCGCGCCGTAGGCTCCGAGGCCAACTGCGCCAGCGCGATGATAGCCCTGAACTCCGCCGTGGCCGAGGCCCTCACCGACTTCAAGCGCCGCGTGGACGCCCTCATAGCCGAGGGGCACGACCAGACCGACGCCATAATCGACGTCATACGCGAGGACATCAAGACGTGCAAGCCCATACGCTTCGACGGCAACGGATACTCCGACGAGTGGGTGGAGGAGGCCAAGAGGCGCGGTCTCGACTGCGAGACGAGCTGCCCCGTCATCTTCGACAACTACCTGAGCGAAAGCTCCGTGAAGATGTTTGAGTCGATGAACGTCATGAACCGCAAGGAGCTTGAGGCCCGCAACGAGGTGAAATGGGACACTTACACCAAGCGCATACAGATAGAGGCGCGCGTCATGGGCGACATCACGATGAACCACATCGTGCCCGTGGCCACTCACTACCAGAGCCAACTGGCCAAGAACGTGCAGAATATGCGCCAAATCTTCCCCGTGGAGAAGGCCGAGAAGCTGTGCGCGCGCAACATGAAGCTAATCGAGGAGATAGCCGAGCGCACGCAGACCATCGAGACGGGCGTGGAGGAACTCATCAACGCACGCAAGGTGGCAAACAAGATTGAGAGTGAACGCGAGAAGGCAATAGCCTACCATGACACGGTGGCACCGAAGATGGAGGAAATCCGTTACCAGATAGACAAGCTGGAGCTGATTGTCGCCGACGAGTTGTGGACGCTGCCCAAGTACCGCGAACTGTTGTTCATAAGGTAATTTTTCGAGGAGTTAAGGAGTTATGGAGTAAAGGAGTTAAGACATATCCTTAAGGAGTTAAAGAAGTCAAAGGAGTTAACGCTCCCTACGGTCGCTAAGGAGTTAAAGACAAATGCACTGCCAACGGTAGGGACGCTCGGCCGGAGCGTCCGGGTAATATTTAGGAATTAAAGACATTACCACCTGCTGATTGACAATGAGCGAAAGGCAAGCGACAAGTCTGCAAGGCATTTGTCTTAACTCCTTTACTACCTAACTCCTTAACTCCTGACATATAACCAAACGCCATATTTTAGCTGCGTAATGTCGGGCGTGGGACGGCTGCGAAGCCATCCTGCGCCTTTTTCGTGCCCTGGCGCAAGCGGCTGCGCAACGTGTTGGCAGCCAAGGCATTACGGAAGGGCACGTTTTGCGACGCAAAAGGGCATCTTTTACAGTGCAAAAGGGCACGTATTGCAGTGCGTTTCGTGGCCTTTCGCAGCGTGGCTTGCGGCCTTCGGCCATGCGGGATGCCGGCGGCATGACGACCGGGCATTATAAAAGCGCACATAAATTGCAAGCCGCAGAACCTTATTTTTTCTAAAAACAGGGGCATCATTACATATTGTAAGCATTTTGTCCGTTTTTGCTTACAATATGCAAAGCAAGCCAACGTTTTACGCCTTGCCTGTTATGCAGAGACCATTTGGCGCTAAAAATATGCTATTTATTTGCTAAATAATTATTCAAAATGAAAGTATTTTAGTAAATTTGCAAGCAATTTGATATGTATTAGACATTTTCGCAAACTTAAACACGCTGAAATATGGGAAAAGGATTGTATAACGCAGATTACGAACACGATGCGTGCGGAGTAGGCATGGTGGTCAACATCCACGGCAACAAGAGCCACGAGCTGGTTGACAACGCCCTGAAGGTGCTCGAGAATATGCGCCACAGGGGAGCCGAGGGCGCCGACAACAAGACCGGCGACGGCGCGGGCATACTGTTGCAAATCCCGCACGAGTTCATTCTACTTCAGGGTATACCCGTGCCCGAGAAAGGGAAATACGGCACGGGGCTGTTGTTCCTGCCCAAGGACGCAAAGCGCCAGCAGGACATCTTGAGCGTGATGATAGAGGAGATAGAGCGCGAGGGCCTCTCGCTGATGCACCTGCGCAACGTACCCACCAACCCCAAATGCCTCGGCGAGGCAGCCCTCGCTGCCGAGCCCGACATCAAGCAGGTGTTCGTGACAGGCGTGACCGACGACAAGGTTGACACCTTCGAGCGCACGCTCTACCTCATACGCAAGCGCGTGGAGCGGCGCGTCAGCGACCCCGACTTCTACGTCTGCTCGCTGTCGGCAAAGAGCATAGTGTATAAAGGTATGCTGTCGAGCCTCCAGCTGCGGCAGTATTTCCCCGACTTGACCAACAAATACTTCACCAGCGGACTGGCCTTGGTCCACTCGCGCTTCTCCACCAACACGTTCCCGACGTGGAGCCTGGCGCAGCCGTTCCGCCTGCTGGCGCACAACGGCGAAATAAACACCATCCGCGGCAACCGCGGGTGGATGCAGGCGAGGGAGAGCGTGCTCAGCTCGGGGGCGCTCGGCGACGTCAAGGAGCTGTCGCCCATCGTGCAGCCGGGCATGAGCGACTCGGCCAGCCTTGACAACGTGTTCGAGTTCTTCGTCATGTCGGGCCTCTCGCTGCCACACGCCATGGCGCTGATGGTGCCCGAGAGCTTCAACGACAAGAACCCGATAAGCGAGGACTTGAAGGCCTTTTATGAGTACCACTCCATCCTGATGGAGCCTTGGGACGGCCCTGCCGCACTGCTGTTCAGCGACGGCCGCTACGCCGGCGGTATGCTCGACCGCAACGGTCTGCGCCCCGCGCGCTACACAATCACGAAGAACGACATGATGGTGGTGGCCTCCGAGGTGGGCGTGATGGACTTCGAGCCGTCTGAAATAGCCGAGAAGGGCCGCCTTCAGCCGGGCAAAATACTGCTCATCGACACCAAGGAGGGCAAGGTTTACTATGACGGCGAAATCAAGGAGAGGCTCGCCGCCGAGCATCCTTACCGCCAATGGCTGTCCACTAACCGCATACAGCTGGAGAAACTCAAGAGCGGGCGCAAGGTTGACAACGCCGTGCCCGACCTCGTAAGACACGAACTGATGTTCGGTTTCGGCAAGGAAGACATCGACGACACCATCATACCGATGTGCGTCAACGGTCAGGAGCCTACCGCAGCGATGGGCAACGACACGCCGCTGGCCGTGCTAAGCGACCGTCCGCAGCCGCTGTTCAACTACTTCCGCCAGCAGTTCGCACAGGTGACTAACCCCGCCATCGACTCCATACGCGAGAGTCTCGTCATGTCGCTGACCGAATACATCGGCCGCGTAGGTTCGGGAATACTGCGCCCCGACGAGTCTAACTGCAAGATGGTGCGCCTGCCCCACCCCATACTTAACAACACCCAGCTCGACATCCTTTGCAACATACGCTACAAAGGGTTCAACACCGTCAAGCTGCCGATGCTCTTCGAGTGCGCCAAGGGCGAGGACGGGCTGCGCGCCGCGCTCGACTCGCTGTGCAAGGAGGCCGCACGCAGCGTTGACGAGGGCTACAACTACATCATACTTTCAGACCGCGGCATCGACGAGACGCACGCCGCCATACCGTCGCTGCTGGCCGTCAGTGCGGTGCATCATTATTTAATATCGGTAGGAAAGCGCGTGCAGACCGCCCTCATAGTGGAAAGCGGCGAAATCCGCGAGACCATGCACGCCGCCCTTTTGTTAGGCTACGGGGCGTCGGCGCTGTGCCCCTACATGGTGTTCGCCGTGCTCGACGACCTCGTGAAGCGCAAGAAGGTGCAGGAAAACTACGAGACTGCCGAGGCCAACTACATCAAGGCGGTGAAGAAAGCGTTGCTGAAAATCATGGCGAAGATGGGCATCTCTACCATACGTTCATACCGAGGGGCAAAGATTTTCGAGCCTATCGGACTGTCGGAGAGCCTCCTCAAAGAGTATTTCGGCACCGAAATATCCACCATCGGGGGCATTGGCCTCAAGACAATAGCCCGCGACGCCATCGCAATGCACGACGCCGGGTTCGCCAAGAGGGCTGAAACCGACTTCCTGCCCAACCTCGGACAGTTCCATTACCGTAAGGACGGAATACGTCATGCGTGGAACCCGGAGACCATCGCGACGCTCCAACTCGCCACGAGAACTGGCGACTATGCCAAGTATAAGGAGTTTACGCGCCTTGCGGACGACAAGTCCGACCCTATATTCATACGCGACTTCTTCGACTTCAAGCGTGCCGACAAGCCGCTTGACATCAACGAGGTGGAGCCGGTCAGCGCCATAGTAAAGCACTTCGTGGCAGGGGCGATGAGCTTCGGGGCACTCTCAAAGGAGGCGCACGAGGCCATCTGCCTGGCCATGAACAAGCTCGGCACGCGCTCGAACACCGGCGAAGGCGGCGAGGACAACGAGCGTTTCCACTCACAACTCAACGGAATTTCACTGTCAAGCAAGACGAAACAGGTGGCGTCAGGGCGTTTCGGCGTGACAACTGAATATCTCGTGAACGCCGAGGAAATACAAATCAAGGTTGCGCAGGGCGCAAAACCCGGCGAGGGAGGCCAGCTTCCAGGCTTCAAGGTTGACGAAGTAATCGCCAAGACGCGCCATTCGATACCCGGAATATCGCTCATCTCGCCCCCGCCCCACCACGACATATACTCCATCGAGGACCTTGCGCAGCTTATCTTCGACCTGAAGAACGTCAACCCCAAGGCCGCGATAAGCGTCAAACTCGTAGCCGAGAGCGGCGTGGGAACCATCGCTGCCGGCGTGGCAAAGGCCAAGGCAGACCTCATAGTCATATCGGGAGCCGAGGGAGGAACGGGCGCAAGCCCTGCGTCGAGTATGCGCTTTGCGGGCGTTTCGCCTGAAATCGGCATCAGCGAGACGCAACAGACGCTCGTGAAAAACGGCCTCAGAGGGCAGGTTAGGCTACAGGTTGACGGCCAGTTGAAGACCGGTCACGACATAATAATAATGTCTTTGCTCGGTGCGGAGGAGTTCGGCTTCGGCACGCTGCTGCTCATCGTGCTCGGCTGCGTGATGATGCGTAAGTGCAACCTGAACACTTGTCCGCTCGGAGTGACCACCCAGAACCCGGAGCTTCGCCGTCACTTCATGGGTAAGTACGAGTATCTCGTCAACTACTTCACCTTCCTTGCCGAGGAGGTGCGCGGCTACTTGGCCGAAATGGGATACAAGAAGCTCGACGACATCGTGGGCCACACGGAGCTGATAGTGCGCAAGCCAACCGACAAGGGAGGCAAGGCCGCTACATTGGACTTCACCCGCCTGCTCAACAAAGAGGGCGGGCCGTGCCCACTGCACCACACTGCGGGGCAACAACACGGGCTCGACAACATACTCGACCGGCAAATAATAAACTCCGCACAGCGTGCCATAGAGGACAAGGAGGAGGTGAACCTCGACTACGCCATCAAGAACACAGACCGTGCCGTGGGCACTATGCTCAGCGGACTCGTGGCCATGAAGCACGGCGAAAGCGGCCTGCCGGACTCTACGGTCAACATAAAGTTCAAGGGAAGTGCCGGCCAGAGCTTCGGCGCATTCCTCGTCTCGGGCGTCAACTTCAAGTTGGAGGGCGAAGCCAACGACTACTTCGCCAAGGGACTTAGCGGCGGACGCATAGCCATACTGCCGCCCGTGCGCAGCAACTTCAACGCCGAGGACAACACCATAGCCGGCAACACGGGCCTCTACGGGGCAACGTCGGGCGAGCTGTACGTCAACGGAAAGGTGGGCGAACGCTTCGCCGTGCGCAACTCCGGGGCAATAGCCGTAGTCGAGGGGGCAGGAGACCACTGCTGCGAGTACATGACCGGAGGGCGTGTAGTAGTCCTGGGAGAGACCGGGCGCAACTTCGCGGCGGGCATGAGCGGCGGCGTTGCCTACGTGTGGGACAAGCGCCACGACTTCGACTACTTCTGTAACATGGACATGGTGGAAATCAACCTCGTAGAGGAAAGCTCTTACCGAAAGGAGCTGCACGAGCTAATACGACAGCATTACCTCTACACCGGCTCCAAGCTGGCGCGCCAGATGCTCGACGACTGGTCGCGCTACGTCGAGGACTTCATCCAGGTTGTGCCCATCGAGTACAAGCGCGTGCTGCAAGAGGAGCAGGTGAAGAAGCTGCAACAGAAGATTGCCGATATGCAGAGAGACTATTGAGTAAATGAAAAATGAATAATGAAAAATGAAAAATAGCCTACCGGATTGAAGTCCGTAACGGCACTTTAAGCGCGTTGGCGACCATACAATATCCACAAGAAGGTTATTTATCATTCATTTTTCATTATTCATCAAAACATCAAACAATTATTCATTTTTCATTATTCATTATTCATTAAAAATATATGGGAGACCCTAAAGCATTTCTTACAATACACCGCAAGGAAGCGGGATACCGCCCGGTGCACGACCGAATACACGATTTTGGTGAAGTGGAGCAGACGCTCAACTCTAACGACCGCCGCCAACAGGCGTCGCGCTGCATGGACTGCGGCGTGCCTTTCTGCCATTGGGCGTGCCCGCTGGGCAACAAGCCGCCCGAGTGGAACGACGCTTTATATAAAGGCGACTGGGAACTGGCCTACCGGTTGCTCAACGCAACCAACGACTTCCCGGAGTTCACGGGGCGCGTGTGCCCTGCGCTGTGCGAAAAGGCGTGCGTGCTTAACCTCGTGGAACATCAGCCCACGACCAACCGCGAGGACGAGGCGGCCATAACGGAGCACGCCTTCGAGGAGAACTACGTGCGCATACACCACCCCGAACGCAACGGCATGAAAGTGGCCGTGGTGGGCTGCGGCCCCGCCGGACTTGTCGCGGCTAACCGCCTTAACCTGCAGGGCTACGCCGTGACGGTGTTCGACAAGAACGAGGACGCCGGCGGACTGCTGCGTTACGGCATACCTAACTTCAAGTTGAACAAGGCCGTCATCGACCGACGCATGGACGTGCTGCGGGCCGAGGGCATAGAGTTCAAGTTCGGCCGGGCCATCGACGTAGAGAAGCTGCCCGCCGGATACGACGCCTACGTCATAGCCACGGGCACGCCCGAGGCGCGCGACCTCGCCATACCGGGGCGCAACCTGAAGGGCATCTACTTCGCCCTCGATATGCTGGCGCAGCAAAACCGCGTGCTGGCCGGGGCCGAATTTAAGCGCGAAGAGCTCGTCAACGCCAAGGGAAAGGACGTGCTCGTAATCGGCGGAGGCGACACCGGCAGCGACTGCATAGGCACGGCGCACCGCCAGGGATGCCGGAGCGTGACGCAAATCGAGATTATGCCGAAGCCCGTAGAAGGGCCCGACGACCCCAAGAACCCGTGGCCCGAATGGCCGCGCACGCTGAAAACCACGTCGAGCCACGAGGAGGGATGCACGCGACGGTGGAACATCAACTCGCTGCGCTTCGTCGGCAAGGAGGGGAAAGTCATCGGCGTGGAGGTGCAGGAAATAACGTGGAAGCCCAACCCGGAGGGCGGCCGCCCCGTGATGGAGCCTGTAGGCAAGCCAGAGGTCATCAAGGCCGACATGGTGCTGCTGGCCATGGGCTTCCTGAAGCCGCGGCAACCGCAGTTTGCCCCCAACGTGTTCGTATGCGGCGACGCCGCCAACGGGGCCTCGCTCGTGGTGCGCGCAATGGCCAGCGGACGCGATGCAGCGGCGCGGGCGGACAAGTTCCTCACCGCGAGCAACGCCAAGGAGTGAACGCGCCGGGGCAAAATCAGCCACCGTTTTGGCAAATCTTTATAAATACCTGATAATCAACGGTTTCCCCATTTGCCACATTTTACGTTGCAAAAGGCGGCAAATCGTCGTGCAAAAGGGCACCTTTCACAACATGAAAGGTGCCCTTTTGTAACGCCTGCCGCCATGCCCCGTTCACCGACAGCCATCGGGACGCCATGCCATAAAAATCTTAAAAAAGCGTAAATAAGTAAACTTTTAGCCGCGTCAATCGTCTTTATATTATCAAACGACGACTAAAACAACAAAAAGATGAATATCAAGACATTGGCCATTGCCCTGGCTTTGTCACTCACTACATCCAACGCCGCACTGGCACAGGGCAGCGGCAAAGGTGACAAGGGAAAGAAGAAAGTAAACTGGCCGACGTTCGCCAAGAACGCCGACGACGCTTTCATGGGCACCGCCGAGGCTACCCGCGTGGGCGACAACCTGCTGTTCTACCAGCACGAGACGGGCGGATGGCCCAAGAACATGAGGCTGCAAGACCCGCTGACCGACAACGTGCGCAAGAAGGTTGACGAGATGAAGAAGGGCAAACGATACGCCACAATAGACAACAAGGGCACTACGACGGAAATAATATACCTCTCGCGACTGTATAACGCGACGAAGGACGAACGCTACCTCGACGCCGTGCTGCGCGGCTTCGACTACCTGTTCAAGGCACAGTACGCCAACGGCGGGTGGCCGCAGTTCTTCCCCCTGTCGAAGGGTTACTACACCCACATCACCTATAACGACGATGCGATGGTGAACGTGCTCAAGGTCATGCGCGACGCCGCTAAGGGAAAGGCGCCCTTCACCTTCCTGCCCGACAGCGTGAAGGCCAAGGCGCAAGCCTCATTGGACAAGGGCGTGGACTGCATTCTGAAGACCCAGGTGGTACAGGACGGCCGCAAGACGGTGTGGTGCGCGCAGTATGACGAGAACACCTTGCAGCCGGCCGACGCCCGCGCGTTCGAGCTTGCGTCGCTCTCCGGGCAGGAGTCTGACGACATCGTGCTGTTCCTCATGTCGCTGTCGAAGCCCTCGATGGAAATACGCCAGTGCATAGAGGACGCCGTGGCGTGGTTCAAGAAAAGCAAAATCACGGGCATACAGATAGAGAAATACACCAACGGCGACGGCAAGAAGGACATCCGCGTTGTGCCGTGCGCACAGGACGACGCTCCGTGCGACCCCCTCTGGGCACGCTTCTACACGCTCGACGACAACCGCCCGTTCTTCTGCGACCGCGACGGCGTCAAGCGTTACAGCCTCGACGAAATAGGCTACGAGCGCCGTAACGGCTATAGCTGGTACAACAACGACGGCATGGACGTGCTGAAGCGTTACGAGACGTGGCGGCAGAAGTACGGCACGGACAAGGCTGAATGACGCCCGACAGCCATTGACTAACAACCAGAAACATGGAATTTTTCATATACAGAGACAACAAGCAGCAAGGCCCTTACACCCCCGAGCAGCTCTCCGGCATGGGCATCACGTCCGAGACGCTCGTTTGGAGGGAAGGCATGGAGCAGTGGACGCCGGCATGGCAGGTTGACGAACTGAAGGACGTACTGGCCGGGAAAGTGCAGGCAAGGCCTGTGCCGCCGCCCATTCCGCCGCAGGCAGACCACCAGGAGGAGAGCGGACAACCGCAGGACATGGCCGACGGGCAGCCGGCTGCACCGGCATCCAATGCCGCACAGCCAACCGACAGGCGCCACGGGCATACCGTAATATGGCTGGCCGTGGCCGCAGTGCTGTTCTTCGCGTTGCTGATGACCTGCCCCGACGAGGCAAAGCACCGCGACGCAGTGAGCCGCGAAGTAATGGAAGCCGTGAGGGACGAGATGGGCCGGCCCGACACGGGCAGCGAGACAATCGACCTACTGGGCGGAATGTTCGGCCAGGCAATAGCGTCGCAGCTCGTAGATGCCATCGTGGGGCAGTTCATGGAGGTAGACAATTACTTCATATTCTCCGTCGGCACGCTCCATTACGACGGCAAGTCGAAGACCGTGTCGTTCGGAGTGCTCGGTCACGTGTTCACCTTCGACTCGCAAGACATACGCAAGGCCGTAGACAACGAGTCGCCCCTGCCGGGGACAATGGCCATCTGACGAATGCCGGGAGGCAACCGCGCCGGGAGGAAGGGAGGAAAGACAAAAGGTAAAAAGACAACAAGCCAAACCGGCAAAAAAGGATAACACTACATGAAAAAGAGCTTAATAGCACTGGCATTCGGCACTCTCGCGCTCGGGATTGCCGAATTTGTGATGATGGGCATACTGCCCGACGTGGCGCAAAGCCTCGGCGTCAGCATACCCGAGGCGGGCCACCTGATTTCGGCCTACGCAATGGGCGTATGCTGCGGCGCGCCCTTACTGGTCGTAGTACACAAGTATCCGCTGAAGAACATACTGCTCGCCTTGGCGTGCATCATACTCCTCGGCTCTACGATGTCAGCCCTGTCGGTCAACTACGGGATGCTGCTGGCCGCACGATTTATCTCCGGACTGCCCCACGGGGCTTACTTTGGCGTGGCTTCAATCGTGGCCGTGCGCCTGGCCGACGAGAGCCACAAGACGGGCGCGGTGTCAATAATGGTAGCCGGGATGACCGTCGCCAACCTGTTCGGAGTGCCCTTGGCCACGGGCCTGAGCTCGCATCTCTCGTGGCGTTTCCCGTTCATCCTGGTGATGTTCGTCAGCCTCATCGTGCTGTATTACATCTGGAAATGGGTGCCTGGAGTTGGCGCGCTGCCCGACAATGGGTTCCGCCACCAGTTTGCGTTCCTTAAGAAAGGAGCCCCTTGGTTGATACTTTCGGCCACGATGATGGCCAACGGCGGCATCTTCTGCTGGTACAGTTACATAAGTCCGTTGCTTACCGTCGATGGCGGTTTCGCCGCCGAGGCGTTGCCCGCACTGATGATTGCCGCCGGCTTCGGCATGGTGGTTGGCAACCTTGCCAGCGGCCGCCTGTGCGACCGCCACAGGCCGGGGCGCGTCGTGGCGACGACGCAGTGCATCGCCATAGTTGCCCTGTTGCTCGTCTTCCTGCTGGCCGACTACGGCTGGGTGTCGGCCGTGCTGATGGTGGTATGCACGGGATGCCTCTTCGCGGTGAGCAGTCCGCAACAGTTCCTCATCCTGAAATACGCCCCCGGCGGAGAACTCCTCGGAGGCGCGAGCATACAGATAGCCTTCAACATAGGCAACGCCTTGGGCGCATTCTGCGGCGGACTGCCCATAGCCTACGGCCTTACGCCACGCTATGCGGCATTGGTGGGCGTGCCGTTCGTCATCGCCGGACTGCTATCAATCATCGTTTTCTCAAAGAAATACGAGAGCAAGGAGGCCGCCGCATAAGCCTCACGGCGCAACGCCTTGACAGTCAACGCCTTGCAAAAGGGCATCTTTCGCAACATGAAAGATGCCCTTTTACGTTGCAATACGTGGCCTTTCGCAAGGCGATTTGTGCCCTTTTGCGATGCGTAAGGGCGCGGGGCAATTTTTAACACGCACCAAACGAAGGCGTAAAAGCATACACCTTTAACGCGCTTTAACAACCTGCCGCTGACGTAACTACGCCAAAAACGCTACCTTTGCACTTGTGGATAACTATTCATCATCACCCGTCCAGGCGCTCATGCAGCACAAGCTGTTGCTTGAGATGGAATATAACTGCGAGAAAGAGGAATACCGGCGCCAGTCTGAAGCCGTCGGCTTGCAGCGCAAGGTGAAGCGCGGCGACGCATGGTTTCCCGTCAGCGTGGGCAAGAGTTACTACAACTCGCTCAACCAGCTGGCGGTGGAGGTGCTGCGCACGCAGGACAACGAGATAGAGCACAACTTCGAGTTCGGCCGCCCCGTGGCGTTCTTTGAAGCAAAAAAAGCCCCCTCCCAACCTCCCCGGGGGGAGGGGACAGACAGCCAAGGCAATCCAGGCTCCTCCCCCCGGGGAGGCCGGGAGGGGGCTTCGGGACGGCAAGGAAGTATTAAACTCCTCTTTACGGGCACGGTAAGCTACGTTGACGGCGACAGGATGGTTGTCACGGTGCCCGACAGCGCACCGCTCACAAAGCTGCAAACGGCGGAGAGCGTGGGCGTGCAACTGTTCTTCGACGAGACCACTTACAAACTGATGTTCGACGCACTCGACCGCGTCATCAACGCCAAGGGCAACCGGCTGGCCTACCTGCGCGACCTTTTCGGCTCGCGGCAGAAGGCCGAGACGTTCACGTTCGACCCCATACGCTTCCCCTGGCTGAACCCTACGCAGGAACAGGCGGTGAACAACGTGCTGCGCGCAAAGGACGTGGCAATAGTGCACGGGCCGCCGGGAACGGGCAAGACGACCACCCTCGTGGAGGCAATCTACGAGACGCTGCGCCGCGAAAACCAGGTGCTCGTGTGTGCACAGAGCAACATGGCCGTTGACTGGATTAGCGAACGGCTGGTTGACCGTGGCGTGAACGTGCTGCGCATAGGCAACCCGACGAAGGTGAACGACAAGATGCTGTCGTTCACTTACGAACGGCGGTTTGCCGACCACCCTGACTATCCGCAGCTGTGGAGCATCCGCGAGGCAATACGCAAGCTGCGCCAAGGCCGCAACAGGCGGCGCGACGAGGGCTATCACCAAAAGCTCGAACGCCTGAAAAGCCGCGCTACGGAGCTTGAAATACGCATCAACGCCGAACTCTTCGGCGAGGCGCGCGTAATAGCATCGACCCTTACGGGCAGCGCCAACCGCCTGTTGGCTGGGCAGAAGTTCGGCACGCTCTTCATCGACGAGGCCGCCCAAGCCCTCGAGGCGGCGTGCTGGCTCGCCATAAGGAAGGCCACGAGGGTAATACTTGCGGGCGACCACTGCCAGCTGCCGCCAACAGTCAAGAGCATAGCTGCCCTCCGCGGCGGACTGGCGACGACGCTCATGGAGCGCATAGTCAAGCTGAAACCCGACGTGGTGACGCTGCTGAAGACGCAATACCGCATGAACGAACGCATCATGCGCTTCTCGAGCGACTGGTTTTACGGCGGGATGGTGGAGGCTGCGCCGCAAATCAAGTACCGCGGAATACTCGACTTGGACATCCCGA
This sequence comes from uncultured Prevotella sp., assembly GCA_944319815.1. Lineage (GTDB taxonomy): Bacteria > Bacteroidota > Bacteroidia > Bacteroidales > Bacteroidaceae > Prevotella. The sequence goes on along the minus strand of CALUEX010000001.1, from coordinate 227,650 downwards.
TGACGTGGCTCGACACGTCGGAAGTGGCAGGCAAGGAGGAGTTCGTGGGCGAGAACTTCGGCCGCATCAACCGTGCCGAGGCCGACCTGACGCTCAACGTGCTGCAAGAATACTTCACGAAGATAGGCAAGCAGCGCATCCTTGACGAGCGCATCGACGTCGGCATAATATCGCCTTACCGCGCGCAGGTGCAGCTGTTACGGCGTTTGGTGCGCAAGAAGGAGTTTTTCAAGCCCTTCCGCAGCCTCGTCACGGTGAACACGGTGGACGGTTTCCAGGGGCAGGAGCGCGACGTCATCATCATATCCCTTGTCCGCGCGAACGCCGAAGGGCAAATAGGCTTCCTCTCTGACCTGCGCCGCATGAACGTGGCAATAACCCGTGCACGCATGAAACTAATCATAATGGGCGACGTGCCGACGATGACACGCCACCCGTTCTACAAGAAGCTATATGATTACATAAACGGCAACAGCCCCCTCCCAACCTCCCCAAGGGGAGGAGGGCAGACGCCATTGTAATATAGACTAACAATTAAAAATCAACAATTAACAACTACCTGCAAGGGTAATTACAACCCCCTCCCCTCGGGGAGGCCGGGAGGGGGCTTTCGATTATGCTCCAACGCGACTACATTCAGCGGTTAATCCGCGAGTTCATGGCCGCCCTGCAGCGGCTCGTAGAGAAAGACGAGGCGAAGGACAGGCAAGCTGCCGTCCGCGAAATGTTCACGCAATACCTCGGCGACTGTGCCTTTTTCCACACGGCCACGCTTGACGACGTGATGCTGTGGTTCGAGAAATATCCCGAGGAAGAACGCCTAAGCCGCATGGAGATGCTTGCCGAACTGTATTATGCCGAGGCCGACACGATGAGCGAACCGGTGCGGACGGACATATTGCAACGCGCCTTCATGCTGTTCGACTTCATCGACCGGCACAGCCGAACGTTCTCGCTCGACAGGCTGAAGAAGATGGACGCCATCGAGGCCGGCATACGCCAAGGCGACGGCAGTTAGCCTTTCCGTATTTCATTGACAGTCAACGACATAGCAAAAGGGCACGTTTTACGAGGTAAAACGTGCCCTTTTAGCGTGCAATATGTATCCTTTTGCAACGCAAGACGTGGCCTTTTCCAAGGCAAGATGTGCCAAAGGAGTTAAAGAAGTTAAACCCAAATCGGTCATTAGACCGCAATGTCTTAATTTCTATAGTTATATTATTGCTTCTTGCCGTCTTATGTCCTTCTGCCGCCGTCTTTTCTTCCGTTCCGTCTCGACGTAGCCCGCTACGCCTTCGACAAAACGGAAGAAAAACCGTCTGCCATAAGTACATAATCCGTCTAAGCTCTAATGACCGATTTGGGTTAAAGGAGTTATCGCTCCCTACGGTCGCTAAGGAGTTAAGACAAATGCCTTGTAGTTTCATAACTGATTAATGTTAATGAGGCTGTTTGCGGATATTCATATCAAAAAAATTAAACATCCAGGCAAAAAGCTAATGTCTTAACTACTTAACTCCATAACTACTTAACTACTAAAAGACAAAAGCATACGACTTTAACTACTAACGGAGCGAAGCGGAGTGATAACTCCTCTAACTACTTTAACTACTAAAATAGACTACTTTAACTACCCTCCAATTACCCCGAAGTGCACCAAGGCGTTCCTTATTCCGTCGTCGTCAACGCTCGTGGTGACATAATCGGCGGCGGCCTTCACCTCGTCCGTGGCGTTGCCCATGGCTATGCCGATGCCCGCCGAGCTGATAATCGGCTTGTCGTTGCCGCCGTCGCCGAAGGCCATCGTCTCCGAAACGTCGATGCCGAGACGTGCGGCCATGGTGAGAAGGGCCGTGCCCTTGTCGGCCCCGCGCGCCGTTATGTCGGCAAAGTCGGGATACCAGCGCGCCGAGACGCAGCCCGGCATCATGGGCATAAGCCGCCGCTCGGCCTCAAGGTCGATGATGGGCGTAAACTGGATGACGCCCTCGCGCAGCACGTCCTCTACGTTGACGCCCTCGCCGAGGTAGCTTACGTTGAGCATCTGGCGGTAAAGCCGGTCAACGTCGGGGTTGGGGTTGATTACCGTCAGGTCGCTAACGCCCACCACGAGCGTGGCGAAACCCTCGGCGAACGACTCGCTGACGAAGGCGCGGGCCTCGTCGTCGGGGATGGTGATGCGCACCACCTCGCGCCCGCCGATGGTGCAATAAGCGCCCGTTGCGGTGATGTAACCGTCGATGAGGTGCTCTATGGCACCGAGGTTGTTGATTAGCCGCATGGGCCTTCCCGTCGAGATGTACACTCCTATGCCGCGGCGCTTTGCCTCGGCAATGGCATCAACAGCCGACTGCGGTATCTCGTGGGTGTTGAAACTGACAAGCGTGCCGTCAATATCGAAAAACAATGCTTTTATCATAAGTGTAAGTTTATTATATAGGAGGGAAGGAGCGGAGGAGTAAGTAGTAAGTAGAAATGCCCTGCATCCCGTCTTTTCACCTTCTCGCTTTTTCACCCTTTCAACAAGAAAGACAAGCGGAAATGCCCTGTTTCTCACCGTCTCACTTCCTCACCGTTTCACCTTCCCTTTGCAAAATTACGCTTTTTACCACTCGCTTTATTTCCGCATATTATAATAAATGTTTATTTTTGCCCATACATATATATTTCTTGACTTAAGACAAAGGTTTGCAATGAACGATTACGGCACAATAATGGCCTCGCTGCGCGCCCTCGGCAACGAGGAGAAAAGCCGCCACCTGAGCGGCTTCTTCAAGACGGGCGAGGGGCAATACGGCTACGGCGACAAGTTTCTCGGACTGCCCGTGCCGCTCACTCGAAGCGTGGCCAAGCGGCACAAGGACGCCCCGCTCGGCGTGGCCGAGGAACTGCTGCACTCCGAATGGCACGAGGCGAGGCTCTGCGCACTGCTCATCCTCGTTGAAAAAATGAAGCGCACCAAGGCCGACGACGCCAAGCTGATAGTAGATATGTACCTTGCCAACACGCAGCACATCAACAACTGGGACTTGGTTGACCTCTCCGCGCCCTACGTCGTGGGCAAATACCTGCTCGACAAGCCGCGCAACGTGCTCTACCGCCTGGCCTCCAGCCCCCTGCTTTGGGACAACCGAATAGCCATGGTATCGACCTACGCCTTCATAAAAAGCAACGAACTGGACGACACTTTCAGCCTTGCCGCACTGCTGCTCGGCCACAAGCACGACCTGATGCACAAGGCCGTAGGCTGGATGTTGCGCGAGGCCGGCAAGCGAGACATGGCCCGCCTGCGCGCCTTCGTTGACAGGCATTGGCACGAAATGCCGCGCACCATGCTGCGCTACGCCATAGAGAAATATCCCGAAGACGAGCGGCGGAGCGTGCTGAGGAGGTAGGTTGAGAGCCAATCAGACAACTGCGGCAAGGCGAAACGTAACCACCTGGTACACAACACGTTACAAATCACCATGCAAAAGGCGGCAAATTGCGTTGCGATTTGCCGCCTTTTAGCGTGCGAAAAGCCACCTTTTACATTGCAAAAGGTGGCTTTTTTATGCGCATCAACGCAGTATGTCGGCGTTTTTTCGTAATTTTGCACGCAATAACAAGCAACATCATAAATAACGAAGTCATATTTTCTTAATTCTTAATTCATTACTCTTAATTATAAAAAGATGAATATCGCAAACGAAATAAGCCGCTCGGCGCTCGCCGCCGTGAAGGCTCTCTACGGGCAGGACGTGCCCGAGAAGATGATACAGTTGCAGAAGACGAAGCGCGAGTTTGAGGGACACTTGACGCTGGTTGTGTTCCCCCTGCTGAAGACTTCACGCAAGAAGCCGGAGGAGACGGCGGAGGACATTGGCCGCTGGTTAGTTGAGAACGAGCCGGCGGTGGCGTCGTACAACGTCGTAAAGGGCTTCCTGAACCTCACGGTGTCGCCCCAGGCATGGCTACAGCTGCTCGGCGACATCAACGCCGACGAGCATTACGGCGAGGTGAAGCCGACGGCGGACGCTCCGCTGGTGATGATAGAATACTCGTCGCCCAACACCAACAAGCCGCTCCATCTCGGCCACGTGCGCAACAACCTGCTGGGCTGGAGCTTGGCGCAAATCATGCAGGCCAACGGCAACCGCGTGGTGAAGACCAACATCGTGAACGACAGGGGCATACACATCTGCAAGTCGATGCTGGCTTGGCTGAAATACGGCAACGGCGAGACGCCGGAGACGAGCGGAAAGAAGGGCGACCACCTAATAGGCGACTACTACGTGGCCTTCGACAAGCACTACCGCGAGGAGGTGAAGGAGCTGAAAGCCCAATACATAGCTGACGGCATGGCCGAAGAGGAGGCCGAGAAGAAGGCCAAGGACGAGGCTCCGCTAATAAAGGAAGCCCACGAGATGCTCGTGAAATGGGAGCAGGGCGACCCGGAGGTGCGCGCCCTTTGGGAGAAGATGAACTCCTGGGTGTACGCCGGTTTCGACGAGACTTACAAGGCACTCGGCGTTGGCTTCGACAAAATCTATTACGAGTCGCAGACTTATCTCAAAGGCAAGGCCAAGGTGGAGGAGGGTCTTGAGAAGGGACTTTTCTTCCGCAAGGAGGACGGCAGCGTGTGGGCCGACCTCACGGACGAGGGCCTCGACCAGAAGCTCTTGCTGCGTTCAGACGGCACGTCGGTGTACATGACGCAGGACATCGGCACGGCCGAGATGCGTTTCGCAGACTACCCAATCGACAAGATGATATACGTCGTAGGCAACGAGCAGAACTACCACTTCCAGGTTCTGTCAATCTTGCTCGACCGCTTGGGCTTCAAGTGGGGCAAGGAGCTCGTGCACTTCTCTTACGGAATGGTGGAACTGCCCAACGGGAAGATGAAGAGCCGCGAGGGAACGGTGGTTGACGCCGACGACCTCATTGCCGAAATGATAAAGGACGCGCGCCAGACGAGCGAGGAGCTGGGCAAGTTCAGCGACATGACCGAGGAGGAACGCTCGAACGTTGCACGCATCGTGGGCATGGGCGCGCTCAAGTATTTCATCCTGAAAGTTGACGCAAGGAAGAATATGTTGTTCAACCCCGAGGAGTCAATCGACTTCAACGGCAACACAGGCCCGTTCATCCAGTACACCTACGCGCGCATCCGCAGCATCATGCGCAAGGCCGCCGAACAGGGCATCAGCCTGCCCGCGACGCTCGACGGCACGTATCCCGTGAACCAGAAGGAAAGCGAGCTTATCCAGAAAATGGCCGAATACGGCGCCGCCGTGCGCCAAGCCGGCACGGACTACAGCCCCAGCGGCATAGCCAACTACTGCTACGAGCTGACCAAGGAGTTCAACCAGTTCTACCATGACTACAGCATCCTCAACGCCGAAAGCGACAAGGAGAAAGTGCTCCGCCTGGTTCTTGCAGCTAACGTGGCCAAGACATTGAAGAACGGCATGGCTCTCTTGGGTATCGAAATGCCGGAGAGAATGTAATAAAGGAATGATGAATGAATAATGAAAAATGAATAATCGCAGGATGATTGTTCATTTTTCATTATTCATTTTTCATTTAACTGATTGATATGAAACGCGATTTGACCAATCCACCTGATTACCGAAACGATACCGTTTTGCCCATTCCGCCCGAGGTTTCGGCCGATGCGTGGGCCGTGGATGCGGCTTGCAGCGGCAATCCGGGCAAGATGGAGTACCGCGGAATAGACCTTGCCACTGGGGCGCAGGTGTTCCATTACGGCCCTGTTTACGGCACTAACAACATCGGGGAGTTCCTCGCCATCGTGCACGCACTGGCCTTAATGGAGCAGAAAGGAGTGCAAAAGACCATCTACAGCGACAGCTTCACGGCGATAACGTGGGTCAGGAAGATGCAGTGCAAGACCAAGTTGGAGAATAACGCGAAAACGGCGCAACTGCATGACGTCATCTCACGCGCCGAGAACTGGCTGCGCACGCATCCCTTCCGCGTGCCCGTCATACAATGGGACACGCGCGCCTGGGGCGACATCCCTGCCGACTTCGGCCGCAAATAGCACGCCACGACACACTCTCCCCTGCCCTGCGAACATACAGGAACTACCCAACGAACATACAGAAGGCGGCCTTCCATACCAAGGAAGACCGCCTTTTTCAGTCCAATACCTACGACGCCATGCCGCCATAAGCAGACGCGCACACCGCAACACGGCACGTAACCAACAAAAAAGATGCCCATCCTCACGGACAGGCATCCTCGTGCAAAAATATGAAAAAAATTCTATTATTTTTCCTTTCTTACTCGGCACGGAGCGTGAAGCGCTTGAACGCAACCACCGTAAGCTCCTTGTCGGCAGCGTGCAGGTAGTCTGAAACGCTCATCTTGCTGTCCTGGATGAACTCCTGGTTAAGCAAGCAAGACTCCTTGTAGAACTTGGCCATACGTCCATTGGCGATGTTCTTAACCATCTGCTCGGGCATATTGGCAGCCTTCTGCTCGGCCGTTTCCTTCTTGATTTTGCGTATCTCGTCGGCCTGGGCCTCAGTGATGTTGCCCTTCATGATGCCTTCGTTGATGTGCTCCTCATTCTCGGCGATGTACAAGTTGAAGCCAGCCTTCTTCAGGGCAGCCTCAACAGCCTTGTTGATTTGCTCCTCCTTGGTCTTCTCGATGGCAACTTTCAGCTCGTTGTCCTTAACCTCCTGGGGTACGCTTGCCTCGTCGAGAGCCACCGGGTTCATGGCAGCCACCTGCATTGCGATGGCGTGAGCCTGCTCCTCGGCCGGCTTGTTGGTCTGCACCATGGTGCAAAGCAAGTGCTTGTTCATGTGGTCGTAAACCGACACATTGTCGCCTTCAAGGTAAAGATAGCCGTCAAGCTCGGTCTTCTCGCCGGTAATTCCAGAACGGGCAACTACCTCGTCCTGCACCGTGCTGCCGTTCAATGGCAGGGCCTTAACCTCGTCAAGAGTCTTGACCTTAGCCTCAACGGCTGCGTCGAGGATGCTTTGCGTAAGGGCGATGAAGTCCTTTCCGTTGGCAACGAAGTCGGTCTCGCACTTCAAGGCAATCATTGCGGCGAAGCCGTCAACGGCCTTAACCAGCACGCAACCGTTCGAAGTCTCGCGGTCACTGCGCTTTGCGGCGATGGCCTGGCCCTTCTCACGGATGATTTCGATTGCCTTGTCGAAGTCGCCGTCGCTCTCGGTGAGAGCTTTCTTGCAGTCCGCAAGGCCGGCGCCGGTCATCTTGCGGATTTTCTGTATGTCAGCTATTGATACAGCCATAGTTGTATTTTCTAATATTTTTAAACGTTAGTCAAAATTGGATTAAGCCTCTGCGGGAGCCTCGTCTGCTGCCTCATCTGCGGTTGCAGCATCCTCAACCTTGGGTTCGGCGTCCTTGCGTGCCTTGCGTGCGCGCTTGGGCCTGTCCTCCATAGCCTCAGCCTCAGCCTGCTCCTTGGCAGCCTTCTCGTCGGCTTTCTCTATTTTGCGCTCCTCGAGACCTTCGGCGATGGCTGCGCAACAAGCGTTGAGGATAACCTCCACGCTGTCCTTAGCGTCGTCGTTGGCAGGGATTACGAAGTCTACGTCACGCGGGTTCGAGTTGGTGTCAACGATGGCGAACACGGGTATTCCGAGCCTCTTGGCCTCTTTAATGGCGATGGCTTCCTTCATGATGTCAACAACGAACAGTGCAGAAGGCAGGCGCGTAAGGTCTGCGATGGAGCCGAGGTTCTTCTCCAGTTTGGCGCGCTGGCGCGTAATCTGGAGTATTTCGCGCTTAGAGAGGTTAGAGTATGTGCCGTCGTTCATCAGCTTGTCGATGGTGGCCATCTTCTTCACGGCCTTGCGGATGGTCGGGAAGTTGGTGAGCATACCGCCCGGCCAGCGCTCGATTACATACGGCATATTTACCGAGGCAGCCTTTTCTGCCACGATGTCCTTGGCCTGTTTTTTAGTAGCTACAAACAGAATTTTCTTTCCCGACTTAGCTATTTGCTTCAGTGCGTCGGCAGCTTCGTCGATTTTGGCCACTGTCTTGTGGAGGTCGATGATGTGGATGCCGTTGCGCTCCATGAAGATGTAGGGAGCCATTGCGGGGTTCCATTTGCGTTTCAGGTGGCCGAAGTGGCAGCCAGCCTGGAGTAACATATCAAAATTAGTTCTTGACATTTTGTTCTTTTTTTAATTGTTGTTGTTTACTTTCCTTTTAGTTTTGTTAGAACCAGCCGACAAGTAACCGTCCGTAGGGCTGCCAACGCTGCGGCGTCATGCCGCCGTGGCTGTTCCGATTACCGCCCTGGTGGCGGGTCTCGCCGGTTTGGATGCTAAACGCGAGGCTTGCGCACGCCCAAAGGGGCAGCGCCGGCCAAACATTAACGCTTGCTGAACTGGAAGCGCTTGCGTGCCTTGGGGCGTCCCGGCTTCTTGCGCTCTACCACGCGGGCGTCGCGTGTGAGGAAGCCGTGGTCCTTCAGGTTTTTCTTGTCTTCGGCGTTAATCTTCACGAGGGCGCGGGCGATTGCGAGGCGCAGGGCCTGGCTCTGGCCTGTGAAGCCGCCGCCGTCGAGGTTAGCCTTGATGTCGTATTTCTCGGCAACGTCGAGCAACTGGAGGGGCTGCTTAACGACATACTGGAGTATGCCTGACGGGAAATATTCTGTTATGTCTCTTTTGTTTATGGTGATTTTGCCTGTGCCTTCAGTGAGGTAAACACGTGCTACGGCACTCTTGCGGCGACCTATTGCATTGATTTGTTCCATTGTCGCTTCAATTATTTGTACTGGTTAATATCTATTGCCTTGGGCTTCTGGGCCTGCATATTGTGCTCAGTGCCGTCGAAAATCTTGAGGTTGCCCATCAGGCTGCGTCCGAGCGGGCCTTTGGGCAGCATTCCCTTTACGGCGTGACGTATGATGCGGTCAGCTCCGTAGGGGTGCTTGCGCAGCTGTGCGGGTGTGTTGAAGCGCTGTCCGCCGGGGTAGCCGGTGTAGCGTGTGTACACCTTGTCGGTCTCCTTCTTGCCGGAGAACACCACCTTGGCGGCGTTGATGATGATTACGTTGTCACCGCAGTCAACGTGCGGAGTGAAGTTTGGTTTGTACTTTCCGCGCAAAATCTTGGCTACCTTGGAGCAAAGACGGCCTACAACCTGGCCTGATGCGTCGATTACGACCCACTCCTTATTAACCGTTTCCTTGTTGGCGGAAATAGTCTTGTAACTTAAAGTGTTCATTTCTAATTTTAAAATTACTACTAAAAAACGTTTTTAATTCTCGTTGAACGGCGATTCACTAACCGTCGCACTCGGCCAAAAGTACGACTATTAACACTCCGTCCTGGGGGCTCTAAGCGTACCCCCGATAATAATCGGCGTGCAAAGGTACATATTTTTATTACATACGCGCAAGCGCAGGCACACCAAATAACGAGATATTACATATTTTTAACATTATTTATCATCATGTATTGCTGTTTAAGGCATGCCTTGCCGTGCTACGACAATTATCCGAACAGAATACGCCTAACGGCAAACGCCGTTGCAAGAGGGCACGTTTCGCGTGGCAAAAGGGCATCTTTCACGCGCCAAGACGTGCCCTTTTACGTTGCAAAAGATGCCCTTTTGCAACGCACTGAAAGCCAGGCCGTTACACAAGGCGGGCCGCTCGGCGGGCTGACTGTGCGCGCCACATGGCGCAACCGACGAAAGTTTTACGCCAAAAAAGGCACCGTAAACCGATAAAAATCAGTATTTTTGCATGAACAATAACGATTGTCAGCAAACAGCCCAACACCCACTTGTAGGGACGCTCGGCTCGAGCGTCCGAGTTGGAAAGTGCATATCATGACAACATTGCGCCGCAAACTGCCGGACGCTCGAGCCGAGCGTCCCTACAAGCGGGTGCGGCCAATGGCGAACGGATAAGACACCTATGGGCTGATTGCCGGCATCCATCCTAACAAAATACGTTTATGCAAGCAATAATTCTCGCGGCCGGGATGGGCCGAAGGCTTGGCCAGCTGACCAAGGACAACACGAAGTGCATGGTCAAGGTCAACGGCACGAGGCTTATCGACCGCCTGCTGGGGCAGCTCTCGGGGCTTAGCCTCGCGCGCATCGTAGTGGTTACGGGCTACAAGGGCGACGAACTGAAGGCCCACATAGCCGAGGCATACCGCGGGGCGACGCCCATCGAATACGTTGACAACCCCGTCTACGACCGCACCAACAACATTTACTCCCTTTGGCTGGCCAAGGACAAGCTGCAGGAAGACGACACGCTGCTCGTCGAGTCTGACCTAATCCTCTCCGACAGGCTGCTGCCCATGGCCTTGGCCGACGGCCACCCGAACGTCGCCCTCGTAGCAAAGTACGAGTCGTGGATGGACGGCACGATGGTGCGCATCGACCGCGAGCGCAACATCGTGAACTTCGTGCCGAAAAAGGCGTTCCGCTTCGACGATGCCGACGACTATTACAAGACTGTCAACGTCTACAAGTTCAGCCGTCCGTTCTCCATCGGCAAGTACGTGCCTTTCCTCGACGCATACTGCAAGGCGCTGGGCAACAACGAGTATTACGAGCAGGTGTTGCGCGTCATTACGCTGCTCGACAACAGCGACTTGAAGGCCTTGCCCATAGGGAACGAGAAGTGGTATGAGATTGACGACGTGCAAGACCTCGACATAGCGGAGACCATCTTCGCCGAGGGCGACGAGATGCTGCGCCGCTACAACTACCGTTACGGTGGCCATTGGAGGTTCCCGAAGATGACCGACTTCTGTTATCTCGTCAACCCTTACTTCCCTACCGACCAGCTGAAGGCCGAGATGAGGGCAAACTTCGACACGCTGCTGACGGAGTATCCGTCGGGGATGTACGTCAACTCGATGCTCGCGGGCAAGTGCTTCGGCGTCAGCCGCAGCCACATCGTCGTGGGCAACGGCGCCGCCGAGCTAATCAAGAGCCTCATGGAGCACGCCGGGGGCAAGACGGGCGTTGTCTACCCTACGTTCGAAGAGTATCCCAACAGGCTGCCCAAGGATGCCATCGTGGCGTTCACCCCTGCCAATGCCGACCTCAGCTACACGGCCGACGACCTGATGGAGTTCTTCGCCGGCAAGGGCATCAGCCGCCTGTTGCTCATCAATCCAGACAACCCGTCGGGCAACTTCATCCCCATTGACGGCGTGCTAAGGCTGTGCCGGTGGTGCAACGGACAGGGAATACAGCTCTTGGTTGACGAGTCGTTCGTCGACTTCAGCGACGGTTTCGAGCGCAACACGCTGCTCCACGACGCCGTGCTCGAGGCCTACCCCAACCTCGTCGTTGTGAAGAGCATATCCAAGTCGTATGGAGTGCCGGGCTTGCGGCTGGGCATCCTCGCCTCGGCAGACGACGGGATGATTGACCGGATAAAGCGTGACGTGAGCATCTGGAACATCAACTCGTTCGCCGAGTTCTTCATGCAAATATACAATAAGTACCAAGCCGACTACACGGAGGCGTGCCATAAGTTCACCGCCGAGCGCGCCCGCTTCCTGCGGCGGCTGCAAACTGTCGGCTGGCTGAGGGTGTTACCGTCGCAGGCCAACTACTTCTGCTGCGAAATAACGGGCAAGTACACGTCCCACGAACTGTCGAAGGTGCTGTTGGCGAAGTTCAACATCATGATAAAAGACTGCGACTCGAAGACCGGCTTGCGCGGACGCAACTTCATCCGCGTGTCCGTCCGCGACACCGCCGACAACGACCGCCTCGTCGATGCACTGCTGTCACTGTAGCAAGGGACAAGCAAACAAGGGACGAGAGACGAGCAAACGAGGAACGAGGGACGAGCAAACAAGCAACGAGGGACGAGCAAATGCGCCACGAGTCCCCGGCAACGTGCATCTGTCCTATCAGCCCCATTCGTCCCATTCAACAATTTACCCTTTTACTTTTTTACCTTTTTACCTTTAAATATATGAGGATTTGCATTTGCGGAGGAGGCAACTTAGGGCACGTCGTGGCAGGTTTCATAGCATCGCGGGGCACCGACGAGGTGAACATCCTTACCCGGCGACCTGACCGTTGGGCACAGACGCTGGCCATAGACACGCCCGACGGCGGCACGCTCCATGGCCGTCTGGCGCGCGTTTCGTCGCGTCCGGAGGACGTAATAAGCGGCTGCCAAGCCGTCATGCTGTGCCTTCCGGGGTGGTCAATCGGCACAACGCTCGATTCAATACGCCCCTACTTGTCGCCCGAAACGGCCGTGGGCAGCGTGGTGTCGAGCACGGGTTTCTACTTCGAGGCGCGCCGCCGACTGCCTGAAGGCACGCCCCTGTTCGGCTTCCAGCGCGTCCCCTTCATCGCGCGCACTGCCGAGTATGGCCACCGCGCGTCGCTTCTCGGCTACAAACAGCAGCTCGTGATGGGCACGGAAAGCATCCCCGCGCCCGACGCTTTCAGGCTCGAAATGGAGCGGATGCTCGCCACTCCCGTCGTGTTAGCCAAGAATATGTACGAAGTTAGCTTGTCCAACAGCAACCCGTTGCTGCACCCCGCGCGGCTCTACAGCCTCTGGCACGACTGGCACGAGGGCACTGTCTACCCCCGCGTGCCCATGTTTTACGAGGAATGGGACGACCTCGCCGCCCGTCTTTACATTGCCATGGACGGCGAACTCCAGGCCTTGCTCGGCGCATTGCCCGTCTCCGCGGGCTGCATCCCCACCGTTCTCGACTATTACGAGAGCCACGACGCAGCCTCGCTTGCCGCCAAGCTGCGCTCAATAAAGGCGTTCAAGGGCATACCCGCGCCCATGAAGGAGGTGGCGGGAGGATACGTGCCCGACTTCACGAGCCGTTATTTCACCGAGGATTTCCCCTACGGACTGGCCGTAATACACCGCCTCGCACACGAAAAAGGAGTGCATACGCCTATAATAAATAAGGTGTATGAATGGGGAAAATGGGTGCAAACAGACAGCCAACACAAGCAACACATAACACCCATTCCAGCACCAACAGACACCCACCCCAGCCCTCCCGAAGGGAGGGAGCTTAGTATGCAATGCTAATAATATCGGCTCTTAAACAACACTCTGCCAACATAGGCATATCAAACTCCCTCCCTTCGGGAGGGCTGGGGTGGGTGTTTGGTGGTGCTGTGACGTTTTTTTTCTCACAACCAATACGCCTCGAAGCTGTGCGTCACGCGCTGTTCAACGGGTGGGAGGGTCATGTAGTCGCCGTAAGTGCGCTTCAGGTAGTCGCGATAACCTATCATCGTCTTGTACATCTTGCCCTCGAACAGTATGTCAACGCTGTCCTCTATGTCCTTCGCCGGCAAGCATCCGCCGATGCCGGGGCCGGCTTCGGTCATGTTGGCGACGGTGAATGTAGGCTCGTGCAGCACCACCATGCGCTCTATCATGCGGTCGAGCGTGGCCACGCTGACAGGCAACAGGCGGTAGCACCAGTATGCCAGGGCCGACTTCAGGTAGTTTTTCTTCGATATTTTACACCTCCGTATCTTGTACAGAAGCCGCTTGCGCCTGAACACGCGGCGGCGGGCGCGCAGGTCGTCGGTGACGTAATCAACCGGGAAAACGTCAACATATACGCCTATGCTGTAACCTTCGGTCTCGGCCTCGACGAGCAGCGTGCGCGTGTCTATAACCTTGGCGAAGGTGTAAAAGTAATGTTTCTCCTTCTTGGGGTCGAGCACACGGCAGTTGCCCGACGCGCTCTTGAACTCCTGCAAGAAGCGTTCGTAGTCCTCGCGGGGCATATAGATGTCGAGGTCATCGTCCCAAGGGATGTAGCCCTTGTGGCGAACGGCGCCGATGAGCGTGCCGCACGAGAGGAAATAGCGTATGCCCCTGTCGGTGCAGAAGGCATGGATTTCGTCAAGTATGCCGGTCTGCACGCGGCGCAATTCTTGTATGTCGTTAATCCGTTTCATTGCTATCAATATTCATAAAAGGCCTCGTAAGCCTGTTGCATACGGCGGATGCCGAACTTCGAGCGGGCAAAGGCTGCGGCCCGGCGGCCCAGTTCGTCGCCCGGGGCACGTTTTTTCAGGCTGCCGAACAGCGCCACGTACTGCCCAAGGTCGTTGCCCGTGACCATGAGCGGCCAGTCGTCAGGCAGCGTATCGACAAGTCCCGGGGCGCGGTTGGCTATTACGGGCAGTCCCGCAAGGCTCGCCTCGATAGACATTATGCTAAGTCCCTCGAACTCGGAGGGCATCAGCAGGTAGTCGAACGACGACAGGCAGGCCGCCAGACCGTTGACGGGCGGGCGCAGCGTGACGCACTGCAACGCGCCAAGCTCACACTCCACGTCGGCACGGAGGCTGCCGTCGCCGACGATGTGGAAGTGGAAACGTTCGCCGTAGCTCATCCTCTTTACTATGGCTATGAGCGCGGCGATGCCTTTCTGCGGCTCGAACCGCCCGGCGAACAGCACGTTGATGCGGCCTTTCACCAACCCTTCGTAACGGCGTTGCGGCGTCTCCGCCACGCCATTATATATAATAGGTGGCCGCTGGCCATACTCCTTCTCGTAATTGTCGCGCACCGATGCCGATATGGCCACGTTCGAGTTATGCCGAATGAAGAACCGCTCGACCCTGCGCCCCGTGCCCTTCAGCCCCGTCCACAGCCGCGTGTTGTGTATTGTGCGCACCACCTTGCAGCCGCGCAACAGCCCTGGGAACAGCGTGAAGAACCACCACACGGCCATGTCGGGCATCTCCGTGTGGCTGTGGACGACCGCCGGCCTGTGCCTAAGGAACAGCGGCAGGAACCACAACGGGAACACCACGGCAGCCAGTCGCTCAAAGACGTAATGCCAGTGCACGTCGGGCACACAGGCGCGGTGGTACTGTATGCCGGCTTCCTCAAGTTCACTTACGAAACGACGCGAGAACTCCGAACGGGCGCGGATAAGCTCAACTACGTGGTATTCGTAGCCTTCCGTGCGCGACTTCGCTATGTTCACCGCCACGCGCTCCGCCCCGCCGACGTCGAAATGAGACACTATGTGGAATACTTTTTTCATGACTTAGCCTTTACAAAGATACGCATAAAAACATTAAGCGACAAGTATTTATCAAAATGTTACCTGAGCATATTCTTCGCTTAGCCTGTGTATCTGGGCAAGTATCTGCATTTCACGCTCCTTCGAGGGCTTCTTGAAGCCGTTGATATAGTTCCGCAAAAGCGTAGCGTTCACACCAACGAGCCTTGCAAACTCGGACACATTAATTTCCTTGTGCGTCAAGAAAAAGCGTTGCAGCTTAGTCGGCTCGGCATCATCGTAGCCAAAACTCTCGAAGCTGACATCCTCGTCAAGGTTACGCCAATGGATACCGTCAAGCCCGAAACGGTATTTTCCACGCTCCTCGTCGCTGGCCTTGCGCAACTGCGGATACCAAAGCAACGACTGGCGATACACCTTCCCGTCCTCGTCACGGCCGTAGAGGTAGTCACCGTCAAACCATATTTCCTTAATATTAATCATCTTCAGCCTCCTTTCCGAAATAATTATGCCAGTGCCTTATTATAATATCCTTATTCTCGTCAATAACTTCCTTGATGCGCTTCAGGTCGTTCCGCTTTATGTTGTAGGCTTCCTTCAGCATGAAGTCGCCACCTACCAACTCATATTTGGCCCTTCCCTCGGCTCCTTCAACGTGTACGTGCAACGGTTCATGCTCCCTGCTGTAAAAGAAGAAGGAATAACCGTAAAACCTGAATATCTCCGGCATTTGAGTATTTATTTTTTTATATACGTCCGCCAAACACCACTCATCCTCTTGTAGGGACGCACGGCTCGTGCGTCCGCGTAAAAATGGTGCGTCCAATCGCAAGCCATCCAGCCATGTATCGGTAGATTGCGAACATTCATTATTCTTATTACGCAAAGATAGGTATTATTTTCAATACCTGCAAATATATTGGTTAAAAACTTCAAAGGCGACACCGCAGCATCCAGATAAACAATGCATTAACGCCAAAAAGGCACAAGGGAAGCGCGACTTACTGCCCCGCCATCCTTGCCCATGACGCCAATAAAAAGCCAATGCGGCAGGGCTTGCCGCGCAATATGCGACAAACGACGGCGTAAAACGGCACATATTGCTATGCAAAAGGGCACAAAATGCAATGCAAAACATGGCCTTTTGCAACGTGCAACATAATCACCTGAATATCAACCGGTTACGTTCAAGACAACAAACGGTGCAAGAACGGCTCGCCACCATGCCACAAATAAGTGCCAGCCCGCAGCGCAATACACCGGGTTTTGTGGTATTTATTTTGAAAATACGCCGACTTGCGCTATCTTTGCAACCGCAAATGGACTCACTGAAGGAGAAAACGGCAAAGGGCCTCGTGTGGGGCTTGATGAACAACGGCACTACGCAGCTGCTCAACCTCGTATTCGGCATATTCCTCGGACGGCTGCTCTCGCCCGCCGACTACGGCATGGTGGGCGTGCTGACCATCTTCACCGCAATAGCCGGAAACCTGCAAAGCAGCGGCTTCACGCAAGCGCTAACCAACATGAAACGGCCCACGGCAAGGGACTATAACGCCGTGTTCTGGTTCAACGTCACCGTCAGCGTGGCCGTCTATGCCGTGCTTTTCCTCTGCGCACCGCTCATCGCGGCCTTCTTCCGCCAGCCGGAGCTTACGCGGCTGTCGCGCTTCGTCTTCCTCAGCTTTGTCATAGCGTCGCTCGGCATAGCCCACGGCGCGTATATGTTCAAGAACCTTATGGTGAAGGAAACTGCCGTGACGGGCTTCGCCGCGCTGCTGGCATCGGGCACGGCTGGCGTCGTCCTCGCCCTCAAGGGATACTCTTACTGGAGCCTGGCGTGGCAACAGGTAATCTACATCACCGTCATCAACATAGGCCGCTACGCCTACACGCCGTGGCATCCGTCGCTGCGCATCGACTTATCGCCCATCCGCCGTATGTTCGGCTTTAGCGTAAAAATACTCCTTACGTCAATACTCAACACGCTTAATGCCAACCTGTTGGTGTTCGTCTTCGGCCGTATGCTGCCCATAAAGACCGTGGGCAGCTTCACGCAGGCAAACAAGTGGAACACGATGGCTTACTCGTTCCTCACGGGCACGGTAGCGCAGGTGGCCCAGCCGGTGATGGCGCAGGTGAGCGACGACGGCGACCGTGAGCGCCGTGTGTTCCGCAAGATGGCGCGCTTCACGGCCATGCTGTCGTTCCCGGCTATGTTCGGGCTGGCCATGGTGGCCGAGGAGTTCATCCTGCTGACCATCCACGAACAGTGGCTCGACAGCGTGCCGCTGCTGAGAATACTGTGTATCGGCGGCGCGTTCATGCCCTTCTACACGCTGTACCAGAACCTCGTGATTAGCCGGGGGCGCAGCGACGTCTACCTGTGGTGCAACGTTGCGCAGGTGGCGGTGCAGCTCGGCGTGGTGCTTGCGTTCGCGCGGCAGGGCGTAACGGTTATGGTTACGGCCTACACGGTCTACGGCGTGCTGTTCCTCGGCGTGTGGCAATACTTCGCCGGGCGGCTAACGGGCATACGGGCGGCGGAGGTCGTGCGCGACGTATGCCCCTTCATGCTGGCCGCAGCGGTCACGATGGCCGTGGTGTGGCCGCTCACGGCGGGCATCGGCAACCTCTGGCTGCTGCTCGGTGCGCGCATAGTGCTGGCCAGCGCACTTTACTTCGGCATAATGAAACTTACCCACGCGCACATCCTCGACGAGTGTATCGACTATGTGCTGAAGCGGAAGAGGTAATTTTCTTTAAGTAGTTAGAGTAGTTTCTTTAAGTAGTTAGAGTAGTTAAGGTAGTTAACGCTCGCTTCGCTCGCTAAGGAGTTAAAGTCAAATGCCTTGCCTCTTGTAGGGACGCACGGCTCGTGCGTCCGAATGATTTTAACGGAATTAAAGTCTATGTCATTGTTGCTTGCGATGTAAAAGGATACCTTTTGCATCGCGTTTTGTGCCCTTTTACAATGCAAAAGGGCACAAATGGGCAAGTCGTTGAATATCAGGCGGAAACGCATCCACCCCAAACGGGGCTTTAACTATATGAATATCAACAAACATTCTATTATCGTTAATCAGGTATAAAACGGCAAGGCATTTGTCTTTAACTCCTTAGTGAGCGAAAAGCAGCTCCCTCCCGGCCTCCCCGAGGGGAGGGGGAAGTTGATGAAAAGGTAGCCTTCTCCCAAACTCCCTGAGGGGGAGTGGCAGAGAAATTACTTACGAGACTATTGTCTTTAACTCCTTAGCGAGTGAAACGAGCGATAACTACTTTAACTCCTTTAACTACTGAAGAAAACTCCTTTAACTACTGATGAATGGGAGCGTAGCGGACATTCATCCTTAACTATATGTAGGTATAGCCAGCGGATACCTACTTTCGGGTATTGAATGACAGCCAGCGTAAGCACGAAAGGGCTGTTCAGGAAATTTGGAACAACCCGCTTCCGCTTTCGACGAGGCTGTTCGTTATTGACAACCACAGGCATCACCATTTATTATTAGCGGCGGTCTAATGGGCGATGCGTACTTTTTACCGATTTTTAAGTATTGCTAACATTTCGCGTTTGAATTACCTTTGCATCGGATAAAACGACGTGAAATAATCAAAAAAAGTAATACATGAACAGAGTAAAGACTATTTTTTCGGTGTGCGCATTGGCCGGCTGCATGGCGGCGAGTACCGCACAGGCACAGGTTTCGGCTGCCGACAGCGTGTATGAGCACGCCAAGGGTAACCGCCTGAGCATCGGCGGATACGGCGAGATTGCGTATTCGCGCAACTTCTACAGCGACAACCCGTTCAGGTACTCTAACCCGTCGTACTACAAGAACGACCCTTCGCACGGACGTTTCGACATACCGCACGCCGTGGTCTACCTCGGCTATGACTTCGGCAAGGGCTGGAGCGTCGGCATGGAAATCGAGTTTGAGCACGGCGGCAGCGGCGGAGCGATAGAGAAGGAGGCCGAGGAAGGCGGCGAATGGGAGGCCGAGACCGAGAAGGGAGGCGAAGTAGAGCTGGAGCAATTCTGGGTGCAGAAGTCGTTTGCGAAGTGGGCCAACATCCGCTTCGGCCACATCGTGGTGCCCTTCGGCTTGACCAACGCCCATCACGAACCGCTCAACTTCTTCACCGTCTACCGCCCCGAGGGCGAACGCACCATAATACCGAGCACGTGGCACCAGACGGGCATCTCGTTCTGGGGACGCTCGGGCGACTTCCGTTACGAGCTTCAATTCACGGGAGGTCTCGACGCCATGATGTTCGACCGCACCTACTGGATAGGCAAGGGCGCGCAAAGCCCGTGGGAGTTCGAGGTCGCCAACAAGTTCGGACTGCTGGCGCGCATCGACAACTACACCGTGCCGGGACTGCGGCTTGGCCTCAGCGGATACTACGGGAAGACCATGCACAACACGTTCCCGCACGAATTGGAGACCGACGGCAACCGCTACAAGGACTTGGAGGGCAACATATTCCTCGGCTCGTTTGACTTCACGTACAACGCGCACAACTGGATTGCGCGCGGATATGCCGACTACGGCTACGTGAGCGATGCCGCGGCAATCAGCGCTATCAAGGCAAACCAGTCGTCGGGCACGTCGCCCTACCGCAAGACCGCGTTCGGTTCGCACGCCGTGGCGTTAAGCATCGAGGCGGGTTACGACATATTCTCGCAAATAGAAAAGCTGCGCCGCGCCAAGCAAAAGCTGTACGTCTTCGGCCATTACGAGTATTACGACTCTTACGTTCACAACGCCACGAACACTTACACGAGCAAGAACATCGTGGCGGCGGGCATCAACTACTACCCCGTACCGCAAATAGCGGTCAAGGCCGAGTACAACCACCGCTTCTTCAAGAGCCAGTACAACGACGAGCCGGCACTCAACATCGGCGTAGCCTACGAGGGTTTCTTCCTCTGACGGCCATACGCCAAACGCAAACTGACAACATCTAAAACCTCAAACAAATAATAAAAATGAAACGTAAAACGAGTTTATTTACTGCGCTCCTTATGGGCGCGATGGCCGTGACGTCGTTCACGGCGTGCAGCGACGACGACGACATAACGCTCGGCGGCGACAGGGAGAACCCCACCATAGCAAACCAATGGACGGGAATACAGGCCGAGATGTGGGACGTTGCCGACCAGTATGTCAACCAAGTGGTATTCCCAACGTATAAGAACCTGGCCGCCAGCGCCGACGTTCTGTACGAACAGGCCGTAAATATGCAGCAGAAGCACGAGGCAGGGACGCTCACCGACACCGACGTAAAGGCCGCCTGCGAGGCCTTCAAGACCTCGCGCGAGTACTGGGAGAAGAGCGAAGCCTTCCTCTACGGCGCCGCTACGGACTACAACCTCGACCCGCACATGGACTCATGGCCGCTCGACCAGGGCCAGATGGCCGACTTCCTGTCGAACCCTGACATGGTTGCAGGGCTCTACAGCGACGACCCCATAGCCTTCGTGAACCAGAACAACGCCAACTTCGACACCGCCCTGGGCTTTCACGGCCTCGAGTTCGTGCTCTTCCGCGACGGTGCGCCCCGCAAGGCGGCTGTCTATGACGGCATAGAAGACCACCCGAGCTTCGCCAACGTCACCGTGCAGTGCGCCGACGAGCTGGCCTTCCTCGTAGCCGTTGCAGGCGACGTGCGCGACAACTGTTACCGTCTGGAGGTGTCATGGCTGGGCCAACAGGCCGCCCCCGACCACGCGGCACGCGTCAAGGAGCTTGGTGTGAGGACCCATGCGCTTGACGACAACGGCTACTACTACGGCGCCGATATGCTCCTGGCGGGCACCGACGGCAGCTCGTATGCCTCAATCAACGCCGCCCTCGTAACCCTCGTAGGCCCTTCAGGATGCGGAAACATCGCCAACGAGGTGGCCAGCCAGAAAATCGGACAGGCCTACCGCGTGGCCACGGGAGCCCCTTCGCTCGACCCGAACGAGCCTGACGCCATCGACTACATTGAGTCGCCGTACAGCAAGAGGTCGTACATCGACTACCGCGACAACATCTACAGCATAAAGAACAGCCTCTACGGCAACATCGACCAGGCGCAACCCGACGACAAGTCGGTGATGACTTTCCTGCGCAGGAACGGCTACAGCGGCGTTGACGACTTGCAGAACGCACTCGACGACGCCATCGCCAAGCTCACCACCTGCGTCAACAGCGGCATCGCTTTCGTAGACGACCCGGGCGCACAGCAGGCCGGCGACGCCATGGAAGCTGTCGACGCGCTGAACACGCAGCTCGAGGCAGCGTCACAATGGCTCTCGTCTGCACACTGACATAACGGCTTTCCACAAGCCCTTGAAGCTGGCACGGCCTTGTGGCGTGCGGCGTCCCGGCAATGGCCGGGATGCCGCACGCTGTCAGGCATAAAAGCTCTGGTGGGCGAAAAGAGTACAAAAACATTTTAAAACAATTACAAGATGAAAAAGATTATTTATCCTTTCATGGCGGCTGCGACCATGTTTGCGCTGTCGGCCTGCACCGACGACGACACCGCAACGACGCTGCACGGCGAGACCGATGCAAACTACGTCGGCACGGCGCAGGGCAACTTCACGGCAGAAGAGTGGTATCCGGGCGGCAAGCTGGGCACTACCGATAACATCTACGCCGGCTGTTATGAGGATGAGACACCTGCCGTGACCGAGCAGGGGCTGGACGACCATTTCAACGAGGGCGATTTGATTGCCAGTGCGAGGTTTACTCTTTCAAACGACCCATACAAGGGATGGGGACCAGCAGCTTCGCGCCGCTCGTGCGAGGACTGCCATTCTGGCGGCTATTCACACGGCCATAGCCGCTCCGACTTCAATCCGGAGATGGGCAACGGCTACATTGTCTCGGTGTATACGCCCGACGCTCCGGGCAGTAACGACGGCCCGCTGATTGACCAGCTGACCACCTTTACCATGACGATGGCGCAGACTCCCTTCTTGCCACCGCTTGACCCGGCCCAGGTAAACATATCGTGGGAGAATGTTACAGCCATGGAGAGCGGATTGCCCATGCATTTCCCCGACGGCGAAAAATACGCGTTGAGGTATCCTACGGTCACCATTCCACAGTCGGCCTTTAACACCGACCCCGTACCTTCGGGCTATGATGTGCGCCTTATAGTGTCGTGCAACTTCCAAGGACTTGGCCTTATCGATGCCATCAGCAACGAAGAGCTTGAGAAACAGTACCGTGCAGAGGCTGCAGCCGGTGTGGAGCTGAACCCCATGATGTGGAATGCTGCCGCCGGGCAGATGGCCGAGACGGCTTATGCCACTGACTATTACGGCGAGAAGTTCATAAAACGCTTCAACTATGACCTGCTTGAAGGTTGCCTGCAAAACGACGTCGCGCTGTGGGACGAGCTGAACATCCTGCGCTCGGACAAGCACCAGATATGTTCAACTGAGCCTTGGGCGCGCGCCATGTCGAAGAACCAAGACGTTATAAAGTACATCAAGGAGAACGGCGCCAACCCCACCTCGCTCGTCCATCCTTATTATAATGACGGTACGGAGGAGGGCATATCGGAAGCTTTGGCTTACCTCCTGTCGCCGAGTACCGACGTAGACTTGTACGACAATCCCTATTATGACTTCAAGCCGGAGATGACCGACGACCAGTATTACTCCTTCATGGTGTGGCATAGGGGCTTGGCCGTGCCGCGCGCACGCAACCTTAACGACCCTGACGTGCAGCGTGGCAAGGAGTTGTTCATGGATATGGGCTGCGCAAACTGCCACCGTCCGTCATGGACTACTGGCGAGGACAACTACGGACGCTCTGAAATCCTTGCCGGGAAAGAGCTTCCGCGCTACGCCCATCAGGTGATTTACCCGTACACGGACTTCATACAGCACCGCTTGGCGATGAAGAACGACATACACGGCTCATGGTGCCGCACCACTCCTTTGTGGGGACGCGGCCTGTCGATGCTGAACAGCGGCGCCCAGGACCGCCTGCATGACGCTCGTGCGCGTAACGAGGTTGAGGCCATCATGTGGCACGCCTACAGCAAGCAAAGCCAGGCTTACGCCGCGGCCGAGAAGTTCTACAACCTGCCGAAGGCGGACAGGGACGCCGTGGTGAAGTTCTTGCAGTCGATATAGTTTTCAGCAAATAACAACCTGCCACTTACCCCAGCCCTCTCAAAAGGAGGACGGGTGTAGGTATCCTGAAGGATAACGGTTACGGCGAAACCGATGATTTGCAATCGGCGCTTACCTGTTTGGCTGGGTGAAATAGTACAAAAACATTTATAAAAAACAGTAAGATGAAGAACATTATTTATCCTTTCATGGCGGCCGCGGCCGCTTTCGCGCTGTCAGCCTGCAGCGACGACGACACCGCGACGCTGCACGTCGAGACCGACGCAAGCTACGTCGGGACGGCGCAGGGCAACTTCACAGCCGACGAATGGTATCCCGGCGGACGGCTGGGGACTACCGAAAACATCCTGGCCGGATGCTACGAAGACGAGACGCCGGCAACCGAGGCCCAGGGACTGATGGACGAATTTAACGAGGGCGAGATGATATTCGAGCGCAGCGTGACCGTAAACAACCCTCCGTTCAAGGGGTTAGGCCCGGCAAGCACGCGCCGCTCGTGCCTCGACTGCCACCCGAGCTACGGCCACGGCAAGCGCTTCGACACCTACACGACGGCCTACGGCAACGGCAACGGCTACCTGCTCGTAATCTACCACCCCAACTCTCCGGGCTCTAACGACGGCCCTTACATCAGCGAAGTGACGGCCATGCCGCAGACGCAGGCCACGTCGCCCTTCCTGCCGCCTATCGACGAGAGCCAGATACAGATGCACTGGGAGAAGGTGACGGCCATGGAAAGCGGACTGCCCCTGCAGTTCCCCGACGGCGAGAAGTACGAGCTCATCTACCCGGAGCTGAGCATACCGCAGTCGGCATTTAACACAAACCCGAAGCCGGAGAACATCGAAATCCGACTTGAGTCAACCATCGGCATAATAGGAACCGGTCTCCTTGACGCCATCGAGGAAGACGACATACGCCAACAGTACGCCTCCACGGCGGCGTATTACGCCGAACAGGGCAAGGACGTGTCTGAATACGTCAACCCGTCGTTCTGGGACGCTGCCGCCAACGACTTCGCCGCGGGAGCATGGTACACCACGTTCGGCAGCGCAGGACGCATGGCCGACGGCTCGCCCGGCGCCTCGCGCATGGTCAAGAGGTTCACTTACGCCCTGACGCGCGCCACCCTGCAGGACGGGCCGGGCGCCAACGCGGTGTGGAACATCACGAACGTAAGCCGTCCTGACAGGCCAAAACTGTACACGACGGACGCCTGGGCGCAGGCCATGTCGGAAAATCCTGACGTAATAAGTGCCATAAAGGCCGACCCGACATCGCCTTACTACGATACGACGGACGAGGGAATTGCCGAGCGCGTGAAGAACCTTCTCAGCCCGAGCACCAACCAGTTTGACAACCAGTGGTACAACTTCGAGCCTGACATGACCACCGACCAGTTCTACGCGCTCATGGTATGGCACCGCGGACTGTCAATACCGCGCGCCCGCAACCTTAACGACCCCGACGTGCAGCGCGGCAAGG
This sequence comes from uncultured Prevotella sp., assembly GCA_944319815.1. Classification (GTDB taxonomy): domain Bacteria; phylum Bacteroidota; class Bacteroidia; order Bacteroidales; family Bacteroidaceae; genus Prevotella. Next base: position 202,990 of record CALUEX010000001.1, on the reverse strand, counting down.
AGCTGTTCATGGAGATGGGCTGCGCCTCGTGCCACCGCCCGTCATGGACTACAGGCGACGACAACTACTGGACTCCCGAGTGCATTGCCGACCGTCCGCTGCCACGCTACCAGAACCAGACAATATGGCCATACAGCGACATGATGCAGCATAAGCTATACATGAAGAACGACATCCACGGCTCGTGGTGCCGCACTACGCCGCTCTGGGGGCGCGGACTCTCGCGCGTGAACACCGGTGCCGAAGACCGTCTGCACGACTGCCGTGCGCGCAACGAGGTAGAGGCCATCATGTGGCACGCCTACAGCAAGAGCAGCCACGCATACGAGTCGGCCGAGAAGTTCTACAACCTGCCGAAGGCAGACAGGGACGCCGTGGTGAAGTTCTTGCAGTCAATATAATATAAACACCCACCCCAACCCTCCCGAAGGGAGGGAGCTTGATGTCCGTTGTAGGATTTATTTCGGAAGGCACGGCGATGGTTACTGTTTCAAACGGTATCCTTTCGGTCTGCAAAACACGGTTTTTCGCCTTGTAAAAGATACCCTTTTACACCATGAAAGGATGCTTTTTGCAACGTTGCCGGAAGCAATCGGAAACCGTAAGAAAAAGCCCCCGAAATGTAACATACCGTAAGCTCACACTACAAAGAGCCACAAATAATCCGCTAACGGGTAGGCTATCAACGCCGCATACTAAGCTCCCTCCCTTTGGGAGGGTTGGGGTGGGCGTCAATTACATGGTTTCTCATGCAACAAAACATATCAAGCCCCCTCCCTTCGGGAGGGCGGGGGTGGGTACGCCACTTGCTTTTCGCCCTCTATATCCTGCTCCTCGTCGCGATGGCCGCCGCCACATTCATCGAGAAATGGCACGGCACCGACTTCGCCCACTCCGCCGTTTACTCGTCGTGGTGGTTCGTCGCGCTGTGGGCAGGGCTTGCCGTTACGGGTACGGCGTACATCATTAAGCGGCGCACAAGGCGCCTATCGGTAATAGCCCTGCACCTTGCGCTGCTGCTCATACTGGCCGGCGCACTCGTCACCCATGTCTCGGGCGAGCGCGGCATGGTGCACCTGCGCAGCGGGGTGGCCGTCGATACCTACTCGGTAATGGGCCGCGACGGCAGCGTGGAGGAGCGTAAGCTGCCGTTCACGATGACGCTGCACGACTTCAACGTGCACTACCATGACGGCACGGAGGCCGAGGCCGACTACGTCTCGCGCTTTACCGTAAGCGACGGGGGCGTGAAGACGGAGGCCGAAGTGTCGATGAACAACATCTACGAGCACCGCTCCATGCGCTTCTGCCAGGCCAACTATGACCGCGACGGACTTGGCAGCGTGCTCGCCGTGAACCGCGACCCCGTAGGCATTCCGCTGACTTATGCCGGCTACGCGCTGCTTTTCATATCGTTGCTGCTCACGCTAATAGACCCGCGCGGGGGCTTCCGCCGCCTGTTGCGCTCGCCTTTGCTCAGGCGTGGCGTGCTCTCCGTAGCCTTGCTTTCGTGCCTCGCATTAAGCGCTAACGCCGCGCGCACGCTGCCGAAGGAGACAGCCGACCGCTTCGGGCGGCTCTATATAATGTACAACAACCGTGTTTGCCCGTTGCAGACGTTCGCCGTAGACTTCACCAAGAAGCTCTGCGGAAGCCCTACGTACCGTGGTTACACGGCCGAGCAGGTGCTCGCCGGCTTCATATTCTACGGCGACGAGTGGAGCGCGGAGCCTATCCTGAAGCTGAAGAACGGCCCCCTGCGCGAGACGTTGCAGCTGCCGAAGATGTGCACGGTGAACACGTTTTTCAACCAGGTGATGGGCGGATACATCCTCGGCCCATACGTCCACGAATACTACAACGGGCAGCGCGACAAGCTGCACACGCAGGTTGCCGACGTTGACGACCGCCTGATGATGCTCATGGCCGTAAGGCGCGGCACGCTGCTGAAGGTCTTTCCCGTCACTGCCGACGGCAAGACGAAGTGGTACGCGCCTACCGACGACCTCTCGGCGTCGGCCGCCGACAGCCTGCACCGCCACTATATGCAGAACGTTTTTTCGCTCGTCTACCAGGAAGTACTGGCCGGGCGCATGGCCCACGTTGACTCAATATTCGACAAGATGCTGAAATACCAGCGCATTAACGGCGGCGCTTCCCTGCCCTCCGACCGCCAGGTACGGGCCGAGCGCACGCTAAACGCCGTGCCGTTTGCCACCGTGCTGTTCATCGTCAACCTCTCGGCAGGGCTTGCGCTCTTAGTTATTAGCCTCATTGGGCTTATCGGCCCTATTAGGCCTAATAAGACCAATAGGGCTAATACGCGGCTGCCCAAGGTTGCGCGGGCCGCTGGCCTTGCACTGCTCGGCCTGTCGTTCGCAGCCCTGACGGCGTGCCTCGCGCTGCGCTGGGTCGTCTCCGGGCGCGTGCCCATGGGCAACGGCTACGAGACGATGCTGCTGCTTGCATGGCTCGTGATGCTCCTTGCGCTCGCGGCAGCCATGCGGTTCAGGATTGCAGTGCCGTTCGGGCTGCTCATGTCGGGCTTCTTCCTCCTGGTGTCGCACATCAATGCGATGGACCCGCAAATATCCCACTTGATGCCCGTGCTGCAGTCTCCGCTCCTGAGCGTCCACGTCTCGGTCATCATGGCGTCGTTCGCCCTGCTTTCGCTCATGTTCATCTGCGCGTTGACGGCAGCCGTGCTCGTTGCCCTGAAGGGCCGCCGCAACGCTGCCGTGGGCGCCACCTTAGAGTCGCTCGCGCTGCTCTCGCGCCTGATGCTCTATCCTGCCGTCACGCTGCTGGCCGTCGGCGTGTTCGTGGGCGCGGTCTGGGCAAACGTCTCGTGGGGTGCTTACTGGAGCTGGGACGCCAAGGAAACGTGGGGGTTAATCACGCTCTTGGTCTACGCCGTGGCCGTCCACGACGCCTCGCTGCCGTTCCTGCGCCGCCCGTGGGGCTACCACGTGTATATGCTCCTGGCGTTCCTGGCTATCATAATGACATATTTCGGGGTAAACTACTTTCTCGGCGGGATGCACTCTTACGCATGACCTGCCCTGCGTCTGCAACCTGTTGGCAGTCAACCACTTGCGTCCGCCATCGTAAAAGGCCATGTTTTGCAATGCAAAACATGGCCTTTTACAACACAAAACGTGCCCTTTCACGATGCAATACGCCACCTTTTACGATGCCGCCCGTCATCCACTGAACCATGAACGGGACTTCGCCGTCCCGCAGACAGGCACATTACATTAACGGAACGCAGGTGTTTAGGCTGACAACTACAGTCTTTCCACTACTCCTGCAACAAATCCTCAATTATCGGCAGGGCATCATCGGCAGAATAACCGCGGCCGTATGCAAAGCGCATCAGCTTGGCTTTCAGCTCCGCGCGGCTGTCGGCCTTTACGCTTTTTGCCTTTGCCTCAAGTACGCGGCGCAGCGTCTCAACGTAAGCCGACGGCTCTATCTCGTCAAAAACTCGCGCCACCACGCCCTCGGGGATGCGCTTCATGCGCAGTGCCTGTTCTATTTTCAGCCGTCCCCACTTGGCATATTGCAGTTTGTCACGCACAAAGGCGCGACAGTAACGTTCCTCGTCGATGTAGCGTTCGCTGACGAGCCGGTTGATGACACGCTCCTGCACGTCGGCCGGCACCTGCCAGCGGCGCATCTTTTCGGTTACGTCGTGGATGCAGTGTTCAGCCCTGGCGCACATCGCCGAGAGCTTGGAGAATGCTTGGTCTTCGGTCATTTTTTCAGGAGTTAGAGTAGTTATTTTCGGGAGTTAAAGAAGTTAAGGAAGTTAAAGGAGTTAAAGACAAATGCTTTTTCTTTTAGGAGTTAAGGAGTTATGGAGTAAAGGAGTTAAGGCAAATGCTCCGTAGCTTATATGGACGCACGGTCGTGCGCCGACACCGTATAACCGCAAACCATGCAAATAACGCGACCTCATATTTTGCGGACGCACGAGCCGTGCGTCCCTACAAGTGGCGTTACACACCAACGGCAACCACCACTCAACGTGTCAAGGCATATCAAGCTCCCTCCCTTTGGGAGGGTTGGGGTGGGTGTTAGGTGTTGTTGGAACGGGTGTTCGATGTGATTGGGGTGGGTGCCAGGTGTTTTGTTATGTTTTTTTCCTTGCCCTCATGAACCTTGTCTTGCCGTAACTGTCCTCAATAAGCGTCACGTCAGTAAGCCCTGCTTGCCGCGCCTCGTCGGCCACGCGCTGCGCAGTCAAGGGGTTTAGTTCGAAGTATAGCGCGCCGCCGGGGCGCAGGGTCTTGGCCGCGTAGGCGATTATTGGCGTGTAGAAGCGCAGCGGGTCTTTGTTGGGAACGAACAAGGCGCACTCAGGTTCGTGCTTCGTTACGTGTTCGTCCATGTCCTTCCTCTCCCTGTTTAATATATATGGAGGATTGCTTACGATGACGTCCCACCGCCTGTCGGTGCACCATAGGTTGAGTATGTCGTGGCGTTCTATTATTATGTCGCAGCGTTTCGCTTCGGCGTTCGCGCGCGCCACGTCGAGCGCTTCGGGCGAGTTGTCCCACGCAAAGACACGGCTGCGGGGCTTCATTAGCTTCGTCATGATTGCTATGCAGCCGCTGCCCGTGCCTATGTCGAGCACGTCGAGACCGTCGTCTTGTTCGTGGTCGTCCATTATAATGTCCCAAAGCTCCCCCGTTTCGGGCCTCGGTATGAGCACGCCCGGCCGCACCTGGATGTACGTGTAGCCATGGCGACCGCCAAAATCGGCCAGCCCCACGGCGTATTGCACGGGCGTTCCCTCGGCCACGCTGAACAAGATTGCGAACAGCCTCGGCACCTGTTCGTGCATGAGGCAGTCGAGACCGTCAACCATGAAGTCCTCGCGCCTTATGTTGAATTCCGTCCTAAGCACGAAAAACACTATGGCGCGGGCCTCTCCCTCGCCGTATCTTGACACAAGACCGCGCCACGCGCGGCTATTAAATATGCTGTTGTTCATCATCGTCAGTTTTCTTTTTCTTGGGCAAACGGCCATGCTTCCGCAACGCCTCGGCTATGAGCCATTGCAGCTGTCCGTTAGTAGAACGGAACTCGTCGGCAGCCCATTTCTCTATGGCCGACATCATGTCAGCGTCAATCCGCAGTATGAAGCTCTTTGTCTTACCTTCCTTCTTCATCTAAAAACATAGTTATTCGCGCGTTTGCTGCCATTAAATCAATACCAATCTATCTCCTTGCGCGAGTCCTTGGGCGAGCTGTAATAGTGGCGGAAGTCAACGTAGCTGCGCACAACCTTGTACATCAGCCCGATAAGCAGCCACGACAGCGACAGGCACACGTGGCTTACGCTGCCTTGGACGGTCATCCCCTCGTCAACGAAAAGCAGCGAGAGAACGGCCACCAACGCCGTGAACGAGGCTATATAGAGCGCGAACCCTACGGGAATGAACCACCGCCCGAAGCGCCGGTAGAGCTTATGGTGCAGACTGCCGAGCGTCACGTTATCCTGAACCGCACCCTTCCTGAACAGCAGTCGGTAAGTGCCGTTGACAAGGATGTAGCCAAGGAGGAGGAACGAGACTATCGTGCCGAACGTCAACCAGCAGTCAAGCTCATGGCAGCGGAGCACGAACAGCAGCGTGATGGGCACGCCGAACGCCACATCGACAAGGCCCGACGTCTTAGGGTCGGTGCTGAAAGCGACCAACTTCTTTGCCGATTTCTTCTTCCTGAATATTGCTTTTATGTCCATGCTACTAACTTATTGAATATCAATACATTGCAAAATGCCTTGCAAAAGGACACCTTTCAGACTATAAAAGATGCCCTTTCACAGGGCGAAAGGGCACCTTTTGCAGGGTCGTTTGGCTGGAATGGAAGAACAGGAAGGACTGCGGCGTACCACAAAGGCACGTAAATCCTTCGTTCTTCACTCTTCATTCTTCACTCAACTACTGGTAAATCGTGCCCGTGTTGATTACCGGCTGCGCCGTATCGTCGCCGCAGAGCACTACGAGAAGGTTGCTTACCATGGCGGCTTTCCGTTCCTCGTCAAGTTCAACTACGTCCTCGGTCGAGAGCTTGTCGAGCGCCATTTTCACCATTGACACGGCTCCTTCAACTATTTTCTCGCGTGCGGCTATTATGGCGGTGGCCTGTTGGCGGCGCAGCATCACGGCCGCAATCTCGGGCGCGTAGGCCAGGTAGTTGATGCGTGCCTCGATAACCTCGATGCCGGCCATGGCCAGACGCTCGTCGATTTTTGCCTCAAGCTCCTTGTTAATCTCGTCGCTGCCGTCGCGCAGGGTCAGCTCCTGACCCTCAAGCTCGCCGTCGTCGTAGGCGTACTGGCCAGCCACCTGTCGCAGGGCGGCCTCCGACTGTATTCGCACGAACTTCTCAAAGGCGTTCATTATGTTGGCCGTCTTCGCCCCGGCGGCAGCCGCGTCGGTGGCGGCTTTTGACTCCGCCATGGTCTGCGAGTCAATCTCGAACATGGCCTTGTACGTGTCTTTCAGCTTCCAGACGAGCACCATGCCTATCATCACGGGGTTGCCCGTCTTGTCGTTCACCTTGATAGGCTCGGCGTCTAAGTTGCGTGCGCGCAGCGACAGCTTCTTTACCGAGATGAAAGGGTTTACCCAGAAGTAGCCCGCACGTGTGAACGTGCCGCGGTATTTGCCGAAGAACATCATAACGCGCGCCTCGCCCGGCTCTACCAAAACGAAACCGCCGCTGACGAAGAGGTTGGCGAACACCAAGAGGCCGCCGCCCACCCCGGCGGCAACCGCAGCTCCGCCGCTGAACGATGCGCAGGCCAGCACGATGAGCGCGATGCCCACAACATATACAAGAAGGTTGAGAATGAGCATGGCAATGCCGTTTAATGTCTTGCCTGCAAATGTGAATTCCTGGTTTTCCATAATCGTTTTATGTTTTGATTTACACTCTTTATAATATCATTTTGATATTGCAAAGATAATCAATGATGACTTAATATGTCCTGTTTTGCACATTGTTTTATTGATTTTTAACGTTGTTGACGCCAGCCACAAGCGCCTGTCTTTATCTGCAAAAGCATTTGTCTTTAACTTCTTTAACTCCCTTAACTCCCTTAACTTCCACGATATGAATTACTTTTGCACTATGGAACAGCTTGAAAAGGACACTTTTTATATGCGCCGTTGCCTGCAACTGGCGGCCAACGGACTGCTGAACGCCAAGCCGAACCCCATGGTCGGGGCGGTGATTGTGGCTCCCGACGGGCGCATAATAGGCGAAGGATACCACGTAAGGTGCGGCGAGGGGCACGCCGAGGTTAACGCCTTCGCCTCAGTAAAACCCGAAGACGAGGCCCTGCTGGCAGAAGCCACGATGTACGTAAGCCTCGAACCGTGCTCGCATTATGGCCGCACGCCGCCCTGCGCCGACCTTATCATCAGGAAAGGCGTGCGCCGCGTGGTGGTGGGATGCATCGACCCGTTCGCAAAAGTGCAGGGTCGAGGCATCAAGAAGCTCACCGACGCAGGCATAGACGTCACCATCGGAGTGCTGGAACGTGAGTGCATGGAGCTTAACGAGCGGTTTTTCACCTACAATGAAGGCCGGAGGCCGTATGTACTCGTCAAGTGGTGCCAGACCAACCGTGGCTGCATCGACAACGAGGGCAAGCCGACCATGCTGTCAACGCCGTTCACACAGATGCTCTCGCACAAGCTGCGGGCTGAATATGACGCCATACTCGTGGGCCGCGTGACGGCCGAACGCGACAGGCCGCGCCTCAACGTGCGCCACTGGAGCGGCCCCGACCCCATGCGGCTCACTATCGACCGCAACCATCCCTTCGACCCCTCGGCCGACTTTTCGCGCCCCGTGGTGCCGCAAGTGCTCAAGTATCTTTACGACAAGGGCGTGCAAAGCCTCATCGTGGAGGGCGGGGCAAAGACGATACAGGGCTTCTTCGACTATCCGTTCAGCTGGGACGAGATACGTGTGGAAACGTCTATGCGGAATGATTTTCTATTCGGGACAAGCGCTCCCGAACTGCCCGAAAACGTCAGGTTCGTGCGAAGCGAGAAATACGGCGACAACGAAATACGATGGTACAAGAACGCATTAATCGAACAAATAGGCTATAACCCGGAGTCATACGCCGTAAAACAACAACCCGAAGCTAACCGCCCTGCAACCCACTGATAATCAGGCGGTTTGCAAAAGGCCATGTTTCGCCTTACAAAAGGGCACCTTTTACGCTATAAAAGGTGCCCTTTTATCATGCCGTTTGGCACAGTTCGGCGCACAACGGGAGCGTGAACGGCAGGCAACAACGTATATATAAATAGGTAAAAAGTAATTTTTCGAGCGATTTTAATTACACAAATAAACTTTTTCGGGTATTTTCTTTGCACTTTATAAGATAATATTTATATTTGCCAACGAAACATAAAACAACGTTATTATGAACAATATGAATTTCGCATGGTGGTGGCGTTACTCAAGATTTAAAAGGTCGTGAGTTACGAAACCGTGTGCGGAATAATACATATTACCAAGCGGGCTTGTCGTTCTTACGGCAAGCCCGCTTCGCTTTTACACGGCGACACGGTGCAGACACGACGGCACGATGCAAACAAATGACATACAACAAACAAGACAACATAATGGAAGCAAGAGTATTATTAGACAAGATGCTGGCCCACAAGACGCTGACACGTGGCGAGACGCACGACTTCCTCTTGGGAATAACGCGCGGCGAATACCCCACGGAGCAGGTGACGGCCTTGCTGACGGGCTTGCAGATGCGCGGCGTCACGGCCGACGAACTGTTAGGTTTCCGCGACGGGATACTTGAAACGGGCGTGCCCACAAGGCTTGACTGCGACCGCTACATCGACGTGGTGGGCACGGGCGGCGACCGCAAGAACACGTTTAACATCTCAACCTGCGCCTGTTTCGTAATCGCCGGGGCAGGTTACAAGGTGGCGAAGCACGGCAACTACGCCTCGACGTCTACCAGCGGAGCGTCCAACGTGATGGAGGCGCACGGCGTGAAGTTCACCGACGACCTCGACCGCCTTAACCGTTCAATCAACGAGTGCGGCGTCGTCTACCTGCACGCGCAGCTCTTCGCCCGCGCAATGAAGTACGTCGGGCCGGTGCGCCGGGCGTTGCAGTTCCCCACGTGCTTCAACCTTCTCGGTCCCATCGTCAACCCCTCGCAGCCCGAATGCCAGCTGCTCGGCGTGGCAGAGCTCAACCAGATGCGCCTCTACGCAAGCGTCTACCGCAAGCTGGGGATAGATTTCGGCATCGTGAACAGCCTCGACGGATACGACGAAATATCCCTCACAGGCAGTTTCAAGGTAACGACAAACCACGGTGAGCGCGTCTATCGTCCGGCGGACATCGGTATGCCGACAGCCGACCCGGCAAGCCTCTACGGCGGCGAGACCGTCAACGAGGCCAAGGAAATATTCGACAGCGTGCTCGAAAACCGTGCCTTGCCCGACCGGAAGAACGCCGTCTTGGCCAACGCCGCGTTCGGCATACACGTCGTTGACGGGCGAAAGACCATCGAGGAAGCCGTCGCCGAGGCACGCAAATCGCTCGAAAGCGGGCGTGCCCTGGCAGCTTTCAAGCGGTTCGTGGAGATTAATTCATGAACACACGTATGTGTAATCGGGAGTTAAGGAGTTATGGAGTAAAGGAGTTAAGACAATAGCCACCGTGTGCCTTAACACCAACAAAGCATTTGTCTTAACTCCTTAACTACTTTACTCCTTAACTCCTAAATAAAAACTCCTTAACTCCCTAAAATTAAAAAGATGAAAGATATACTTGCAGAAATAGTCGCGCACAAGCGCATTGAGGTCGAGCGGATGAAGCGCGAGATGCCCGCCGCCACGCTTCGCGCCATGGTTGAGAGGATGATGGGTGTCCCCGTGCCGTCGCTCAAGGCTGCCCTGAAGGCCTCGACAACGGGCATCATCGCCGAGTTCAAGCGCCGCTCGCCGTCAAAGGGATGGCTCAATGAGGGCGCGAAGGCCGCCGAAGTGCCCATGGAATACCAACGGAACGGGTCTGCGGCGATAAGTATCCTGACCGACGGGGAGTTCTTCGGCGGCTCCGACGGCTTCGTAACGGAGGCAAGGAAGGCAGGAGTCACGCTGCCCGTGCTATACAAGAACTTCATCGTTGACGAGTACCAGCTTCTCCAGGCGCGGCTCTGCGGGGCGTCGGCGGTGCTCCTCATAGCCTCGGTGCTTGACCGCGGAGAGTGCAAGAGGCTGATTGACGCGGCCCACGGGCTTGGCCTTGAGGTGCTGCTCGAACTGCACGGGGAGGACGAGCTCGGCTATGCGGAGCTTTGCCCCGACGTCTGCGGCGTGAACAACCGCAACCTCGGGACGTTCGTTACCGACGTTGCCAACTCGTTCCGTATGGCCGAACGACTGCCGAAAGGACTGTGCAAAATCAGCGAAAGCGGCATACACGACGTCAATACGGCTGCCCGTCTGCGTGCGGAAGGATACGACGGCTTCCTCATCGGCGAAAGTTTCATGCGCGAGGAACACCCCGGCCGCGCCTTGTGCCGCTTCGTTTTCGGTCTCGATGCCATGCAAACAAGTAACGGCGCAACGCCCCGGCGCGTCAAGGTTTGCGGCCTGGCTGAGCCTGAAAACGCGCTCGCAGTGGCACGCCTTGGCGTTGACATGGTGGGGTTCATACTCTCGAAAGCCAGTCCGCGCTACGCCTCGCCGCAGCGCATGAAGGCCGTCTGCGCCGCAATCGACGGCATGGCAGACGGTAAGCGGCGGCCCTTGAAGGTCGGCGTGTTCGTCAACGAAACGACGGAAGGCATCGTCTCGGCAGCCAAGGAGTATGCCCTCGACTGCATACAACTGCACGGCAACGAGACCGCATGGCAGCTTGCCGACCTGCGCGCCGCGCTCCGGCGCGAGTCGTTGGGCAGCGTATTGCTCATCAAGGCCATAAGCGTTGCCACGCGCGAGGACGTAGAAAGGGCGACGGAATACGCCGCCGTGGCCGACCTCCTGCTGTTCGACGCCAAGGGGAAGGCCGCCGGCGGCAACGGCACGCGGTTCTGTTGGGATGTCCTTGAGGCATACCGTGGCACGCTGCCGTTCATCCTTAGCGGCGGCATAGGCCCCGAATGCGCTGCCGAAATAGCGGCGTTCATGCATCCGAGGTTCGCCGGAATAGACCTCAACAGCCGTTTTGAGACGGCTCCGGGGGTAAAAAACACGATTGCATTGGAGCGTTTCATCACTTCGCTACGCTCCGTTAGTAGTTCAAGTAGTTAAAGAAGTTATCGCTCCCTTCGGTCGCTAAGGAGTTAAAGACAAATGCCCTGTTGGTTTCATTCCTTATTAACGATGGTGGGGAAGTTCTGGAATATTAATTAAAAACCATGCTATATGAACAAAATAAACTCATTATTCGCAACGCGCAACGGGCGCAAACTGTTCTCGCTATACTTCTGCGCGGGTTGCCCGACGCTTGACAATACGGCCGAGGTAATACGCACGCTCGACCGCCGTGGCGTCGATATGGTTGAGGTAGGCATACCCTTCAGCGACCCGCTGGCCGACGGCCCCGTAATCCAGGGCGCCGCCACGACGGCCCTGCGCAACGGCATGACGCTGCGGCGGCTGTTCGCCCAGCTTGCCGAGGTAAACGGCCAAGTGAACATCCCCATAGTGCTGATGGGTTATCTCAACGTCATAATGCACTACGGTTACGACGCTTTCTTCAGCAGTTGCCGCGACAACGGCGTGTCGGGGGCCATCATTCCCGACCTGCCCTTTGCCGACTACATGGCCGACATCAAGCCGATAGCCGACCGTTACGGCGTGCGCGTCATCATGATGCTCACCCCCGAGACCAGCGAAGAGCGCATACGGCTCATCGACGAGCACACCGACGGCTTCATCTACATGGTTTCGTCGGCCGGGGTGACGGGCGCGCAGGGTTCGTTCGACGAGGCGAAGCAGGAGTATTTCCGCCGCATCGACGGCATGAAGTTGCGCAACCCGCGCATGGTAGGCTTCGGAATATCCAACAGGCAGACGTTAGAGAGCGCGCGGGCGAACGCCGACGGCACAATCATAGGCAGCAAGTTCGTCACCCTTTTGAGCGAGGAAGGCGACGCCGACAAGGCTCTCGACCGCCTTGAGGAGGCCCTGCGGCAGTGAGCCGCGTGCCCGCCCGGCGTTGCGCCCGTGGCCCGTCGCCATGCGAAAGGCCACCTTTTGCCGAACGAAAGGGCATCTTTTACAAGACGAAAGGGTACCTTTCGCATGGTAAAAGGACACCTATTGACAACAGGTTGATAATCAGGCAGTTGGCGATAGAATGCAAAACGAGTTATAATGAACATCCGCAAACACCCATACGTGCATTGCCTGTTGCCATTACCCGCACCCACTTGTAGGGACGCACGGCTCGTGCGTCCGCTCAACAATGGTATAATTACGGTACGTGTGTACAAACAACATTACCCGGACGCACGAGCCGTGCGTCCCTACAAGTGGGTATCGTGCAGCTTGCGGACATTCATATAAGTTATTCCAACATTAAATTTAAAGTGAAGAAAACGATGAAACACAGTTATTCCAGCCCCGACCACGGCTTCTACGGGGAGTTCGGCGGGGCGTATATCCCCGAAATATTGCACCGCTGCGTAAGCGAGTTGCAGGACGCTTACCTGCCAATCATCGAGAGCGACGACTTCAAGCGCGAATACCGCAGCCTGCTCCGCGACTACGTGGGAAGGCCGTCGCCCCTCTACTTCGCACGCCGCATGAGCGAGAAATACGGCTGCCGGCTCTACCTGAAGCGCGAAGACCTCAACCATACGGGCGCGCACAAAATAAACAACGCCATCGGACAGGCGCTCATTGCGCGGCGCATGGGCAAGACGCACGTCATAGCCGAGACCGGCGCGGGGCAGCACGGGGTGGCCACGGCCACGGCTTGCGCCCTGCTGGGGATGGACTGCAAGGTGTTCATGGGGCAGACCGACATCGAGCGCCAGCGGCAGAACGTTGAGCGTATGCGTATGCTCGGCGCGGAGGTCTGCCCCGTAACGACGGGCAACATGACGCTTAGCGACGCCTGCTCGGAGGCCATACGCTACTGGTGCAGCCACCCTTCCGACACGTATTATGCCGTCGGTTCAACCATGGGGCCTCACCCCTACCCCGACCTCGTGGCGCGTATGCAGAGCGTAATATCCGAGGAAATAAAGGTGCAACTGCTCGAAAAGGAGGGCCGCGACTGGCCTGACTGCCTCATGGCGTGCATCGGCGGAGGGTCGAACGCTGCCGGGACAATCTACCACTACGCCGACGACGACCGCGTGCGCATCATCCTTGCCGAGGCCGGCGGCAGCGGAATAGACAGTGGGCGCACCGCCGCCACGCTGCACCGGGGCACGCTGGGCATACTGCACGGTGCGCGTATGCTCGTGATGCAGACCGACGACGGGCAGATAGAGGAGGCCTTCAGCGTGTCGGCCGGCCTCGACTATCCCGGCGTAGGGCCCATGCACTGCAACATGGCGGCCTGTGGCCGCAGCGAGGTTCTTGCCATCAACGACGACGAGGCCATACGTGCCGGCTACGAACTGACGCGCCTCGAGGGCATAATCCCTGCCATAGAGAGTGCCCATGCGCTTGCCGCGCTCTGCAAGGTGACGTTCAAGCCCGACGACGTTGTCGTGCTGACGCTAAGCGGAAGGGGCGACAAGGACGTGGAAACATACTTGAAATATAAGATGAATGTCCGCTACGCTCCCATTCATCAGTAGTTAAAGGAGTTAAAGTAGTTATCGTTCGCTTCGCTCACTAAGGAGTTAAAGACAAATGTCTTGTCGCTTTACGCTTGGTTAACGGACGCTGGCGATTAAATGAAGAATTAAGAATGAATAATGAAAAATAGCATGGGAAATAATAAATTCAACTTCAAGGCGGTCAGCCTGACGGCACTTGCCGACATGGTTACGCCAGTTTGTGCCTACATGAGGCTGCGCGACACGAGCGCGCAGAGCGTACTTTTGGAATGTTCAGACTACCACGACCGCGCCAACAGCCGCTCGTTCGTGTGCTCAACGCCCATCGGCAGCGTGTCAATACGGCGCGGACAGGTGGAACTAAGCTATCCCGACGGCACGGCGGAGACCACCCGGATAACCGACGAATATACCTGTGACAAGGCCATCAACGGCTTTCTGGCGCGCTTCAACGTGACGGGCGACGGGGCGGGAAGCTGCGGCCTGTACGGTTATACGTCGTTCAACGCCGTGAGATATTTCGAGAACATCGACGTGAAAGACGGCGGGGCTGACAAGAACGACGCGCCCGACGTGTGCTACGTGCTGTTCCGCGACGTCATCGCCTTTAACCACTTTGACGGCAGGATGACCCTTACCACCCTTGCGGCAGACGGCGAAGACGCAACCGAACGCCTCGAACGGCTGCGCCTGACGGCAGAGAAGGGTAACGTGAACGTGTACCCCTTCAGGCGCGTGGGCGGCATAACGTCGCCCCTGACGGACGAGGAGCACAAGGCGAACATACGCCGAGGCATAGCCCACTGCCGCCGTGGAGACGTGTTCCAGGTAGTCCTGTCGCGGCGCTTCGTGCAGGAATACGAGGGCGACGACTTCGCCCTGTACCGTGCCTTGCGCAGCATCAACCCCTCGCCCTACCTTTTTTACTTCGACTTCGGCGGCTTCCGACTACTTGGAAGCAGTCCCGAGACCCACTGCCGCATAGAGAAACGCCGCGCCATAATAGACCCCATAGCGGGCACCACGCGGCGAACGGGCGACGCGGAGGCCGACAAGGCGGCTGCCGAGACGCTACGGAACGACCCTAAGGAGAACGCCGAACACGTGATGCTCGTTGACCTGGCGCGCAACGACTTGAGCCGAAACTGCCACGGGGTGCACGTTGACTTGTACAAGGACGTACAGCAATACAGCCACGTTATCCACCTTGTCAGCCGCGTAAGCGGCACTTTAAACGACGGTGCCGACCCCGTAAAGGCGTTCATTGACACCTTCCCGGCAGGGACGCTTAGCGGCGCGCCGAAGGTCAGGGCGATGCAGATTATCAGCGAACTGGAGCCCCACTGCCGCGGCGCTTACGGCGGATGCGTGGGTTACATCGGCTTCACGGGCGACCTGAACCAGGCTATCACCATACGCACCTTTGTCAGTCGTAACGGCGAACTGTGGATGCAGGCCGGCGGAGGCATCGTCGCCGCCAGCGACGAGGAGCGCGAACTGCAGGAGGTGAACAACAAACTCGGCGCGCTGCGCAAGGCCGTAGAGATGGCGGAAGAAATATAATCGCCATGCGAGTAGTTAAAGGAGTTAAGGTAGTTAAAGTAGTTAAAGACATTAGCCGTGCCGCTTGCGCACGCTGTCGCCACGCGCATGGCAGTGCGCATGGGCACGGCATGAAACCATAGACAAAATCAACGACAATGAAAATAGCAGTGATTGACAATTACGACAGCTTCACGTACAACCTCGTACACATACTGAAGGAGCTTGGGGCGGAGGTCAGCGTGTACAGGAACGACCGCTTCGAGCTGCCGCAGCTGATGCCGTTCGACAAGCTCGTGCTTAGTCCCGGTCCCGGCATACCCGGCGAGGCGGGCCAGCTGCTCGGCGTGATAGAACGCTACAAGGGCATGAAGCCCATGCTCGGAGTGTGCCTCGGCCACCAGGCAATAGGTCAGGTGTTCGGTGCGCAGCTGGTCAACCTCGACAAGGTTTACCACGGCGTAGCCACCGAGGGCACGCAGACGGGCGCCGACCCGATGTTCGCCGGATGCCCAAGGCGCATCATGATGGGGCGTTACCACAGCTGGGCGGTGAGCCGCGAGGGGCTGCCCGGCTGTCTTGAAGTGACCGCCGAAAGCGACGACGGCCTAATCATGGCCATGCGCCACAGGCATTACGACATACGCGGGGTGCAGTTCCACCCCGAGAGCGTGCTCACTCCGCTGGGCCGCAAGATGCTCGACAACTGGCTGAAGCTATAGCCTTGGGGCATCATTCCTGGCGTATTGCCAACCGCCTGATAGTCAGGCGGTTGGCAAAAGGGCATCTTTCGCGTTGCAAAAGATGCCCTTTTAGCGTGCCGTTTGCCGCCTTTTGCACCGCGAAAGGTGGCATATTATTTTCACGTTAGCCCGATTTTGTGTAATTTTGTACGGCTAATCAACATTAAAAGCAACGCAAGAGGATGGAAATAAACTACAAAATACAGTTCCCGGAGATGATGAAGGGAAAGAAAATACTTTACGTCCACGGCTTCGCCTCGTCGGGGCAGTCGGGCACGGTGGCCAAAATCCGCGAGATGCTTCCAGGCGCTACGGTAGTTGCTCCCGACCTGCCGCTGCATCCTTCGGAGGCTATCGCCCTGCTGAAGGACACCTGCGCGAGGGAGCAACCCGACCTAATCATAGGCACGTCGATGGGTGGGATGTACGCCGAAATGCTCTACGGGTACGACCGAATATTGGTCAACCCGGCGTTCCAGATGGGCGACACGATGCTGAAGCACGGCATGGTGGGCAAAAACACGTTCCTCAACCCGCGCCAGAACGGCGTGCAGGACTTTATCGTGACAAAGGCCTTGGTGGAGGAATACAAGGAGATGACGGTCCAGTGCTTCTCAGGCGTGACGCAAGAGGAGAGCCGCCGGCGCGTGTTCGGACTCTTCGGCGACGAAGACCCGGTAGTCCACACGATGGACTTGTTCGCCTCCCACTACCGCAACGCTATCAGCTTCCACGGCGAACACCGCATGAACGACAAGACGCTGCTGCACTCCGTAATCCCCGTCATCCGCTGGATTGACGACCGGCAGGCGGGGCGCACGCGGCCAATCATATACATCAGCATCGACGCCCTGCGCGACGCGCGCGGCAACCAGCAATCGAGTGCGATGAAGGCGTACACCTTCCTGCTCGAATATTACGACATTTACGTCGTTGCCCCTTCGCCAACGAATGCGCCGGAACGCATCGCCGAAGACGCAGCCTGGGCGCAGCGGACGGTCAACGTGCCGGCCTGGGAGCACGTGGTGTTCACCAACCGCAAGGACCTTCTTTACGGCGACTACCTCATCGACCCGTCAGACGACCTCGGCGCGGACGGCTTCGTGGGCACGCGAGTGCGCTTCGGCGACGACACATTCAAGACGTGGGAGGAAATCATAGAGTTCTTCGGCAGGTTGGGAGGTCAGTGATTAATGCATTGTGCATTATGAATTATGCATTAATGCGCAGCCCAATTATGCATTATGCATTGTGAATTATGAATTAAACAATGTGCATTATGAATTATCTATATTCCCGAATAATAGAGATTGTCGGCCTTTACGGCTCCGTAAAGGCGGCGACGCTTAACAAAATGGCGCACGAGACGCTCGTGATGGCGTGCCATGAAGGGCTGCGCGGCACGGGGCAGGCATACGGAAACCTGTTCTCGCAGGTTGACTTCCTTTGCCGGAAGCACCACGTAAGGCTTGCCGACAGGGTGCAAATCCAGGCCATGCGCCGCCACACCAACAGTCGCGAGGCCATCGGCAGGGACGACTTCATGTATGATATGCGCGCCCTTTGCCGCTTCGTCTCTGCCGTTACGGGCTGCGACGTGCCTGGGGAACTGCTGCGCAAGCTGCCCGCCAACGACAAGCCGCACGACCGCACGGAGGGTCTCGACGTGCGTTACGTGCGCTGCATCGTCAGGGAAGCGGGCACGGATTACGTCTACGTATCGGCCGAGAAGGGGCTTCCGGGGCAGCTCTTGGCCGTTGACATATCGGCCGACGACCTCGTTTACCTGCGCAAGATGGTGCACGAGGGCGTGCAGCTGAACCTGCTCGACTGCAAAATGGATGACGTACAGGCGGGCAGCGAACCAGCTGCCAAGGGTGCGGAGCACGTCGTTGTGCCCGGACTTGTAGTCTTCGAACCTGACTATCTGCTCGACATCAGCTCCGTTGCGGCGTGCTTCAAGGACTACGGACACCATCCCCTGACCTACACCTTGGAACGCATCAGGCCGCGGGCGAACAGCCAGCCCATACTGCTCGGCAACCTCGCGGGGGGCGTTCTCGACGGCATCGTGAACGACGGGACGGCCTTCAGGCTCGCCGACGCAATGCGCTCCAACTTCGCAGAGAAAGCCCTTGAATACTGTTCGTGCAAGGGTTTCAACGCCGAACAGTTCAAACAGGACATCAAGGCGCAAACAGCCAACATACGCGAGGCCGTCAGCGTGATGTTCGCCGACCACGACCGAGGGCTCGCCGTGCTCGAACCGTCGTTCGTCTGCGAGTGTCTCGGACTGCAAGGGCGCGTTGACCTAATGACGACCGACTACCGCCTGCTCGTGGAACAGAAGGCTGGCAAGAACCGAAACATAGAGAACGGGCGGCCGGGAAGCCATGGCAGCACCCAGCTGGAGCCGCATTACGTGCAGCTGTTGCTGTACTACGGCGTGCTGAGATATAACTTCAAGCTCGGCTTCGACAAAACTGACATACGTCTGCTTTACTCGAAATATCCTCCGGAACAAGGCCTCATGGCCGTGGCTTTTTACCGCAAGCTGTTCCGCGAAGCCATTGAGCTGCGCAACAAGATAGTCGCCACCGACTTCATCATTGCCCAAAAGGGCTTCGGGAAGGTGCTGCCGATGCTTACGCCGGAGACCGTCAACACGGCGAAACGCGACGATATGTTCTACCACACGTGGCTGCTGCCGCAAATAGAGGCCGTAACCGAACCCCTGAAAGGCCTTGAACCGCTCGAACGCGAATACTTTTGCAGGATGGCGACGTTCGCCTATCGAGAGCAACTATTGGGCAAGGTGGGGTCGCAGGAGGGCGTTACTGGCTGCACGGCAGACCTCTGGAATATGCCGTTGACGGAGAAAATAGAGACCGGAAACATATATACGGGCCTGAAAATAACGGCCAAGGAGGGCGGGGATGACGGCGGCGCACCCGACAGGTTGACGCTGCGCGTGCCCGAACAGGGCGACAGTTTCCTGCCGAACTTCCGCCGCGGCGACATGGTTTACGTCTACCGCTATGACGAGGGGCAAGAACCTGACGTAAGGAAAAGCCTGCTTTACCGCGCAAGCATTACCGAAATACACACCACGGAAATAAAACTCGCACTGAAGAACGGGCAGAGAAACCCGGCAATACTCGCCGTACAGGCCGACGGCGACACGTCGGCTTACGCAATAGAGCACGCCGGCGGCGACGCATCGGCGGACGGGGCGTTGAGGAGCCTGTACGAGTTTGTCACTGCACCGGCCGCCCGCAAGGACGTGCTTCTTGGCCGGCGAGCACCTCAAAGGGACGCCTCGGCACGGCTGACGAAGGCATACAGCGAGGCGTATGACGACATTTTGCTGGCTGCCAAGCAAGCCGACGACTACTATTTGTTAGTAGGCCCGCCGGGCACGGGCAAGACTTCGATGGCCATACGCTTCATGGTTGAGGAGGAGCTGACGCGCACGGACACCTCAATACTGCTCACGGCGTACACCAACAGGGCCGTTGACGAGCTGTGCGCGATGCTTGCCGAGGCGGGCATTGACTACATCAGGCTCGGCAGCGAGTACAGTGCCGACCCGCGATGCAAGGCCAACCTGCTGGGCGAGAGGGTGAGGCTCAACCCCAAGTTAGACGGCATCAGGGAGGCGATGGCCTCGGCGCGCGTGGTGACAGGCACCACGTCAATGCTCGCGGCGCGGCCTTACATCTTCGACGTCAAGGCCTTCACGCTCGCCATAGTTGACGAGGCGTCGCAAATACTCGAGCCTAACATCGTGGGACTATTAGCCGCCCACCGCACCGACGACGACGGCAACGAGCGGTGCAGGATACGCCGCTTCGTACTCGTGGGCGACCACAAGCAACTGCCGGCCGTCGTGCAACAGGACGAAAGGACATCGGCAACGGACAGTCAGCTGCTGCACGCCATACACTTAGACAACTGCCGAGGCTCGCTCTTTGAGCGGTTGCTGCGCACGGAGCGTGCCGCCGGGCGCACGGAGTTCGTAGGCGTGCTGCGCCGCCACGGCAGGATGCACCCCGGCGTGGCCGACTTCCCCTGCCACGAGTTCTACAACAGCGAACGGCTGCGCCCCGTGCCGTTGCCCCACCAGCGCGAACGCAAGCTGCATTATGCCGCCACAGGACTGGCCGACGGCCTCGACACACTACTGCACGAGCACCGCATGGTGTTCATTCCGTCACTGACGTGCCACAGGCCCGACCTTTCCGACAAGGTGAACACCGACGAGGCTGCCGTCGTGGCCGACGTTCTCAGGCGCGTATGGATGATGGAGGGAGACGGCTTCACGGCCGAAAAGACGGTAGGCGTGATTGTTCCGTACCGCAACCAGATTGCCGTAATACGCAAGGAAATAGAGCGGTTGGGCATAAAGGAGCTTGAGGCGGTGTCAATAGACACGGTGGAGCGTTACCAGGGCAGCCAGCGCGATGTCATCGTTTACTCGTTCACCGTGCAACGCGAGTGGCAACTTGAGTTCCTCGCCGGCAGCTGCTTCGACGACTGCGGGCGCACAATCGACCGTAAACTGAACGTTGCCCTGACCCGCGCGCGCCGCCAGATGATAATGACGGGCAACGTAGGCGTGCTGCGCAAGAACGCTATTTTCGGCGAACTAATAGACTATGTGAAGGGCAAGGGCGGATACCTCGAAAGGTAAGGCGTATTCAAGTAGTTAAAGAAGTTAGAGTAGTTATCCTCGCTGCGTTCGCTAAGGAGTTAAAGACAAATGCTTTTTTCCTTAGGAATTTTCTATTCAGGAGTTAAAGAAGTTAAAGGAGTTATCGCTCGCTTCACTCGCTAAGGAGTTAAAGACAATAGCCTTTTTTCTTTAGGAGTTAAGACGTTAGCCTTTTCATTCACCTCCCCTCGGGGAGGTCGGGAGGGGGCTGCCCTTCCAGAATACCTTGGGGGTTTATACTTTGTTAGTGGCTGTTGGCCTGTTAACGGATGTACATAAACAAAAAATGGGTCTCCGCTGAGACCCTCATTCCATTGTTAACCTTAAATCTAATACTATGAAAAACACAGTGCAAAGATAATGATTTATTCAAAAACACGCTACTTTTATTAGATATTTTCATAAAAATGGTGTGATTTATTGATTTATATCAAAAAGAATGACATTTCCGACATGATTTTTGACGTGAAAACATCGCTTGTTACATAATAAGCGGAAGGGCCGGAAACGCGATAGCGCGGCTTGGCCGAACATGAAAATACGCAAGCCTGGCATAAGGCAACACAGTACATCGCAAGCACCGACCGGGCGCACTACGGCAAAAACCAATGAGCGCCATGGCCGGCGTGCAAGCCGTTGAGTGCCAGCGAGTTGGCCGTTTGCCACCTTTCACGGTGCAAAACGTGCCCTTTCGCATCACAAAAGATGCCCTATTAAACGACAAAAGGCCGCCTTTCGCGCTGCGAAAGGCGGCCCCAACCAAGCGCACGGACGTCCGCGCGCCAAAAGCATCATTATTTCTTATAGTTTTCCAAGCCCTTGTTGATGAACTCCATGTAATGGCTTATGTCCTCGTCATAGCTGTAAGAACCGGCCAGCGGCTGACCCTTCGCGTCGATGATGACGTAGAACGGCTGGGCGTTAGCGCCGAACTTATTGCGCTGCAGGTAGCTCCACTTGTCGCCGACGGTGCGCAGGGTGCGCTTCTTTCCGTTCTCAACCACCTCGATAGGCTTGTCGAGCGGAGTCTTGTCGTCAACGTAGAGAGACACCAATACAAAGTCTTTGTTGAGCTTGTCTGCCACCTGCGGGTCGGTCCATACGGCAGCTTCCATCTTGCGGCAGTTGACGCATCCGAAACCCGTGAAGTCTATCATGACAGGCTTACCCTCGGCCGCTGCGGTGGCCATGGCCTGCTCATAGTTGGTGAAGCGCGGCTTAACCTCGTTGTGGTAGAGGTTGAAGTCCTGCGTGTTCATCGGCGGGGCAAATGCACTGACAGCCTTGCAGGGCGCACCCCAGAGGCCAGGTATCATGTAGACGGTGAAGGCCAGCGATATGAGTCCGAGCATGATGCACGGTACGGGCATGGCCTCGCCCGTGTCGCCGTCGCTCTTGAACTTGAGCTTGCCGATGAGATAGAGGCCAAGCAGGCCGAAGATGACAATCCAGAGCGAGAGGAACACCTCGCGGTCGAGCAGACCCCAACCGTAAGCCAGGTCGGCCACGGAGAAGAACTTGAGGGCGAACGCCAACTCGATGAAGCCGAGCACAATCTTGATGGTGTTCATCCATCCGCCTGACTTAGGCGCTTGCTTGAGCCATGTCGGGAACAGGGCGAACAGCGTGAACGGCAGGGCCAGGGCTATGGCGAAGCCAAGCATACCGACGGCGGGGCCGACGATGTTGCCCGACGTGCTGACCTCTACGAGCAGGAAGCCGATAATCGGACCCGTGCAAGAGAACGACACGAGCGTAAGCGTGAACGCCATGAGGAATATACTGAGCAGACCGCTCGTGGAAGAGGCCTTGTTGTCAACCTTGTTAGTCCATGAAGAGGGCAGCGTAAGCTCGAACCATCCGAAGAAAGACAGGGCGAACACTACCAACAGGAGGCAGAAGAAGATGTTGAACACGGCGTTAGTTGACAGCGCGTTGAGCGCGCTCGCACCGAGTATTGCAGTTATGGCGAGACCAAGCACGAGGTAGATTACGACGATTGAGACACCGTAGGTAATGGCGTCGCGTATGCCCTTCTTCTTGTCCTTGGAGCGTTTCAGGAAGAAGCTGACCGTCATCGGGATGATGGGCCATACGCAGGGAGTGAACAGGGCGACAAGTCCGCCAAGGAAACCCATCACGAAGATGTAGAGCCAAGAGCGGTCGCCTGAGCCTTGGTCGCCGTTCATGGCCTGCAGCTCGTCAATCACCGGAGTCCAAAGGCCTGTCGTATCGACGTTGGCGGGCACTGCGGCCGCCATACTGTCGGTGGCGGCAGAGTCGGCCACGGCAACGGTGTCGCCCTTGGCCTCGGCCTCATCCTCGGCAGCTTCAGGGGCGTCGGCAGGGCCTTGTCCCTTGAAGTCGAACTCTACTGTGGTAGGAGGCATACACATCTGGTCGTTGCACGCCCCGTATTCAAGATAGCCCTTGACGTGGTAAGTCTTGGCCGTAATCTTGTATTTCTGCACGAACGTGGCCGTCTTCTCGAAGAAGCGGAGGGTCATGCCGAACATCTCGTCATGCTGGCTGATGACCTTTCCCCTCGGCGTAAGTGGGCCTGCGGGCTTCACGCCGTCAGCAACGTCGGTGTGGACGTTGGCCGACGTGGGGCCCCCGTCGGGCATACCTGTGGAATAGACGTGCCATCCGGCGTCGATTTTAGCCGTGAATATAACCTCGATTTCATCCGGCGCGACCTTCTTCTGGCTCACGCTGAAGTGCACGGGGTCCTGCATCTGTGCGGCTGCCGACAGGCAGAAGACTGTCAGCAGCAACGTCATGAATGTAGCCTTTATCTGTTTCATATCGTTTGTTGTTGTTTATTTTTCTTGGTGTTTGATGGGAGTTATGGGAGTGCTGGGAGGAATGGGAGCCGCGCAGAGAGACTATTTAAGACATCGGCGTATGCCCAACTCTTAATTCTTAACCATTAACTCTTAATTCTTCACTGTCTTGTGGGTCATTATCTCGAGCACGTAACGGTCGGTCTCGTCCATTCCGCGCCGTCCTATTTCAGTGAGGTTGCGTATGCTCTGGTCAACGTCGTCGTCGATAATGCCCTCCACTGAGGTGACGTGCTTGTTCTGCATGGCGAGCATCGCGCTAAGGATGGCGGTGCTTACGCCCGACGTCAGCTTCAAGGCACAACTCGGCTTGGCACCGTCGCAAATCATTCCGGTGAGGTTGGCAATCATGTTTTTCACGGCGAAAGATATTTGCTCGTAGCTCCCGCCCATCAGGTATGTCATGCCGCAACTGCTGCCCGTGCTGGCAACGACGCATCCGCAGAGGGCCGAGAGGGTGCCGAGGTGCTGCTTGATGTAGATGGCCGTGAGGTTGCTCAGTATGAGGGCGCGTATGGTTTCCTCCTCGGTGTTGTGGTTTTCCTCGGCAAACACGGCCACGGGCATGGTGGCGCAGATGCCTTGGTTGCCGCTGCCGCTGTTGCTCATCACGGGAATCATGGCCCCGGCCATGCGCGCGTCGCAGGCGCAGCTGGTGGCGGCGAGCACCTTGGAGAATATGCCCTCGCCCATGATGCCGCGCCCGAGCGGGCTGCAGAGGGTCTTGCCGAGACGGTGGCCGAAGTTCTCGCGGAGGCCGTCGGCCGCCGCAGCCTCGTTCATGTCGCGTGCGTCGAGGATGAAGCGCAGCTCGTCAACGTCGGTCTCGGTGGCAAAGTCGTACACTTTCCTGAGCGTCAGCTCTACCTCCTCGCCCTGCTCCGCATGGGCGGCGTGCACGGGCTTGTCGAGCTTCACGTCGCCGTCGAGGCGCAGGTAGACGAAGTTTGTGTGCTCGGTCGCGATGCGCGCCTCGGCCTCATGGCCTCCGCCTCGGCACGTCACGCTGATGTAGAGCTTGTCGGGGGCAGCCTCGTCGAGGCTGATGTGTATGCGCCTTTCGGCGATATACTTCTTGCCTTGCTCCACGGCGGCCTTGTTGCAGTCTTGCAGCACCTCAAGGCCGAGCTCCGGGCGACCGATGAGCGCGCCCAGGGCCACGGCGATGGGCAGGCCTGTCATGCCCGTGCCGGGTATGCCAACGCCCATGGCGTTCTTCAGTATGTTTGCGCTGAGGCTGATTTCGATTTTCTCGGGCACACAGCCAAGCGTCTCCTTGGCCTTGGCCACGCAGAGAGCCACGGCTATAGGCTCGGTGCAACCAATGGCCGGCACCACCTGCCGATGTATCAGCGAGATGATGGCTTTCTTTTCTTCGGTTGTCAGCATGTCTTTTTTATGTTTTTCCTTTCAACCTGCAAATGTACGAAATAAACCTTGAAAAAACCGTTTTTATCCTTAAAAATTTATCAAATAAAATCGAGTTTCGGGCTGTTTCCATAACACATTGATAACCAGGACATTGCAAAATAGCATCTTTTAGGGTGCAAAAGGTGGCGTTTTGCAAGGCAATTTGCCGTGTTTTGGAAGACAAGAGACGAGCAGACGAGAGACGAGTGATGAGCGACGAGCGACGAGAGACGAGGGATGAGCGACTAGGCTTCTGTCATTGTCACAGTCCTCCCAGTTCCCCCAGCACTCCCTACCATTGCTGAATAGGGCCAATAAGCCTAATAGGGCTGATAGGCCTTGGTTGACCGCTCGTCTGCTTGTCTCTCGTCCCTCGTCTGCTTGTCCCTCGTCCCTCGTCTCTCGTCTGCTAAACAATTTTTAACCACTGCCATTTGCCTGTACGGCGGTTATTCCGTATTTTTGTAAAATATATACGCCTATAAAGACAATGAAAGGAGTGAAGAAAGCCATCGCATTGGCCGTAGTCGCGGCAGCATTGCTCGTGCTGTCGTGCTCGCGCGGCGACAACGGCAAGAGGGTTCGCTCGGTGTATTACTGGAGCACGGTGCTCGACATCGACACGGCGAAGCAACGCTTCATGGCCGAGCATGGCGTGGAACGGATGTACGTAAGGTATTTCGACGTTGTGCCGGGCGATGATGGACGGCCCGTACCCAACGCCACGCTGAGGTTCAAGACGGGCGTGCCAGAGGGCGTGGAGGTGGTGCCGACGGTGTACATCGTCAACGACTGCATGGCCGCCGACACGGCCGGACTGGCCGAAAAGACGTTCAGGCGCATCATGCAGATGAACGAGACGAACGACGTGATGGGCGTGAAGGAGGTGCAGATAGACTGCGACTGGACGCGCCGCACGCGCGGGCGGTACTTCGGTTTCCTGCGCACGCTGGTCGCGCTGGCCCGCAGCGAGGGGCTGGAAGTGTCGGCCACAATCCGCCTGCACCAGCTGGCCGAGACGCCGCCGCCAGTGAGCCAGGGCGTGCTGATGGTGTACAACACGGGCGACTTCACCGACATCGAGTGCCACAAGCCCATTCTCGACACGCACGACGCCGCCCCGTACCTGCGCCACCTCGGCAGCTACGCCCTGCCGCTGGCCACGGCCTACCCAATATATTCGTGGCGCATACTGTTCCGCCGGGGCAAGTACGTGGGCATAATGCACCGCGACGACGACCTGCCCGTGATGCCGGGCGACTCAATAGTGACGCGCACGCCGACAATGGCCGACATCATGGAGGCGGCGCGGGCCGTGACGAGGCGCAAGGCCGAGGCCAACGGCGAGGTTATTCTCTTTGACCTGAGCATACAGAACATAACACGATATAAACCCGAAGAATATGAAAAAATATATAATTGCGGCAATATTTAGCCTCGCCACGACGGTCGAGGCCTTGGCGTGCGCCTTCGAAGGGCCTACGCACAACGCTTACGTGTTCAGCGTGTACCACCGCGACAGGATGGCATCGCCCTTCCGCGAGGACATGAACAACTGGTGGAAACGCTACGGCGGTGAACCTGAAAGCACCGACTGGGCTTACTACGAGAACAACGCCGACACCCTGCGCACCATCGCCAAGAAGCGCGGCGACAAGGGAATGCTTGAGTATATGCGGCTGCTTGACGCATACCTCGAGGTGAGCCGCAACGTCTCGATGGACTCGTGGGACTATCCCACGAAGCAGGAACTGGCACGGCGCGACAGCACCCTGCGCCAAATACTCGCCGAGGCATCGGCCTACAAGGGACGGCGCGAGCGCGAACAGTTCGCCCTGATGACGATGAGGGCCAACATGATGCTGGGACGCGACAAGGCGAATATGCTCTACTGGACATCGACGGCGGCCAAGCTGCCCGACGGAGTGTGGCGCGACCTCTGCCGGAACATCTACGCACGCGCACTGCTCAACAGCGGGCTGCGCCGCCAGGCGTGCGAAATCTACGCCGAACAGGGCGATATGCAGAGCATTGCCTGGAGCATGAAAGGCTACCGCAACATGGCCGGCATAAGGAAGGTGCAGGGCGAAAACCCCTCGTCGTACACCTTATTATATTTGGTGCAAGACCTCGTCAACAACTACCAGGAAACGCTCGACGGCGACTATCCGCAAGGCTCCAACAACCCGCGACGGGTAGAGGCGGCTGAAGCCATGGAGTTCGTGGCCTTCGCCGACAGCGTGGCGAACGGCAGAAAGACACCCTGGCCGTGCCTATGGGAGAGCGCGGCGGCGATGGTGGCCTACCTGATGAACGACGGCAAGACCGCCGCGCTACTTGCCGACAAGGCCTTGCGCATGGACGGCACAGAGCGCATGAAGGATAACGCGAGGTGCATACGCCTGCTGGTGCGCGCAAGCACGATGGGGTTAGGTTGGCGCGAAACGTCCGAATGGCTTACGGAGGAGTTCCGTTGGCTCGACAAGAAAATCGACGAGGAGCACGAAGCCGGCGCCCACGGCAACCATTACGCCGACGTGAAGGAGCGCATAGCCTACAACGTGCTTGCCCCAAGGTATGCCGAAGCGGGCAACCTGATGGAGGCAATGGCGCTCTACGGCATGATGGAAGAAAACGACTTCTCCCTGCGCACGCTCGCCAGCGGCAAGGATGAGCACATATACACGGCGGACGACTACGCCTGGAACAACAACTACACGTGGAGCAACGAATATTTCGACATGATGAAAAGTCTGCCCGCCGATAGCCTCGCGGCATACTACGCATACCTGACGGCTGCGAAAGCCGACGTCTTCGAACACTACGTGGCGGAACAGGTCTACGCCGACAAGGACTATTACAACGACCTCATCGGCACACGCTACATAGCCGAGGGCCGCTTCGCCGACGCCTTGAAGTACCTCGAACGGGTTGACGTGGCATATCTCGCGGAGCAGAACATCAGCTGGTACATGGCCAACCGCGACTTCACCGTGCCCCGCTGGTTCGTGCGCCAGCTGCCAAACGTGCCCGAAACAGACGGCGCACGCCGAGGAACGCCCACGAGGAACATGAAGGTGGAATACTGCAACGACATACTTCGCCTTGAGGCCGAATACAACATAGCCGCTGCCGGGGCGGTGAAAGACAGCCTAAGCTACGCCCTCGCCGTGCGCTACTACCAGGCATCGCCCTACGGAGACTGCTGGTTCCTTACACATTACGGGCACAGCGTGGCCGACAGCGCACGCACGGGTGAACTCGACTTTGCCGCAACGGCTGCGCGTTACCTTGACGAGTGCGCAGCATCGGCCGACCTCACGCTGCGCTACAAGTCGCTATACGCCACGGCCTCGATGCCCTTCGACCCGTGGTACAGCGAGAGTTACGACAGCAACTACGACCCCGTCTATACGCTGCGACCGGCATCATTCCAATATAACGCCCTCGCCGCACTGGCCAAATTCGCATCGGAACATCCGCAATATACCGACAATTACACCACGCGCTGCGACGTACTGCGCCGCTTCCAGGCTATGACGCACCACTGACAAGACACGAAACAACGCCCTACATATAAGTGAAAAACGCAAAGGGAACAACCGAAAAATGCCTGACAGACATGGCCCAAACTGCAAAAACCGTGCAATGTTCTTGTTTTTTCGGCAAAAAGAATGTACCTTTGCACACGGTTTCGGCCCTGCGCACACATCCAGCAGCTCCCAGCCGCAATGCGCAAGCGCACCGAAACACACAGACCACGCGCCCGTGGCGAAATTGGTAGACGCGCCAGACTTAGGATCTGGTGGCTTACGCTGTGTAGGTTCGAGTCCTATCGGGCGCACAAAATGCAGGCCGCCTAATGATTGATTGTCAATCATGAGGCGGCCTTATTCTTATCTACTTATCCCTATCCCAAACAAAAAGCGACACACTATATGGCTAAAAAACAGGCTTTATGCTGGTTTATCGCTAAAACTTCTTACATTTGCAGAATGTATATGCAAAAAAATGAAATCCTTGTTTACATACATCCGCTTCTGGTTTTATATCACATTAGAGAAATTAGGGCTTAGGCGTTCTTCTCCCTCCTCACGTTCAAAAGGAAAAGGGGATTGCCAATAACATACCTGCGCCACATACGCCGCGGCTCTTTCACCAACCTGTACAGCCACTCGAGAGAATGCTCCTGCCACCAACGTGGAGCACGCTCATAAGTTCCCGCAAAAAAGTCGAACACTGCCCCGATTGTACCAACGTGGCAGCGGATGTTCAGCTCGTTCCAATGCGAGTAAGCCCATTTCTCCTGTTTGGGCGCAGTCATCCCTATCCAAAGCAAGTCAGGGTCTGCATCGTTGATGGCCTTTACGATAGCCCTGTTGTCCTCATCCGTAAACTCAGGCTTGTAAGGCGGCGAATATGTTACGATTTCTATATTAGGATAAACGGTCTTTGCTTTCTCTACAATCAACGACAACACCTTCGGCGAGCTGCCCATGAACATACAGCGGCCACCCGTTCCATTAAGCCTATCCATCTCGAACTCGAACAAGTCCCAACCTGCCACCCGCTCCTTCGGCTGCGACTTGCAGCCCAGCCATCTGCAAGCCTTTACGATGCTCGCACCGTCAGGTATTAAGTAGTCGCCGTTCCTCAAGGCCTCGGCAAACAACCCGTCTTTCTGCGCCGTGTTGAACGAATGGGCATTGATGGTGTTTATCAACTTCTTGCCTTGCGGGATGTCCGCCAAGGCGGCCTTTGACTCAAGTATGGTCAAGTCACAAAGTCTAAGCATGATAAATTATTTAATTTGCATTATGCGGTTTTTGTATAATTTAAAAACCAATAATTGTTTTTACAACAGCGAATGAATAATACTGCTAATTCTGTTTTCAAAAACGCCGAGAGTAAATAGCGTCTCGTATTTCCGACGCCCTTCACGTCCCATTTCGACACGCAATGCCCTGTTACAAATTAGCTTCTCAATGGCGCTGGCCAAGGCTTCAGCAGCTTTCTTCGGCACAACAAGTCCGGTTCTCCCGTCAGCGATAATATCCGCGATGCCACCTTCATCCGTACTTATGCACGGCAGGCCATGCTGCATTGCCTCAAGTAACACCACAGGGAAACATTCATTATGGTAATAAGTCGGGAACACGAAAATATCCGAACCGTTAAAGAAAGCGTCTTTGTCCTTGCCATACTTTTTGCCGTGATAAACAACAACATCCTTCAACCCTCGTCTCTCTATTTCATTGTACAATCGGGCTTTGTTTATTTCAAACGTCTCGCCTCCAACTATATCACAAACAAACTTTAAGCCTTTGTTTTTCAGAATCTTCAAAGCATCAAGAAGCACAATAACGCCTTTTTCCTCTTGCAGGTTCGACAAGTACAGCAAGTGTGGAATGTCATTGTTCCGCATACTTTCACGATGCCCAACATCGGGTATTCCGTTTGGGCAGAAATACACATCCTCATCATTTACATATTTCTTTATGTCGGGATACAACCTTTCCGACAACAAGATAACCTTCAGACTTTCAAAAAATCTTTTGTAAAGGCAGTTGTCAAACCATCGGTCTTGCATGGTTGACACTCCCTTATTATGATAATGCACTACGACTTTGCACCCCATCCGTTTTAAGACTTCTACCACGATGAAGTCTTTATAGAAAGCACCGCCGCAGGCATTCGGCGTTACGTAAACGAGCCGTGGTTTCAATTCTTTCACCGCCAAACGGATACGTTTCAGTAAAGAAAAGAACTGCACGAACTTCCTCACTCCTAACTTGCCAATGTCTGCCAAAT
Source organism: uncultured Prevotella sp. (assembly GCA_944319815.1). GTDB lineage: Bacteria > Bacteroidota > Bacteroidia > Bacteroidales > Bacteroidaceae > Prevotella. Next base: position 172,111 of record CALUEX010000001.1, on the reverse strand, counting down.
CTTTCGCCGTGGCAAGATTGATGTAATGGCAATCAAAAGCCGAGTTCACGACCTTACTGTCGTGAATGTACTTACCCATCATTGCCGCCCCGTGCACAGGCGGAGGAAGATGTAGGATGAATAGAACGGTAGGCTTTGTTTGTTCTTTGAAACTCATATTGTCAATATATAAAACTTCCTTTTCCAAATCATGGTTCCACTCTAAGACTCTTATAATACATCAACTTGTTTTTAACGAACATATAAAGTTTGAACACTTTGATGTGATATAAGAACGGCTTGCTTTTTGCTATAACACGTTTAAAAATTGAACAATTAAGGTATTTCTTTTCAACCACATCCAAGGATAATGTTTCCAAATCCTTGAAAAACTCTGCACGCCTAGGGTTTTCAGGTACATTGTGCTTTATCATAATACCGTCACGCCTGACGACATCGTTGAGATTTGACTCACTCCAAATAAAATACATCTTCAACTGTTCAAATATCGCTTGCCCATTAGGCGTGTGTACAAAAACATTCGTAGCTCCACTATCATCAAACTTACGATTTACGGAAGGAGCATCCCAACAGTCAAAAATCGTAAAATCACTCATACGGTGCAATGTCCTAAAATGACATTGGTAACAACTCGGTCGCGAACATATATTCTTGAAATACAAGCGGAAGAGAATGTCGGCTTCACTTCCTTTATGGTAACTGATATTTTTGTCTTCAAACTCTATGTTTGTCGTGCTGTAATCATAGCCATAGAATTTATCCCGTGATTTCCAATCTATAACCTTGCTCCCGTGAACAGCCTCTTGATGGCACAAATACCTGTTTAATAACAGTGGACTTGGTGTGCCGCGACACACCAAGTCCACTGTTATTAACTTTTCATATTTCTTGTTTCGCAAAAATCCATAAAGCCCAGCTATCTGACAGGGAGTACCACTAAACACCACCATGCGACCCGCTTCAAGAAAACGCTTTGCCTGTGCGTAAGTGTCGCCTATAAGACTTTGAACATATTTTGACACTTGGAATTTCACACATCCAGCCTTCGTCTCAGCATAAGAATGGCGCACTACATGGTCTGCCTCAAAAGCCGCTCCAAAAACAACACCACCCCTGCTTATCACATAATCCGATATAGCCGAATAAAAACCTCCCGACGTGCTGTGGCGGCGCACGTCGCGGTCTTTATTCTGTACGACGTAAGTCAATGGGACTTCATTATCGACGACCGGCTTTTTCAAGGGGCACACCTTGTCACACACACCGCAACCAATGCACAATGACGCATCAACCTGCGGATAGCGGAAGCCCTCGTTGTCTTCCACCATCGTAATACACTGCTTCGGACAAGCATTTGCGCAAGCCCAGCAACCACAACAATCTTTCTTGTCTTCAATTACAATCATTACTTTCAGCCATATTTTTCAACCACATCCTTACAAAATTCATATTGCCTAAGGCTTTCTGCCTTCATACGCTCAATCTCTGCAATATCGTAAAGGGCATACAGGTCTTCACGCCGCTTACTCCAAAACCGTGCCTTAAGTTGTTCAAATGTTATGTTTTCAGGTAATATTGCCCAATCACCGCCTATGCTTTTTAAGAACGACTTAGTCTTCCCCGGGCCCCTGTAACTTATGAAAGGAGTGCCCGCCGTCAGACCTGTCAGGCCTACGTGGAGCATAGATGTCATAAAACAATCCATCGACGCTAATACACCAAGTAACTGGCAAGGAGTCTCGTAGCGGTCAATAAAGACGTTTTTCGACTCCTCAGCCGGTACATACTGGTAATTCAAGCCTACTTTTTGCATATGTGTGGTTGTGAAGTGAAACTCCATGTCGTCATGTGCGGAAGCATATTCCAAGATGTCTTGTATAAGTTTTTCATCCAGATACTTACCTTTCTTGAAATTAAAGCCTACCCTGTATTTCTCCGTCGGTGCCAACATCTTGGGTGGAAAATAATCACAGGCCCTGAACAACATATCAGGATAATACTCCACGTTTTTGCCAAAGGCTTTCATCATATCGACATCCCCTTTCAAACGAACCGTACCGTCAATGAAGGACGGCGACCTAAAGAAACCTATCCTCCATTTTGAGAACCACGTTTCAGGACGTTTCACCTTACCGTCACCCCCGAAAGACACTGCACAGAACTTCACGCCAGGATATTTCAACGTGGCATTGTATAAGTCATGAAAATCAGCCTCATACTCCCTTGCGGCCTTGTTCAATATCCGTTTATACCACCTAAACGGCGTAAGCAACGCCCCGCCGGCGATGATTACGAGGTTAACGTCCCGGCACAATTCATCTACCGTTGCGGCCGTTTCCAAACCATACATCCCGGCCAGGCTTTCCTCCAACTGAAACACCTTAACGCCATATCCCATATCCTTAATCATTTGTGCAAAGGCTATGGCTTGCATATCGTCGCCATAGTTGGCATAACGCAGCGGGGCCCAGATTGCGACTTTACCTTTATTCATAAGACATCTTCTCCTTTCCACGCAATTTGTCTATAATGGCATCACCAAAAATATTCCGTGAGATTATGGATAAGTCACGCTTTATCTTTTTGCCCATAGGCAGCCACGAGCCCGCACCGTGATGTATCGCCACCGTGTTGTCTGTCATCTCCAACTTGTCGCCGAACAAGCGACGGGGGTTGATAGGGTCGAAATAGTCAGAACTCATAACCTTGACATTGCCTCGCAGCCTTTGTGTCTCGTCCGCCACCCTGAAGCCATAGTCCTTAATCAGTATTGACGTAAGTACCCGCGGAGATGAATATCTATAAACCGGCATACCGGCTGCGTCAACAAAATGCACGCTGTCGTAAAACGACAGTACACCTGAAATAAGGCTGTTGCCACTCTCTGCGGCCATGAATACGCCAGGGTTAACGAACACTACGTTTCGCTTTACGTGCTTGTTTATCCCTAATACCACATCGGAGTCCAGCAAATGCGAGAACGGCCTTACTAACTCTACATCCGAATCTAAAAAAACGCCGCCGTTGTCTTTAAGTATCTTATACCTTGCATAATCCGAAACGTATGCGTATTTCTTCAACCCGTAGGCCTCTCTCATAAACGCCGCACCGTCAATGTCAACGTTCGTTTCGTCCCAACGCCTGATTTCATAGTCGGGCATATACTTCGCCCAACTTTCCAAACATCTTTGTACTATCTCCGGCAACGGGCTATGCCCGAACCAACAGTAATGAATAATTTTAGGTATCATGATTTTACTATTTGCAATTTATGAGATTTCTTACTTGCCAAAAGTGTATTTTGGATTATCAGGAACAAGACGAATTCACTTGACTCAAACCAATACTCTGTAAGCAATAACAAAAACATAAATACATTCAGTAAGTACAAATACAAATAATCACTGTCTGCATTTGAACGTTTCCTGAATTTATTTATATTCTTGAGCCAATAGAAAGAAAACATGAAAAGGAAGACAAGACCTACTTCTGCACCAAATGCGACTATTGAAGAAAAAGGCTTGTTACGCGCCCCGTCCGTAAAAGACTCAAAACTTACAACCGCTTTATTCCACAAGGGGAAAATATCATTCTTATGATAAACAGGCATATGATGGCCTAAAACGGTTGTAAAGATATTATTTGAATCGTCATTAAGCAAGAAACACGTCCTGCTATTATACCCTCCAGGACCTACGCCAACAGAAGCAACAGATAAATCCGAAGCCATCAAATTAAAGAAGTTACTGTACATCACCCTCTTTCGGGCATTGTCTTGCGAGTCTTCCGAACTAAGGAAAAGCTCTACATTCCTTATATTGTAATACAAAACATCCTTAGCCGAATATATCAAGACGAACAATCCCAATAAAAGCAATACTGCTGTTTTAACTAAATTCTTGGGTTTTATATTCAATGCGAAATACAAAATTATCGTTACGAAAAAAGTAACCGTTGTCAAACCCGAGAAACAAAAAATAAATGAACAAAAGAAAAACAGAAAGTTATTTATAATGCGTTTTGACATTTCGCCTTTTAATAAGTGCGACAAATAATACAATACCATAAACGCATTAACGACACTAAGTCCTGACACTCCTTTAAAATGCGCACCATAAGCATATCCGAAATCGTCGACTGTCCTGAATATTATGAAACGGCAAATAAAGCCACAAACGTCTATTATTATCAACCACCATCGCAAACTTCTAAACAAAGCATCCCAAGAAACAACGGAAGAAACATTTTCTCTCACATCGCCAAACAATAAAAATATTATTGGAAAACAAATCCATAAATATAATATGACATTTGCAAAATCAACATACCCCCTTAACAGTCCAATCAAAGATGAAACAATTATAACAAAATACAGTATTCTTATCTTTTGATTTGCCTTGCAATGAAAATATTTCTTCAAAAGAAATGGCAATACTGGAGCTATAAGTATTACTATCGCTCTTAAAGGTGTTAAAAACAAAATACTTATAGCGTTAGAATATATCTTTGATTTTTGCATATTCTTTCAAATTATAACCTGTGGCCTTTAACCTTGCAAAAGGGCACAAACGACCGTGCAAAATGGTATGTTTTGCACGGTGATTCGGCACGTTTTACAACGTCGGTTTTTCTGTAAGGAAAAGCCTGTGAATTATTACTGTTTGACACAAAAGCCGCTTCAGGGCTGATTTATGCAGGCTTATCAAAAAGAAACTGCCCGCAGGCTAATCCACGTCGCATACAGAATGGTCGGCGTCTTTGGGCATAGTGTAGCATTTTGCTGTTGGGTTGTCAACGAAATACTTGTGCAACACGGCGTTGAAGCGGCGACTCTCCACCTTGCGACGGCCTGTGCATATCAACTTTGCTGGCACGCCGCCGATGATGGATTCAGGCGGGATGTTCGAGTAGTCCTTACCTACGAGGCTGTTTGAGGCCACGATTGTCTTGTCGGGGATGACGGCTCCGCCGGTTACAGTCGTAGAGTTGCATATCCAACAGTAGTCGCCGATGTAGATGGGACGGGCCGAAGTCGGTACCATGCCACGGCTGAAGTCGGCTATGTAGTGGAAGTTGGTGTCAAATACTTGACATCGGTGCACAATCCTGGATTGTGCACCGACCCGTATTTCCGCGTAGGCCGTCACGTTGCAGAACGTGGTGATTTTCGTGCCGTCGCCCATGTCAAGCACAGCTCCGCTGCCTACGTTGATTTTGTTGCCGCTGCCGATTTCGCACGTGCCACGAAAGATGACCTTGCCCCAGATGTTGAGCTGCGTGTTACCTGCGGCATATTGAGGGCCACCTGGAATAGTAACATTCAGGCGAACCATACCTGACCTACACACACCACGGCACTCCATAGTGCCGAACTGCGAGAACAGCCGGGGCCAGCCGTAAACGAACACGGGGAAACGCATAGCCTGGCGAATGGGAAAGAATACAAAGTTGAAATACAGTGTGTATAGGGGGTTGAACCAGTGCGTCCACAGCGTGCGGACTACGAACAAGGAGTAAGCCCTCCTTAGTTTTCTTAGTAAATCAACCATGATTAATTTTTTTCTTTATTATATTCAAAAGATAAGCTCGCTGTGTTGCCCGCAAGCCCAAGGTATATACGCACAGGCTTGTCATGACAACCGTCAAAATGATGAACGCTAACGTGCCTGGAAGCGATGCGGGCAGCGCGGCGTGCAACGCACAGGACACAGCCAAGGACACGGCCACTACTAAAGCCACGGGCTTGACAACGTCAGCGAAATAGCGGCGGAACGAGAGGTTGACGTATGCCTTTATGATATGGAGCACTACCACCAAGTAACACAGGCGGACGGCCACCATTATGGCGAACACGGCCACTGGCGACGCCCCGAACTTCAGTGCCGCGTATGCCAGGGGGAACACCAGCAGAAATACACCACTGCCTATGCCGATATAGCGTTTCAGCTTGCCCACGGCCAAGGCTATGGCCCAGACGGGGTTGTTGAGCACGTTCACCAGCGAGTAAGCCAATATCCAGACGGTGAATATACCCGTATATTCAGGCACCTGCTTCAGCCATAAGTGCAGTATGGGGTCTATCGCAAAGCAAAGCGGAAGACAGAATATCCAAAGAAGAAAGAACGAAAACTTAGAACTGTTGTAAAACAGCTTCATCAAGTATTCGTCGTCACCTGCCGCATACGATTTAACAATCTGTGGCCGCACAGATACAAAGAAGTTTGAGGCGAAGCCGTTGACGGCATTGCTCACCTGGAAAGATACGGCGCGCGCCGCATTGACTGCGGGGCCGAAAAAGAGGTTGAGTAGGATGTTGACGCCGGAGTCGTTGACGGCATAGACGGCCGTGCCCACGGTGTTCCAGCCTACTATGGACGACGTGTCTTTCAGCAACTGCCTGTCCCAGAGTATCTTTATCCTGCACTCGGCGTACCTGCGCGAGCAGTAGAAGGCGTAAAAACATTGGATTGACAGAGCCAGGAGCATAAGCAACAGGCCGTAGACCACAAGACGGTCGAAGGGCGAGATGCTGATGGCATAAGCTATGCCGAGCTTTGCCAAGCCTTCGAATATGCCGACATAAGAATAGACGTTCATGTCTTCGTGGGCGATGATGGTGGAGTCATAGACGATGCCTACCAGCGTTGAGCACAGCGAGAAGAGCGTGAACTGGTAAACCCAGACAGCCGCAACGAGCCTGTCGGCAGGGATTACTAATTTGTTATAGACAAACCAAAGGCCTACGGTCTCACCGACAACGACGACCGCCGCCGAGATTGCAAGATATAGCGTGAAGTGCTGGGCGAAGACCCTCGCTGCCCCGTCTGCGTTGCCCTTGCCAAGCTCTACGTTCAGGAAACGCTGCGTGGCGTTGGACAACGACGAACGGAAAAATATGAACATCATGGCCAATCCGCCCACCACGTTGTAAATGCCGAAGTCTTCAATGCCCAATTTATCCAAAAGGACACGCGACGTGAACAACGTGACGACCATGAGGAACAGCATCCTCATGTAAAGGAACAGCGTGTTCTTGGCTATGCGCTTGCTCTTGGAGTCCATCCTCATTAAAACAGAGAGTCAAAGTCTACACGCTCGAAGGCTTCGAGGTGTCCGCCGCGCGTAGCGTTAACGATTTTGATGCCGTGTGCGTCGGCATACTTGCGGGCATACTCGTATGCTATGTTCATCTCCCACGTAGCACCGACAGCTTTGTTTGATTTCTCGTCGCTTCCGGCGAAATACGATGCCGTACCGTGATTGACGATGGTGCCATCCTTGCGTTTCTCCAAACCGTAAGAGTTATCGCAGCCTATGATGTAAAGCTCGCGGAAGCCCATGTGCACGGCCAATTCAAACATGACATACGTCACTGTGGCAATGGTATAAACAATGTCAGTGCAGTCTTCGGCAAATCGTGGATTGTCAAGTAAAGCGCGGTCGCCGTCGGCATTCAACCAGATACAATTACCTGCGACCTTACGGGTGACACAATAGCTGTTACGACGGAAAAACTTTATATCGGCCGGCACACTGTTCATCGTTTCTAACATGGAATATTGATATGATTCGTCCATGATTGTATAGAACGACGGACGCCAAGCCGTTTGCGGAAAAATCTTGTCGATTTTGTTTGAAGCGAACGAAAAGTCGCCGCTTGCGTGTATCCGCTCGAGGTCAGCCGCTTTCAGGCTCGGCCCGTTACATACTATAAAACACCTCTTGCCTTGATAACGGTTGCGGAGTTTTGCCAAACGTTTGGTATTGTCGTTTTTCCTTCCTGACAGGCAGAAGCATAACACACCGTATCTCTTACGCAACTTCTTTATCATACTTTTCAAGTAGTTAACCATCTTGTCAATATTTTATTCCTTCACGTAAAATCCATTTTTCAGTCCTAATAATATCTTCCTCGTCATGTACGTCAAAGCTCTCATCGACAATTATAGGTTTAATGTTGTTTCCCATGAAAGTCCAAGGCTGTTGTCCTTCCTCCTCTGAAAAAAGCGAGTTCTTGAGGTTAAGAGTCCAGAAGTTATGACACAGCACAAAGTTTTCTGGCAAGTCTTGCCTGTTGGTCGAGACCTTTTTCCCCTTGAAATCAAACCAGGTATCAAGGCAACCATCGTTGCGCAAGCGTTTTGCGCGGTATGGGTGGTGGTCCATCTCAAGCAACACGGGCACCGATGCGGAAAGCCTTTCGTCAGCCAGCAGATTGTCGATGGAAGCCTGTATCCATTCTGTCTTTACTATGCCCGAATTGGCCAGTAGCACAACCAGGATGTCAGGTTCGCATCCGTCAGTCTTCATTGCGCCTAAGGCATGGACTATGGCATCAACGTGCTGGGCCGTAGGCAGCGCAAGGGCATCAGGACGCCTTATCTTTTTGTAGCCGCAGTCGGCTGCGGCGTTCAATATTTTCTCGTCGTCTGAGCTTACGTAGAAGTCGGTAATGGCCTTACACTTGCGGGCGGCCATTGCCGGATAGTAAAGCAGAGGTTCCCCAAGGACAGGTAATACATTCTTGTCTTTTAGCGTATTGTTGCCGCGCCCGGTCAGCAAAGCTGCGATTTTCATAATTTATCAATTTTTGTTTGGTTTTGCTCATTCAATCGCAGCTTTACGACTTTCAGCCCGGCATCATTCCAACAAGTCTTTCCCCTCTAAAACAGTCTTGCGGTATATTTGCTCCGCAATGTAAAAATCAAGAGGCGTGTCAATGTCTATGGCCTCAATGTCAGAGGTAATAACGAACTTTGGCGACTTGCCGATTATATTGCTGTTCTTTATCAAGTCATCACGACGAACGACCGTTGTACCGAAGTTCAAGGCGACAATGTCTGGCAAGTCTTGCGAGTTGGGTGCGTGCTGTGGGTCGTAATTGACTGGTTTGCCGTCAAGCCACAAGAACTCTTTTACCGATGACACTGTTGAAACGCAGTCGCAATCGCCTGATTCAAGAAATGTCTTAATGCACTGCGATATTGTTTTAGGTTTCACAAAAGGGGAAGTGCACGGGCAATAAATGAAAATGTCAGTGTCTGTAACTTCACCCAAATGGCGGAAGAACTCACTTCCCGAGCACTTGGAAGAGGCATAATACTCTTCCCTGCGATGGATTTTCACCCCCGAATAACTTTTATTAACAATATCAATGGCTTCTTCGCTATTTGTATTTACGACGATAGAAGTCAATTCGGGGACTTGAAGCAATGTCTTTATCTTCAATTCCATTAAATTTGTATTTGCAAACGGGCGTAAATTTTTGTCTTTTACACGTTGCGAACCAGAACGGATTGGAATAACTGCAGTAATTTTCATTTTATTAAACCATTGACTAAATTAGACTATAGTCCAGCCCTATAAACGGCTTGGCTTTAATTCAAGTATCTTTTACTAATTATAATAAAATCCCATGTTCACTTCGGTTTGCCGGTATCGGCTCATAGTAGCTGGATGTATTCCGGCTCCACCTCCACGGCAGCGGCCAAGAGCATGGGAAGCTCTACGAGGAGGCGCTTAGCCGCCGTGCCGCGCACCGACACGAGGCTGCCTTCGTAGCCATCAAGTGGGCCGCCGACTATGCGTATTTTACGGTTGCGCATGGCCGGCGTGATTTCTTCGGGAAGATAGTAACGCGAGGAGCCTGACGACTGCACGGCGAAAACAAACTTGTCCATATCAGCCTTGCGCACGGTCATCGGCTCCCTGAAGCCTCCACGGACGTAGCGGTACTGCAACCTAAGGCCGGGACGCATGAAAGGGTCAAGCTCTGTCCGCGTGCCGTAGGCAAACAGCATATCGCGGACATACGGAACGTCTACCAACACACGGCGGCCTCCGCGCTCCACCTGCCGCTTTACCAACGGCGTGAAGCACCTTATGCCGTGCGCCGACAGCTTGACATAGGCTGGCGTCTTGGCGTTAGGCCGCGTTAAGTCGCGCAAGGCAAACCACTGCCTTTCATCGTCCATATATTACAGCAAGGCATTTTTATTACTCCTGCCTATATCCGTAAAACACTGGGATATAAGCAGTTATGTAGTTTTCCGTGAAATGTCCGGGACTTTTAACCGCCAGTTCACTATTCATGTTGGTCAGCTGTTCACCTTTCAGTATCGACAGGCTATATATGCTTGCCGATACATTATTCCCTTATAAGGGACAAGCATTCGGGTGCAAAAGTAGTCAAAATATTGGAAACCGTGTACGCTTCATATAGAAAAATATTCAAAAAGTTGTTTTTTCAAGCAAACAAGGAACAGGGAACAAGTTGAAAAAGGAATGAACAGGACACAAAAAAAGTGGCGGACAGAAACCTGTCCGCCACTTTACGGTATGATGTCAATAAACCATTATTCGGTAATCCAGACGCCGGTCTCGGCCGAACGCGAGCCTACCGGCGTGCCGGCACGATAGTATGCGTGGAGCGCAATGTCGAACACGAGAGTGCTGTATCCCGGTATATTATCGCTGCCGGTTGAGCCGTAACCGAGCTGGTAAGGGATGTACACGCGCCAATAGTCGCCGATGTGCATATACTGCAATGCAGTGGTGAAGCCGTCAACAAGGTCTGCCACGTTCAGTGCCGTGCGCCCGGCCGTGGCAGCATTATAGTCGCCCTCGTATGTCTCGCTGAAAACATACCCGTCTGCATACGACGTCGATGGGAGCAGGCGGCCACGATAGCTCACCAGCACGGAGTCGGTGTACATAGGGCAGCCGCTGCCCGTGCCGGCCTCGAGCACCTCCACTACTATGCTGTTGGTGGCGTTGCCCTCAATGTTGTCGTTAAGCGAGAAGTTCTTTATCACCTTCCAAGAGCCGTCGGTCACGCCCGAGGCGTAGTCGTAGAGGTTCGTGAAGTAGGCGTTGTTGGTGTTCTCCCAGTCGGGAAACTCCTCCACGGTGTTGTCTTCCTCGCTGCACGACGTAAGCGCCAGCGGCACCAGCAGCGCAAAAAGGAGGATTGCCAAATACGGTTTCTTCATTTATTGCAGTTTTTTGAGCAAGCTCGTTATGCTTACCTTATCTTCTATTATGTTGCGCAGGTCGGCTATGTTGACGCGCTCCTGCTCCATGGTGTCGCGGAAGCGCAGCGTCACGGTGCCGTTCTCGAGCGTGTCGTGGTCAACGGTTACGCAGTATGGCGTGCCTATGGCGTCCTGGCGGCGGTAGCGCTTGCCGATTGAGTCCTTCTCGTCGTACTGGCAGTTAAAGTGGAACTTCAGCTCGTCGATTATTTCGCGCGCCTTCTCGGGCAGGCCGTCTTTCTTCAACAGCGGCATCACGCAGAGCTTCACCGGGGCAAGGGCTGCCGGCAGGCGGAGCACCACACGCGTCTCGCCGTTCTCCAGCTGCTCCTCGCAGTATGCGTGGCACATGACGGAGAGGAACATACGGTCAACGCCGATACTCGTCTCTATGTCGTAAGGCGTGTAGCTTTCGCCCGTCTGCGGGTCGAAATACTTGATTGACTTGCCAGAGAACTTCTCGTGCTGCGACAGGTCGAAGTCGGTGCGGCTGTGTATGCCTTCCACCTCCTTGAAGCCGAACGGCATACGGAACTCTATGTCGGTGGCGGCGTTGGCATAGTGGGCCAGCTTCTCGTGGTCGTGGAAGCGGTAGTTATCGGCACCGAAACCGAGGGCCTGGTGCCACTTCATGCGCAGCTCCTTCCACTTGTTAAACCACTCCATCTCCGTGCCGGGCTTTACGAAGAACTGCATCTCCATCTGCTCGAACTCGCGCATCCGGAAGATGAACTGTCGGGCCACGATCTCGTTGCGGAAGGCCTTGCCTATCTGGGCTATGCCGAAGGGTATCTTCATGCGGCCCGTCTTCTGCACGTTCAGGTAGTTGACGAATATGCCCTGGGCCGTCTCCGGGCGCAGGTATATTTTGCTTGCGGCGTCGGCGGTAGAGCCCATCTCGGTGGAGAACATCAGGTTGAACTGGCGCACGTCGGTCCAGTTCTTCGTTCCGCTGATTGGGTCAACTATGCCCTCGTCAAGGATAATCTGCTTCAGCTCCTCAAGGTCGGGGCCTTGCATGGCCTTCGTGTAGCGCTCGTGCAGGGCGTCGCGCTTCTGCTGGTGGCCGATGACGCGCGGGTTGGTCTCGCGGAACTTGGCCTCGTCGAAAGCCTCGCCGAACTTCTTGCGCGCCTTCTCCACCTCCTTGGCTATTTTCTCGTCGTACTTCGCTATCTGGTCCTCTATGAGGTTGTCGGCGCGGTAGCGCTTCTTCGAGTCGCGGTTGTCGATGAGCGGGTCGTTGAAGGCGTCAACGTGGCCGCTGGCCTTCCAGATTGTGGGGTGCATGAAGATGGCCGAGTCGATGCCCACGATGTTCTCGTGCAGCAGCACCATGCTCTTCCACCAGTATTCCTTTATGTTGTTCTTCAGCTCAACCCCGTTCTGCCCGTAGTCATATACGGCAGCCAGGCCGTCATAGATGTCACTGCTCGGGAACACGAAGCCGTACTCCTTGCAGTGTGAGACTATTTTCTTAAAAACATCTTCCTGTGCCATTGAATAATATGTTTACCTTAAATGAAAAAATAACCAAGCGCATGAACGCTTGCTGCAAAATGCGGTTTCTCCGCATTATTTTGCGTGCAAAGATAGTGCAAATCGAGAGAAATGCAAAATAAAAGCGTGTTAAACAAACTTTTATTTTCATTTTATGAATATCCGCAAACTGCCCAACTACCGGGCAGCCCCCTCCCAGAAGCCCCGAAGCCCCCTTCCAAAAGCCCCCTCCCGACCTCCCCGAGGGGAGGGGAATGAATGAAAAGGCTAACGTCTTTAACTCCTTTACTACATAACTCCTTAACTCCTAAAGGAAAAAGCATTTGTCTTTAACTCCTTAGCGAACGCAGTGAGCGATAACTACTTCAACTTCTTTAACTACTGGAGAACTCCTTTTGCATCCCGAAAGGCCACGTTTTACGCGCCGAAAGCACACCTTTTACGCGGCGAAAGGCCGCCTTTCGCCGCGGCATTCGCAAACTACTGGTTTTCAACAAGATACGCCATGCGCCTCAACGGGGCGTCATTTCATGAAACGCGAGGTGTCAACTTCCCTGTGTTCCTTCTCCTCGTAGCTGCCGAAAGCGTAGCTGAAGGTCACCCCGACGTGGCGGAAGCTCGACATCTTCATGTTGAAGTCCTGCCCACGGAAGCGGATGTAAGGGTCAATGTGCGACGTCTCGAATATATCGTTGCAATACACCTTCAGCGTGGCGCGTTTGTTCTTGAGGAACCTCAGCTGCACTGCGGCGTCCACACGGCCCGCCGCTGGCAGGTCGTAGTTGCCTTGTATCGCCTTCGTCTGCACCTGGCCGTCAAGCGAAAGCACTATTTCCGGCTTCCGGGAGATGGTGAACTCGTTTTTCAGCGTGAAGATGCCGAGCATCTTGGAGCGGTCGAAGGGTATGTCGTAAAAGTCGCTGTCCTTATGCCTTAGCCACACTCCCGTTGCCGTAAGGTTGCCGCTATACCAGCCGCCGAGCCTCAACGGCACCGCCGCCATAAGCCCTGCCTGTTGCTGGAAGTCGAAGTTCACCCAGCGGAACGTCTCCGTCAGCTCGTCGGAACGCTGGTAGAGGGTCTGCATGAAATGGTCGTCGGTGTACGAGAACCAGCCCCTGAAGACGTATTTGTTCTTCATCACGTATGTCAGACTTGCCGAATATTCGTGCGACGGCTTCAATGCCGGGTTGCCTACGATTTCGTCATATCCGCCGTTGCTGTACGTTATGAAGTCCTGTACGGCCCAATATTCGGGGTAACCCGTGTCGCTGCCGACCGACAGTTGCAGCACGTGGCCCTCCGCAGGCAGGTAAGTAACGTTCAGCGTGGGCAGCCAGTTCCACTCGTTCCACGCCGTGCTGTTGTAATATTCGGCTGCAAGCGATGCGTCGATGATTACCTTATTGCCGAAATTCTTGCTGAAACCGGCGTACAGGTTGACCGTATTCTCTATTTTTTTAGTTGACAAGTTACGAGTTGACAAGTCAACAAGGGGATTTGCATTGTTGCCAGACGAAGATGAAACAGGCACATCTCCTTGTCTGCTCGTAACTTGTCTATTTGTCAACTCCTCATACTCCTGACGGCTGTTGTCGGTGCTCCTGATGTACGACGCGCCATAGTTGAGTCCCCATCCGCCCGCAAGCGTATGCTCTTGCTTGGCGTACACGCGCCAGATGTCAAGCCTTTGGCGGTTGTTTACAAGATAGTTCAGCTCGCGGTCGGTCAGCACACTGCTAAGCCTTTGAGTCTGCGGACTGTTGTAATAGGTGTATTCCGCGCCGATGTTCGTGCCTGACGGCATCTTGTAATCAAGCATAACGTCGTGCAGCCACGGCTTTGAGTCGAAGTCGTTGCGGCCGGTTATCGCGCCCGTTATGCGCTGACGGTTGTCCGTTGTGGCGTAGTTGCCGTAGTAAGTCAGGCTCAAACGGTGGTTGTCGGAGAAGCCGTAGCCTGCCGAGAGGCGCAGCTTGTGATTGTGGCCGGTGGCGAGCGTGCGTTCAAACGACTGTATGTCGTGCAGGCTTCCGTCGTCAAGCGCATGGTGAGAGGTTATCTCACGTGTGTTGAAAGAGTCGCCGTGACTGTGCGAATACATCAGGTCGGCACTCAGTCTCTTGCCCATATACACAACGCTTGCACGCTCCTGGAAGGCCGCGTGGTGGCTCTGGTCGTACAAGCCGAACACCTCTCCCGTAAGCGTTTGCCGCTCGGCGGTCTCGTGTCTGAATCTGATGTTGATGCAGGCGCCGCGCACCTGATACTTCGCCGGTGCGCTGTACATCACTTCTACGTCGCCAACCCTGTCCTTTGGAACGCTCTTCAGCACCTGCGCGAGCTGCTCCTGGCTGAGGTTTGTCACCTGTCCGTCCATGATGACGGTCACCGCCTGGCCGCCAAGTGTCAGCTGTCCGTCAGTCTCCACCACACCGGGCAGTGCCTTCAAGGCGTCGTATGCGTTGTCCGTCGTCGTGCTTCCGGCCAGGCGGTTGACGTCATACACTAATGCGCCGCCCCTCACTTTCACCACGGGACGCTCCCCGCTGACCATCACTTCGGGCAACGTGCGCACTATGCTGTCAAGCCTTAGCGAGTCGTCGGCCGCCGTCTGCGCCGCCACCGCAAGGCAAACGAATAACAAAAGGAAAGAAACTAATGTTTTCTTCATCGTCGTATGTTTCTTGGTTTACGCCGACAAAGGTATTGAAACGCCATGAAACAGGCAGCAAAACGACGTCCGCCATTTTCTACAATATTCTACAACGCCCATAAACAGGGCATTGTAGAATAAGGAGTTAAAGGGAGTTAGGCGCTCCGCGCCGGAGTTATAGGGAGTTAAAGGACAATAGTTTTGCTCATGGCAGCAAGGCATTTGTCCTTTAACTCCGGCGAACACAGTGAGCCTAACTCCCCTTAACTCCCTCTAACTCCCTAAAAATCACCTGACAATCCCCATGATAAAGTCGTCAAACTCGCCGGGCTTGCCGTCGCGTCCGAGCACCTTCTGGAGCAACCTTCGGCGCATTGCGGAGACGTTCTTTTGCGAAATGCCGGTGAGATTGCTGATTTCCAAGGGCTTAAAATGCAGCCGCAGGAGCATACAGAGGTTGTATTCGTCGGGTCGCAGAATGTGCCCGTTGTTCAGCGTCGAGTAAAAACCGGGCACCTCGGAGTTGAGCATCGAGCGCAACGCCTGCCACTCCTCATTGGTTGGTTTCGTTACCGGATTAAGGGCAATCTGCCTGAAACGGCGCGCTATGCCGGCGTTGGCGAGGCGTTCTTCAACGGTCGCCTCGTCTACGCGACGCTGCAAGCTCTCAAGGCTTTGCAGCCGTTCTATGGCGTCGCTCTTCTCCCTTATGAGGGCGTCGCGCTCCCCCTCGGTAAGCGTAAGGAGCTGTTGCAGCTCGGTCTGGGCGCGCGCCAGGGCTTCGATGTCTTGGCGGTGGTGCCGTTCGCGGCGGCGCATCTCCTCGCGCCTTTTCCTTACTACGTACATAAAGACTGACAAGACGGCGAACAGCATGAGGGCTACGGCCAGTGCGGTGGTCTTCATCCGCTCGGCCTCGAGAGCCTTGTCAGCCACCTGCCCACGCAGGCTTGTGCGCTCGTATTGCGCCTGAACCACCGAACAGGCGTTCTTCATAATCTCCTTCGTGAGGCTGTCTGAGAGTTCGCTGCTCTCCGTTGCGTATTTCAGTGCGGAGTCCTTGGCACCCATCTTGTCGTACATCTGCCACAGACCGTATGCCGCTGCCTCGCGCATGGCAACCGTGGGCTTGTCGATTTGCCGGATTTTGCCCAGCCAGTAGGCGGCGGAGTCAAGGCGGTTGGTGCAGACCGAATAGATGGCCTTGACGTAATAAATGCCCTGGTAGTCGGGTTTTGCGTCGCCGTGGGGGTCGATTACGCGCGAGTCACGGTCGAACACGGTCATGCAGCGCGCCGCGTTGGCCGTGTCGTTACGGTCAAGATATATCTCGATTAGCTTCGCTTGGGATATTGCCGACGCCTCTACGTAGCCGCTCTCACGGAAAAGGCGCGACGAACGGAGGGTTACCGCCACGGCGGAGTCAGGCTGTCCCATGAAGATGTAGGCGTTGGATATATGGTCTAGACCGCTCAACGCCGTGAGCGTATCGCCCGCACGCATTGAATATCGGTAGCAAAGGCGCGAG
Source organism: uncultured Prevotella sp. (assembly GCA_944319815.1). Taxonomy (GTDB): domain Bacteria; phylum Bacteroidota; class Bacteroidia; order Bacteroidales; family Bacteroidaceae; genus Prevotella. The sequence goes on along the minus strand of CALUEX010000001.1, from coordinate 155,394 downwards.
GCGCGGATGACGTTACGCGGCATGTACTCGTCAAGATAAACCTGCGAAAGATGGGCGTACACCTGGCCGAGCACCACGTACAGGCAGTCGTCCGACGTGGTGTCGGCGCTGGCGGCAGCCGCCTCGAGGTTGAGCATGGCTTCGGTGTTGTCGCCCATCGTATAGTTCACGCAGCCAAGCAACAGCTTGGAGAACATCCGGTGGTTGTCGTCGCCGTGGCGGTCGTAGTAACCGGCCACGGCGCGGATGGCACTGTCAGACGTAAACCGTGCCCCCGACTTGAGCATATACTTGGCTTTCATCAGGCCGTAATACGCCTTCACGCGCTCGGGAGCGTCCACAATGCGCGGCTCCAGGGCCTCAAGCAGCCGCAGGGCGCTGTCGGGACGCTCTTGGGCTACGCTGTCGATGGGGTAAAGCATGGCTTCATACTTGGCGAACCTGTCGCACGACAGCATGAGGAACGCCAGCATGAAGGCAAGCGGAAGAAGTCGTTTCATGATGCAAAATTACACATTTTGCGCAACACACGGAGCACCATCCTGCATAAAACTTGCCGCAAGCCGTCGTGCCGTAGCATATTTTCGGGTTGGCAAAAGACGGCAAACAGCAAGACGAAAGGCCGTCAATCGCACGCTAAAATGCCGTCTTTTGGAGACTAAAAGGCGGCATTTTAAAATACTGTTTGTAACGCATTGACACTCAAGATATTACGTTAGAGTCAAAAATCCGTGTTCTTCCGTGCTCATGCTGGAGGCAGGAGAATTTGACAAATGTTTACATACGGTTTGTGGCTTCACACGGTACGGACATGTTTATATACTAAAAAATATCGTTTGCATAATAGTTTTTTACATTAAAACAATCTTCGTTACCTTTGCCATGAACATAAACAATAACAACACTGAACGTTATGAATATAAGAAAAACTATCATTTTGGCATGTGCCTCGGCGGCAATGTGCATTACCACGGCCACGGCGCAGGACGTGGCCGACGCGGGGCGGATGGCCCAAAGGCAAGAACGCAGAGTGCTGCCGCCATCGCCCGAGAAGCAGGCTGCGCTGCTGACACACCGTATGGACTCGCTGCTCGACCTCACGGAGAAGCAATATAAAAAACTGTATAAGCTGAACCTGAAGCAGGCGGAGCGGCAAATGGAGAGCATGAACGGCGACAGTCCGTCACGCTTAGGCGGCGCAGCACGTCCGGGAGAAGGCGCCCCGGGACATCGGGGCATGGGCGGCAGACCGCCTATGGGTGGCGGCCAGCCGCCGCGCCAAGGCTTCGTGCCACAGGACGCAGATACCGACAACAGAGAGGAACAGCGCGAAAAGGCCAGGAAACAGCGCGAAAAAACAGAGAAGAAGATACGAAAAATCCTTACCGACGAACAATATACGAAGTGGCAGAAAGTGCGTGAGAGCATCGCTAAGTGCGACATCATGGGCAGGCCCAACGGCAGGCATGAGCCTGACAGAAAAACAATAGAGTAGACAAAGTACGGATTTCCAGACATAAAAAAAACTTACCGTACGCTCTACAAGCCGCCAACCACTGCATGGTTGGCGGTTTTTCTTTTTGCTTTTGATAACGCCGTGATTATCAAAGGATTATAAACTTGTAAAAAATACGGTATTACCTCGGCACATAAAAGGTGTTAATTTTTGTACGTTTCAGACTATTTAAACTATATTTGCACCCGTTTTCAAGATAAATAGAACAATAAACATGACAAAAAGATTGCTTTTATGGCAGATTTAAGACATGCTTCCACAGCCGCGACGGCCGGTAAGGCCGGAATGGCGGGGCTGCTCATGACACTCGGGATAGTGTTCGGCGACATAGGAACGTCGCCCCTTTACGTGATGAAAGCCATCGTAAGCACCGGCGAGACGCTCGACACAGACTATATCCTCGGCGCGCTTTCGTGTATAATATGGACGCTTACGTTGCAGACTACGGTAAAATACGTGCTTATCGCGCTGCGTGCCGACAACAACGGCGAGGGCGGCATACTGGCCCTCTACGCCCTGCTCAGGCGACACAGGCACAGGTGGATTTACGTGATAGCCGTTATCGGGGCGAGCACCTTGCTTGCCGACGGCGTGATAACGCCCGCCATCACGGTGACTACTGCTATCGAGGGACTGGAGGGAATAAGCCCCGACCTGCCCGTAATGCCCGTGGTGATTGCGATAATCACTGTGATATTCTTCGTCCAAAGGTTCGGCACTGAGCACATAGGGCGCACTTTCGGCACGTTCATGCTGCTCTGGTTCTTGTTGCTCGGGGTGGCTGGCGCGGCGGCGCTGACGGCCTGTCCGCAGGTATTGAAGGCTTTTAACCCGTATTATGCGGTGCGTTTGCTTGTAGAGTCGCCCAGCTGGTTCTTCATACTCGGCGCCGTATTCTTGTGTACGACGGGCGCTGAGGCACTGTACTCTGACCTCGGGCATTGCGGCCGTCGTAACATAACGATAAGCTGGCTGTTCGTAAAGGCAATGCTGATACTCAACTATCTCGGGCAGGGAGCGTGGATTCTGGCCAACGCAGGACAGATAACTGCTGGCGTAAACCCATTCTATGCCATCGTGCCACAGGACATGTTGCTCTTCGCGATAGTAATGGCCACTGGGGCGGCAATCGTGGCCAGCCAGGCGCTTATCAGCGGTTCGTTCTCTATATTGAGTGAAGCCATGAACCTGCACTTCTGGCCACGCATGCGTATCAAGCACCCCACAAACGTGAAGGGACAGCTGTTCATACCGGCGGTGAACCTTACGATGTACGTGGGAGTGGTGCTTACGGTGCTGCTTTTCCGTGACTCGTCGCGCATGGAGGCTGCCTACGGACTGGCAATCACCGTCACCATGCTGATGACGACGCTGCTATTGGGGTTCTACCTGCGCATGAGCGGTACGGCACGTGCGGCCGCGTTGGCGTTTGTCGGCGCCTACTGCGTGATTGAAGGGATATTCCTTGCCGCCAATCTGTCAAAGTTCATGGCGGGCGGTTGGTTCACGCTGCTTATCGGCGGACTGCTGTGCTTCATCATGTTGGTGTGGGTTGCCGCGTTGAAAATACGCCGACGGCATCTCTCTTCTAAGCGGACGAGCGACTATTACGGCATAATATCCGACATAAAGGCTGACGATACAATACCTAAGTACGCCTCAAACCTTGTATATGTGAACCATTCACACGGCGAAGGAAGCGTGGATGACAAGCTGGTCTACTCCATAATAAACAAGCAACCCAAGCGTGCCGACCACTACTGGCTGCTTAACCTTGAGTTCGCCGACACTCCCGACACGTTGGAATATACCTTTACGCCGCTCGTAAAGGATACTCTTTTCAGCGTGACAATGCGCATCGGATTCAGGATTGAGCCCCGTGTGAGCCTTTACTTGCGGCAAATAGTTGAGGATCTTGTGGCCGACGGCAAGCTGGACCTTACCAGTACGTACCCTTCATTGCGCAAGAACGGCATACCGGGCGACTTCCGCTTTGTCATAATTCACCGTATATATTATCCTGAAGACTCGCACAACCGCCGTCAGAACCTGCTGATGAGTCTCTACGCCATTATCCGGAAAATAGGCATTGACGAGCCTAACGCACTCGGACTTGACACATCTGTTGTGGTTGTAGAGCGTGTTCCGCTGATAATATCGGGCCGTGCCAAGCACCTGCGGCGTATAGAAAAAGTTGTGGAAGAAGAGTAAGCAAAGGGAGTTAAGGGAATAAAAGAAGTTAGGGAAGTTATAGCCATCACCTTTATTGGTTGTCATCAACAAGGCATTTGGCTATAACTTCCCTAACTTCTTTTACGCCACAAACTTCTAAAAAGCCATTATTTCTTGATTAACTTTATAATGGCGAAGCCGCCGAATACCTGCACCAGCATGCCCGGCCAGCCCAGACGGATGTCCTGAAGGGCCGTCGTGAGCGAGCCGGTCATGCCCCACTCTGCCAGCGTGCCTATGCCTTGGTAGGCCAGCACGGCGAGGGCGACGGCCCAAAGGGCAACGCGGCGCACCCTCGAGGCTATGAAGGCGGCGGCCAAGGCGAGCAATGCCGACTTGGTAAGGATGACGGGCAGCACGGCCGCAGCCGGCATCCCGAAGAGCAGGCTGTTGGCTATCGGCGACACGAGGGCCGTGAGAAGACCTGCCGCCAGGCCGTACTTGTAGGCCGCGACGAGGGTGAAGAAATAGATGGGGAGCCACACCAAGCCGCCCTGCGGCACGAGGTGGCACAACTGGGGCAGCAGGATGTTGCCCGCAACGAATAGCGCAGCCATGGTGTAGGCACGGCTGTCGCGGTAACTCAGGGAGTAAACCGCTGTTGATGTTGTTGTTTTCATTGTTATTATTGGTTTTTGATTTTAGACCCACTCCAAACCCATCCCAAAGGGAAGGGCTTAACGTGATTTGTTAAAACATTCTCGTTGTTATCGTGTATAGGCTTTTCCCACCCTGCAAACACCAGCAATGGCATTCATAGCCCCTCACTTCGGGAGGGGTGTGGGGTGGGTGTTTATAAAATCTTTTATCAGCTCATACGCCTCGTCGGGCGACGACGTGCCGGCCGTCAGCTTCTCAACGGGGCAGATGTCGGTGCCTGTGCGGTTGATGATGTTGGCCACTTCCTCGCCGAACGATGTCTCTATGCCCGCACCGCGCAGCACCTCGAGGGCACCGGAGCTTATGACTTGGGCATAGACTTCGCGCACGCCGCCCTTTACAAGCAGCAGGGCCGCGCCACGCCCTATGACCTTGTCGGCCACGGATGCGCCGCGCAGGAAGCCCGGTTCGACGGTGACGAGCCAGAACAAATCGGCAACGCCGCGGTGAGTGAACGCCCTCAGCTCACCTTGAACCGAACGCGCCACTCCGCGGCAGTTGCCTTCAACCAACACACTTATCAAATCTTTATCCATATTTTCCAAGGAGTTAAAGGAGTTAAGGTAGTTAAAGGAGTTAAAGACATTTGCCTTTCACGGCGAGGATGACAGCCGAAGGAGTTTCTTGCAAACGACGCCCATAACGGCAAGGGCATTGTCTTTAACTCCTTTAACTACCTTAACTCCTCTAACTACTTAAAATCACACGTCTTGCTTGAGCGTCTCCACGAACTTGTCGATGCGCTGCATCTCCTTCGGGATGTCGATGCGCTGGGGACAATGCCCTACACACTGGCCGCAGCCTATGCAGTGGCTGGCCTGGCGGAGGCGGGGCACGCTGCGGTCGTAGCCCACGAGGAAGGCGCGGCGCGCACGCCGGTACTCTTTCAAATCAGACGAGGCACGAGTTGACGAGTTGACAAGCTCTCCGTCCTTGTCTGCTTGTTGCTCGTCACTTGTCTGCTGTATCACAGGGAGATTTCCCTCCTTTATGCACCTGTTATAGTGCGAGAGCACACCCGGGATGTCGATGCCGTAGGGGCAGGGCATACAGTAGTTGCACTCATTGCAGGGTATTGTCTTGAGGTTGTAGATGTCGGTGGCTATGTCGGTGAGGAACTTTTCCTCGTCCTGCGTCAGCGGCTTCAGGGGCGAATAGGTGCAGAGGTTCTCGCGAAGGTGCTCCATGTAGGTCATGCCGGATAGCACGGTGAGCACTCCCTCGGGCGTACCGACGAAGCGGAATGCCCACGACGCCACGCTCATCTCGGGCTCGCGCTCCTTCATCTTGGCCACGATGTTGTCGGGCACGTTGGCCAGGCGGCCGCCCAGGAGCGGCTCCATGATTACGGCCGGGATGCCGCGCTTGCGCAGTTCGCCGTACAGGTAGACGGCGTCGGTGTTCCTCGGGTTGATTTCGTCGGCATAGTTCCAGTCGAGATAGTTAAGCTCGATTTGGGCGAAGTCCCAGTGGTAACGGCCCTCGTCGTGCCATTTCAGCAGCATATCGTAGATTTTCACGTCGCCGTGGTACGAGAAGCCGAGGTTGCGTATGCGGCCTTTCTCGCGCTGCTCGACGAGCCAGTCGAGTATGCCGTTGTCCATATAGCGGTGGTTGAACTCGGCGAGCGCGTCGTTGCCCATGCCGATGCCGTGGAGCAGCAGGTAGTCAACGTAGTCAACCTGAAGTTCCTTGAGCGAGTTCTCGAACATCTCAATCGAGCCCTCTCGCGTCTGTGTCTCGGGCGAGAAGTTGGAGAGCTTCGTCGCTATGAAGTATTCCGACCGCTTGTGGCGGCTCAGTGCGATGCCCGTGGCGCGCTCCGACAGGCCCTGGCAGTAGGCTGGTGACGTGTCGAAATAGTTGACGCCGTGCTCCATTGCGTAGTCCACCTGGCGGTTGACCATCTCCTGGTCAATCGGCGTTTCCTCCAGTTCGCGTGCCGAGGCCTTGTCCTCGCCCTTGGCAGGCAGGCGCATCATGCCGTAGCCGAGCAGCGAGACTCTCTCTTTTGTCTTAGGGTTCACCCTGTATGTCATCTTCCCTTTCTCGGGCTCTTGCGCCTTGGCAGCGCCCTGTTTGCCGTCCGTGCACGCCGCAAGCAGCGCCGACGAAGCCACGGCTCCGCCTCCGAGAGCCTTCAGGAAGTTGCGTCTTGATATGTCTTTTGCCATGATATTTATTTTAGGAGTTAAAGGAGTTAGGGGAGTTATAGCTCCCTCCGGTCGCTAAGGAGTTAAGGACAAGTGCCTTGCAGGCTGCCGTTCGCATCTTAACCCTTCGCCTTCCTCCACTAACATTTTCGTTGTTTATATTGTCATCCGTAACCCGTTGTGTGCCAGCACCTTGCGCTTCGCGTTCCAAGAGGCCACCTTTCGGCCATCAAAAGACCATGTATTGTCTGCCCGAAGGATGCCTTTTACGGCGCGAAAGACCGCCTTTTGCATGGCACTGTTACAACGGTTGCATTATAGGTTATGTTTCTTGAACGTGAGCTTGGAATTAAATTGGACTTAAATTCTTCACCCATAGTTAGCTTACCGCTGACTTTCAGTTCTTCACTCTTCACTTAAATTTCCCTGTGCACCTCGTGTCCCTCAACGTATATTGCGCTGAACGGGCGCGCCGGGCAGAGGTTCTCGCACGCTCCGCAGCCGATGCAACGGGCCTCGTTGACGGCCGGGATTTTAGGCGAATGCTCGTCCTTGGGGTTCGAGGGCACCATCTGGATAGCCCCGGCAGGGCAGTGGCGCGCGCAGTTGCCGCACTCCACGCCGTCAGTCAGCGGCACGCAGTTCTTCTTGACCCACACGGCATGGCCTATTTGCGTTGCCGACTTGTCGGCGCGCGTTATTGGCTTGATAGCCCCCGTGGGGCAAACGTCGCTGCACTTGGTGCACTCCGGACGGCAGTATCCGCGCTCGTAAGACATCGTGGGCTGCATGAACTTCGACAGGTCGGTCGACGGGCGCAGCACGCCGTTGGGACAGTTTGACACGCAGAGCTGGCAAGCCGTGCAGTGCTGGGCGAAGTGCTGCGCCGACATTGAGCCCGGAGGCGTCAGCGGAGTGTGCCTCTCGGGGGCCACCTTGTCCTCTATGGCAGCCAGTCCGCCGTCCACCTTCTTCTTCTCCTGCGCCAGGGCAGCACCCGTAGTGGCAAGAGCCATGCCGAGAAGGAACGAGCGGCGGCCAGTGTCAGCAGACGAGTTACGAGTTGACGAGTTGACAAGGAGATTTGCATTGTCTGCTTGTCCACTCGTATGCTTGTCCACTCGTATGCTTGTCCGCTCGTCTGCTTGTTGACTCGTATGCTTGTTGACTCGTCCACTCGTAAAGCTCAAAGCTCCCTTGTGGCACTTGTCGAGGCAGTCGCCGCAGACAACGCAGCGGCTGTAATCTATCTTATGGTTCTTGAAGTCGATGGCCGAAGCCTTGCAGTTCCTGGTGCAGAGACCGCAGTTGACGCACTTGCTGTCGTCAATGCGCACCTTGAACCACGAGAAACGGGCAAAAAAGCTGAGGATAGTGCCCACGGGACAGATGGTGTTGCAGTATGTCCTGCCGCCCCGCCAGGCCAGTATGGCTATGACGACGAACGTCACTGCCGCAATAATGAATGTCGGAACGCTCTTGAGCCACACGTCAACGCTGTAGAAAGCGTAACTGTTGAAATGCTCGGCGATGCTGGCCAGCACGTTGTTACCGGCCTCATAGACGGGCTTGAACAGGTTGCCCGCAATGCGTCCGTATGAACTATACGGAGCAAGTAGCGACACGATGGCGTTCACCCCGGCAACTGCCGACACTATGAACACGGCCAACGCGCCGTAACGCAGCCACTTCTTTTCCCGTGAATAAGTAAACCTGTTCTTCTTCCGGCGGCCATGCAGCCACGAAACGACGTCCTGCATAATGCCCAAAGGACAAATTACGGAGCAGTAAATACGCCCGAACACAAGCGTAAGGACAACGAGCACCGCCACGACGGCAACGTTGAGGGCGTAGAAGGCAGGCCAAAACTGGATTTTGGCGAGCCAACCCAGGTATGCGTGCAGCGTGCCTGTCACGTCAAGGAACAGCAGCGTCACCAGCACGAACACCACCGTTGCCAATGTAATTCTTATTATCCTGAGCATAAAATTATAATGTTTTTGAATGTTTCTTACTTGAGGTCTTCACCTCTTGGCCGGCGTGCCTTTCTCCGTCACTTTCACTATCAGCACGCTTGCCTCGTACAACAGCCAGATGGGCAGCGACACAAGTGTCAGCGTGAACACGTCAGACGTTGGCGTGATGACGGCTGCCACGGCCACAATAGCCACCAGGGCGTGGCGGCGGTAACGGCCCATCCATGCACTCTTGAGCAGTCCGAAGCGCGCAAGGAGCCAACTGACGACCGGTATTTCGAACACGATGCCGAACACGATGCTCATCATCGCAAGCGTATCGACATACGAACTGATGGTCAGCAGGTTGTGCACGTCTGTGCTAACCTGGTAAGTGCCGAGGAAACGGACCGTCAGCGGGAACACCACGAAATAGTTTACGGCCACCCCGAGCATGAACATCACGTAAGCCGCGAGCGTCAACCTTACCGAGCAACGCCGCTCGTTGTCGTAAAGTGCTGGCGAGACGAAGCGGAACAGGAGGTAAAGGATGTAAGGCGAAGCCATTAGCACCCCCGCGGCGAGCGCCACCTTCATGTGTATCATGAACTGTTCCGTCAGCCCGGTGTTCACCAGCTCTATCTTGAACGGCTCAACCCCGAGCAGCCTGTAGGTCACGAAGTCGCTGCCGCTCGGCGCAAGCACCACGGCGAACAGCCAGTCCTTGAGCACGAAAGCTGCCACTCCCGCCGCCACGGCCGCCACGAGCATACGGATGATGCTGCCGCGCAGCACGTCGAGATGTTCCCAGAACGTCAGCTCGCCGCCGTCATTCATCTTTCTTCTTCGGCGCTTCCGGTTCGTCCTCTATCTTCCCGTTCATCCCGTCCTTGAAGCTCTTTACGCCCTTGCCCAAGCCCTTCATCAGCTCCGGTATTTTCTTGCCGCCGAACAGCAGCAGGATAATCAGCGCGAGGACGAGGATTTCTTGCATTCCTATTCCCATAATTTTATATTCGGTTTTGCGGTTCTCGGGTTTTGCGGTCTTACGGTAATGAAGCATTGAGGGCCCCCAACCAGCTGGAATGCCGTCAAGCTCCGTATAACCTTAATACCGCATAACCTCATAACCTGGTTAAATACTAATGTTCACGCCACCCATGAATGTCGCCTTAGGCATCGGGTAGCCATAGTTTATTTCATACTTTTGCGCCAGCAGGTTCTCGCCCTTAGCCCAGAGGTTGAGCCACGGCAGCACCCTGTATCCGGCCGTGACGTTCAGCAGGAGGAAGTTCTCGTCCACCTCGGTCGGGTCAACCTGCGTGTAAAGGCCGTCGATATACTGCAAGCCGGCAGCCAGGGTCCACCGCCCGCGGCGGTAGTCAGCCCCCACGTAAGCCTTGTGCTCGGGCGACGCCAGCACCTTGTTGTGCATATGCAGGTAGCTGTAGTTGCCGTTCAGGCTCAGGTAGCGGTTGGCGCGCCAGGCGAGTTCAGCCTCCACGCCGCAGTTCTCTATCGCACCCGTGTTCACGTTCATCGGCCTTCCGTCAACCATCGCCGTCTGTATGATGTTGTCGCCGTTGACATAGAACAGGTTAAGGCCGTAAGAGAAAGCGCCGCCCATGAGCCTGTGCTTCCACGAAAGCTCGTAGCTGACGGCCTCCTCCGGGCGCAACGAGGCATTGGCCGGATGCCACAGGTACATCTCGCGGATGGTAGGGTTGCGGAAGCCCTTGGCCACCATGGCCTTCAGTTCGCCGTCGCTCACGACGCGGAACACCAGTCCGCCCTGCGGCACCCACTGCGTCCCCGACTGCGAATGGTGGTCGAGGCGCACGCCGGCGTCAAGCGTAAGCCAGCTGAACAAGTCCTGGCGGAAGTCCACGTAGCCGGCAACCTCGTTCTCGCGGTGCTTGCCTATGTCGGCCGTAACGTCGCCCGTAAGGATGTCCTCGTTCCAAGCCTCGCCGTAAATATGCTGGTAGTCAAGGCCGACGGTCACGCGGTTGCCCTCGAACAGCGTCGCGCTCTGGTAGATTGAGAAGCCCGTCAGGGCGTCGTCCGAGCGGAAGTAAGCCGTCTGCGGCTGCTCGCCGGGGCCGTAGCCGTCGTTGATTTTATGGCTGCCGAAGTTATGGTACACGCTGATTGCGCCCGAAGTCCACCCGTAATGGTTCTCAACTACGGCCGATGCCACGCCGCGCGTTATCCACTGCTCGGCCCCCTCAAGCGGCTCGTGCGTGCTGCCGGGATACTCAGAGTTGAAGTGGGTCACGTTAAGGTCGGCGTATGCCGTCCAGTGCGGCGAGAAGTCGTAGCCTATCTTCAGGTAGCCGCCATACTGCTCGAAACCGAAGTGCGGGCGGTTGTTGTCGCTGCGGCCATACTGGCCCGAGACGACCGTGTACAGCCCGCCGCGCCTCACGCGGTTGGTGAACTCGCCCTGGAACGTGCCGTAAGAGCCCGCACCGAGGTTTATGTCTGTCGAAGAGCCGTCAGCCAGCATCTTGCGCGTCACGATGTTCACCACGCCGCCCATGGCGTTAGAGCCGTAGAGCACCGACGCCGGGCCGCGCACCACCTCCACCCTGTCGGCCATCATCGACTGGTAAGAGTCGCTGATAGAGTGGCCGAAGATGCCTTGGTACTGCGGGTGGCCGTCAACCAGCACCATGATGCGCCCCGCGCTGCTGCCCAGTCCGCGCAGGCTGATGCCGCCGGCGGCACCGTCGCTCACGGCGTAGCCCATCATCGAGCGCGACGTGACGAACAGCCCCGGCACCTGCTCCGACAGCGTCGGCAGCACGTTGACGCGCTGGCTCTCCTCCAGCCTGCGCCTGTCAACCACCGAAACCGTCATCGGCAGGTGGCGTATGTCGGTGGTCGAGCGCGTGCCCGTCACCACGACGTCGGCCAGACGGTGCGCCGTAGTGTCACGCTGGGCGTAAGTTGCGCCGGCCGAAGCCAGCATCATTGCTGTTGCAAAAATAAATGTTTTCATCAAAAATCCTAAAGTTTCATGTTAAATATTACAAGAGTATCGTGCAAGCGAAGCCCCGCCCGGCCATGCTCCGGGCTCCAAAAGCGTGGCAGCCCGCGCTCACCGCGAACTGCCACGCATGAAGAAGTTATTGATTGTCTATATCTATGAGGACGCCGAGCCTTGCACGCAAGGCCGGCAGTCACGTCATAGTCTGCCATGCAACAGGCTTGCAGCCCTGCGGCGGCGAGTCCGACCGGCACTTCCGACAAGACAAGACACGCCATTTTTTGCTTTTCCTGACTGCAAATTTCCATGTTGCAAAAATACAACTAAAAATCCATCAAAACCGTATATATTTCACCTATTTAACTACCATTTTTACATTTTCAACACTTATCACATACCCAAACCACCCAACCCCATGGGGACGCCCGTTGTCGCGAATTGCAATTCCACATTATTCACCCCATCCACGTGCCCACCCGCTTGTAGGGACGCTCGGTCGGAGCGTCCGGGTAATTTCGTATACAACCAATCCGAAACAGACTTTTTTAAATTTGCCGGACGCTCCGACCGAGCGTCCCTACAAGTTGGTGTCCGTTGCAATGAAATTCACACCAAATCTGCGCACACTCACGTTTTGTCCCTACGTATTGTAGCAATCGGTATCCCATCGCACCACGTTGTGCCTTATATAATCCGCTATTCGGTTGCCGTCGTCCGTTCCCCGTATGATGTGGTCATGAAAACGCCCTTGCCATCCAAACTCAAAACCGTTGCTCTTGGCAAATATCGTCACTGCGCGTTTCATGCCCCCGACAACCACGCCCAAGGCTTGCCTACAGCATTGCGCGTGTGACAGGTTGTCCGCCGCATCGTTCCCGCAAATCCGTATTACCGCATGGACATGGTTTGGCATGACCACCCATAGCGGAACCTCCACATATCGGTAATGCCTTGGCAGGCGTTCCATTTCATTGTCTACAAACACCCCTATTGCGTTCAGGTGCATGGTGCCGTTGAAAATTTCGCCGAAATAATGCCTCTTGCCTTGCGTGCATATCGTCACGAAATAGTCGCCGCCCGAATAATCGTGGAAATCGGCCCGCAGCGGTTTCCTGCATGGTAAAGTGTTTTCCATTTTCATGTTTAGGCAATACAGTGCGTCAACACAAAATTACTTATTTTTTTGATTTAACCCAAATCGGTCATTAGAGCTTAGACGGATTATGTACTTATGGCAGACGGTTTTTATTCCGTTTTGTCGAAGGCGTAGCGGGCTACGTCGAGACGGAACGGAAGAAAAGACGGCGGCAGAAGGACATAAGACGGCAAGAAGCAATAATATAACTATAGAAATTAAGACATTGCGGTCTAATGACCGAGTTGGGTTTAACGGCAAGTTCGGCAAATGTTTTTTGCAAAAGGCATCGCGATGCCTTTGTTTTTCATCCGACGCAGACTGTACGTTCACGAATTTCACCATACACGTGGGGACGCCCGTTGTCGCGAATTGCAATTCCACATTTTTTCACCCCATCCACGTGCTCATCCGCTTGCAATGAAATTCAAATCCACATATTTTTTGCCCACATCCACGTGCCCATCCGCGTGTAGGGACGCTCGGTCGGAGCGTCCGGGTAATTTCGTATACAACCAATCAGAAACGGATTTTTTAATTTGCCGGACGCTCAGACCGAGCGTCCCTACAGAGAGCGGCGCCTTATGCCGAACTCACGCTAAAAACAAAAGGTGGCCTTTCACAACGCGAAACGCCACCTTTTACAAAACAAAATGTGGCAAACGGCGATGCCGTTTGCCACACTCTACATTATGGTTCGCGAAGATTAAGCCAATCAACGGCTTTCGAAGCGTATATGGTTCGTGAAGGTAAGCCATCCGGCGGCCTCCGCGCCGTAGGGGACATCCGCCCCTATCGCCGGCCTAAGCCTGAAGTGCCGTTAAACTCTTCGTCCTTCACCCTTCGGTCTTAACTTCGCTCCGCCCTTCGTCCTTCACTTATCTTACAACCATCTTCTTGCCGCCGATGATGTAAACGCCCTTGGCAAGGCCTTCGGTTGCCACGCCGCGCTTGCACTCCTTGACAAGCGTGCCGCTGATGGTGTAAACCTTGACTATCTCGTCAGCGTTGCCCTCGCCGGCCTCAACGTTGTCGATGCCAGTAGGAACGTTGAACACCAGCTCGAGCTCGGCAGTGTCGCCGTTGCGCAGAATGGCGCCGCGCATAGTCAGCGTAACGTTCTCGGCTGACTTGGAAACGCCCGTCAGGGGCACCATGGCTGTATAGCCGAACTGCTGCTCGTCATACTCGAACTGTATGTCCTCGGCAGGGATAGTCCTCGTGCTCACGCCGCGGGAAGTAACCCATGACCACTGCAGGTCTTCAAACGACAGCAATGGGTAAGGTGAAGGCAACCAAAGCATGATTTCGTCAAGGCCCTGGAGCGAACCACCGTCCTGCGGGTCAGAGTCGTAATAGAACTGAATTTCCTCCTTCTCCAGCCTGTAGATAGCCATTATGGACGTCGTGCCGGCGCCAACGTAGTTGGTCTGCACGTCACGGCCGTCAACCGTGCGCAGGCCCTTCAGCCTGACGGTGATTGACGTCTGCTGGTCGTCGCCGCGCGACGAAGCCACGGTCTCGGGGAAGAAGATGCCCTGGATGTTAACCGTAACCACCGTGCCCTCAATCGTGTAAGGCAAAGTGAGCGAGCGGTATGAGCCGGCCTCGGGGTCGCCGTAGGTGCAGGTCACCTCAGCGCCGCAGTTGGGGTCAATCTCGTCGGTGAAGGTGAAGCGCAGCAGGCCGCCCTCGCCGTCCTCGGGATAGAAGGTGTAAAGCGTGGTGCCGTCGGCAGGGTCAATGCTGACAAGCTGTGCGGCGGGCTCGCCGAGCACAAGCTCTACAGAGTAGACGCCGTCCTCGCCGTAGATGGTCTCGGGGTCAGCCTGGTCGGCTATGCCGTTGAGCGTAATCTTGAACTTGTCGCCGGGACGGATGTCGCCCTCGTCAATCATGGTCTGGACAATCTTGTTAAGCTCTATCACGTAGTAATAGCCTGACGGGGTCATGTTGGGGCTGATGTATGTGCTCTCGATTGTCCTCGTCACGGCGTATGTGCCGTCCTCGCCCTGCATATACGATATTGTGGGGTTGGCCACGCTGATGGCGCGGTCGAACACGAGCTCCAGGTTAGAGCTGGTCACGGTGTACTCGTCGCCGTCCTCGTATGTGGCAGAGGTGATGGTGATGGGCAGCTTCGTCACGCCTTGGTCACCGTAATAGACTTTGGCGTCAAAGACGTCCGTTGAACGGCCCATGAAGCGGTAGGTCTGGCCGGCAGTCACCGCGATGTTGAATGTCTTTCCGTCAGCGCCGGTTGTGCTGGGCACGGGAGTGTCGGCCTGTACGCCGGCAGCCGTACACTCATACAGCTGTATCGAGTTGTACCCGATGTTGATGTGGAAAACGGCATCGATTTGGGCTTCAAGCACCAAATAGTTCATGCCCATGTTGATGTGCACGGTTGACGGCTGTTCCGGGTCGGGAACGTTGATTTCCGTCCAGTTAATCTGCGCCGAGGCTGGGCCTACGAACAGCAGGGCTGAAAGGATAGTAAGTAATAACTTTTTCATGTCACTAAAATTTAATTGGTTAATACTATTACTTTAATTGGTTTTATTCATTTTGATATATATATATATCAGCCCCCTCCCAACCTCCCCGAGAATGAAAGGGCAGCCCCCTCCCAACCTCCCCGAGGGGAGGAGAATGGATGAAAAGGCTAATGTCTTAACTTCATAACTTCATAACTCCTTAACTCCTTAGTGTGGGTGAGTTCATCGCGATTTACCACATCCGTCCGTCCGCCACATACACGATTTGCCCCATCCACTTGTAGGGACGCTCGGTCGGAGCGTCCGGGTAATGTCGTGTACAGCCAATCCGCAACGGACTTTTTTTAATTTGCCGGACGCTCAGACCGAGCGTCCCTACACGTGGGTGCGTCCATCGTCAACACGTGGGGTGGGTTCATCGTCAACACGTGGGGTGGATGTTCATTATCCACAAGTGATTGGGTGGGTGTTCATCGTCCACAAGTGATTGGGTGGATGTTCATTATCCACAAGTGATTGGGTGGGTGTTCATCGTCCACAAATGATGGGTGTATTCACCATCAACACGTGGGTGTATTCCTTTTCTCCTTTCTTAGCATCATCTCACTTTCTCACCTTCTCACTTTCTCACCTTCTCACCTTCAAGCATCTCTTTTCCACCTTAAACTAAAACATCTTTTCGTCTTTGAAAAAGGCGGGGGCGCATGGCCATGCGTCCCCGCCTCATATCAAGGGTACGCCTTGCCCCTTTGGCGTCAGGGTTTAGCGTATTGCTATCTTGCGGCCGTTAACAACGTAAACGCCAGCGGGGAGGGTCTTGCGAACCTCGTTGCTCTTAACGCCCTTGGCGAAGAGTGCGCCGTCTACGGTGTAAACGTCAACCTCAGTTACGTTGCCAGCCTGTGCGTTGTCGATGCCTGTGGCTGTCGGGTCAACAGTGTAGGTCAGCGTAGTAGCTGTGTTCCAAGCTGTATCGTCGAGGTTAGAGAATATGTGCTCAGGCACTTCGATTGTATAAGTGCCAGCCTCGGTGAGTTCCTTAGAGAGGTTGATGTAAACCTGGTTCCAGTCTGTCAGCTCGGTGCCGTCGTTACCTAAAACGTCAACGGATGCAGTTGCAACCTCCTGGCCCTGTGCATCCTTAACTGACATTGTCAGCTCGGTGTTGTAGCCAAGGCTTTCAGAACCAGTTACGAGAATCTGGTTGAGAGACTTAACGGTAGTGCCGCTTGCGGGAGAGTATTCAACTGAAAGCTGTGCCGGGTTGAGCTGGTAGGTAAGACGTACCAAGCCTTCCTGGTCGCCGTAAGTAACGGGCACGCCGGCTGTGGTGACAGCCCTGAGGTTGAGGATTACGCTCATGCCGGTCAGGGCCTCTGCGGGCATAGCTACGGTTACGTTAGTACCGTCGATGGTGATGTTCTCCGCGGGAACTTCAGCTACGCTGTTCATTCCGTAACGAACGGTTGCAGTAGCCTCGCCGATAGCCTCGCTGAAGGTTGCGGTGATTGTCTTAGGCAGGCTCTCGTTGTATTCGTCGCTGCCGGCAACGTAAGGAGCCGGGTCTGCGCTTACGAACTCGGGCAGGCTCTTAACTATTGAGTACTTGAAGTTCCACTCGGGGTTGCACTCGCCTATGCCCTGCAGACCATTAGTCCAAGGAGTATCCCAGCTAATGTAAGAGTTTCCGAATACGAGTTCAGGCAGGCGAAGCTCATAGTCGCCTTCCTCGAGAGCTACAGGAGTGCCGCTCTCGGCGCCGGTCTCGCCGTCAACCTTGAGCGAACCAACCTCGATGAAGGTCATCTTAACTGAAGACGGGCTTGTATCTTTGTCGCCGTCGTATGTTGTGGTGAAAGCGATGTCAGCCACCTTCTCGTCGCCCTGGTAGAGGCCGGCCATCTCGTGAGCGTCAGGATTAACGAGCACAGGTGTGCCGAAGCCGAGGGTTACGTCGGTCAGGCTCTGTACATACTGGTTCTCAGGTGTACGTGATGTGTAGTTGAGTGAAGTCGGGTTGATACGTCCGTCAGAGAACGGGAACGACAACTCATACTTGTTAGAGGTCTTGTTGAACTGGCCGTAGAGTGGGTCTGTGTCGTCAAGGCCGCGACCGTTCTTGTCGTAAGCGTAAACGTTCACGGTTACGTCGGCAGCGGGGTTACCCGTCATCATGTCGCTCTGCTCAGGTATCTTAACGAGCACGGCGGTCTTTGTGATGTTGCCGTCGCTCTCGCCGTAATAAATATAGCTTACATCGCAAGGCGTCTCGCCCATGCCCTGGCCGCCGGCAACACCAGCTTCAACGCGGCCGATTTCACCGTCGAACACGAGCATAGCCTGGTCGCGCTCGTCAGCCCAGCTGAGCATCAGGTTCTCGTCCTTCGGATTGGTGATGTTCGGGTTCGGGAAGCACTCAACCAGCTTGATTGTGCTGTACTGGATGGCCGGTGTAGTACCAGTATACTTGATGGTGACAACGCCGATAGGAGTACCGTTCTGCTCCCAGTCGAGCTGGCTGTTCCAGAGGGTCAGGGTCAAAGTGTACTCACGGTCGTCATAGAGAGTCCATGACTGTGTAGTTGCGCCATTGTCCGTCGGAATCTCAGGACCTATATTCCATGTTGGAGATGTCTGCTCGCCAAGGTAAAACTCTGGAACAACTTCACCCGTCTGGTCTCCCTGTGATTCACCCATACTGCCACCAGTTGAAGTCTGGCGCTCGTACTCAACTGCGATGTCGTAGTTGTGGCCACGCACCGTGGTAGAGAAATCCTTACCGTCATCCCACCTTGCTGAAACGAAGCCTACAGGCTTGCTCAGGGTAACGGTGATAGGATACTTGGTGTTCTTGACGCCCAGCTGCTCCTCCTTGTCAGGGTTAATCAGCGTTGAAGTAAGAACGTCATGGGCAGTGCCCGTTGCAGGGTCAGCCGTACCGGTGATGGCGTCAGCGTTTTCTTCAAAAGTTACGGTAATGTCAACAGCACTGAAAACGTTATTTCCATAAATAACATAAGTCATGCCGCTTTCAACTTCCAGATTATACCTATTATAAGTAGAATAATCCGACTCACGCTCTAAAGCTCTGCCGTCAGTGGTCACGAACGCTGCACCCATATAGAAACTGGATGTGAAATTCAGCGTCAACGTACCTGCACTTGGTGCAGTAAAGCTGACATACACCTTACTGCCACCTGGGTTCGAATAAGTCGTTCCGTCTTCCACGATGTACGGATTAGCTTCTGTGCCGTCGCCACTCGTCGGGGCAGCTGCATACATGCCAATGACGCCTAATAGGGCCATCAGACAAAGTAAAAAGCTCTTTTTCATAAAAATAAAATTTAGTTAATAATAAGGTTAATATATAGTCGGGGTAAAGCGTTTGCCGGGCGTTCTGCCCCTGGCTATATCAGAGGTGTGAACATCTGCGGGGCATAGCCACCCCGCAGATGTAGAGAGTGTGTGCGTGTTATCTTATCTTACGATAATCTTCTTCACGGCCTCAACGTTCTCGCCGCTGACCTTCACGATGAAGATGCCGTGCAAGCCGTTGGTGTTGATGCTTGCAGTGCCGTTCACCTTGGCCTTGCTTACGAGCGTACCGTTGATGTCGTAGACTGTCACGTCGGCACCGTCGGCACCGCTGACCGTGATTGCACCGTCGGCATAGCCGATGACTGCGCCGCCTTCACCTTCAGAAACAACGCCCTTGATGCCTACCGTGCCCTGAGAAACAGGAACAACGGCTGCGTTGACAATGCGACCCGTGGTTGCGTCAATCAGCATTGCCACGAGTTGGGTGTTAGCCCAGTTGCTTACGTTGGTAGGACCAGAGAACTTGTGACTGTAAGCCACTGGCTGGTTAGCCGTAACCTCAACAGGAACCAAGCCGGAGATACCGCCGAAGCGCTCGTCGGCAACCTTGCGTGCAACGTGGTCGAACGTGATGATAGGAGTACCCGTGCCATAGAGGCCGTTCTGTCCGAAGTCACCGAAGATTGGGTCGCTCGATGAGTAGAGGTTGTTCAGCTGAACACCGCGGAGTCCGTCCTCGAGTACCACGAACGCGATGTTGTGGTTAAGGGCAGAGAGGTTGAGGGCGTAGTTTACGTCACCAGAAACTTGCATCAGGCCGTTGCTTGAGTCGTAAACTGCACTGTTGATGCCGATTTCGGCAACAGCGGGTGAAAGAAGCTCGCGCTGAACGATGTCCATGAATGTCTTGTTGCCAGTAGGCGAAGTGAAGCTGTAAGTTACTTGGTCGTTCTCGCCAGCAGCGCGGTACATCGGCGCATAGAGAGTGTCTACGCGGTTGATGACGCCGTTAGGCTGTGCCGTGATGCCGAAGTAGCTGTTGTAGGCTTCGTAAGAGAACAGGTCGGTACCGACAATTGAGCTGTGGATTGCGATAGGAATAACCTGCTCGCCGTAAACTTCGTTAAGATGCTCAAGGGCAAGTATGCCTTGCGGGCAGTTAGAACACTGCTGGCCCGTGCTCTCCTCTACAACCACGCGCTTCGTCGTCTCGAATGCGAGGTCGTTGATTGTACCGCTGCTTGTAACCGTTGTGCCGTCGATGGTGACGTTGATGGAGTACGGGTTAGACTCACCGATTGTGAGCGGCAGCTCCTCGGGGAATGTGAAGCTGTAGACTTCGCTATCCTTCGTGAGGTTGAGGTCGCTTGCAGTGTAAGTAGAAGTGAAGTCGCCCGATGTGAGGGTTGCGTTGAGGTTGTTGTAAGTGTCGTCACCGGTGATGCGCACAAGCATTGCAACGGGAACAGACTCTGCAGCAACGACGTTCTGCTCTACGTCAGGAGTTATATAGAAGTCGCCCTGGTAGTAAACCCTTACGTTGTCGAGGAATACGGCGCTCTGGTCTTCGTTGTCGTTGACGAACGCGATGTAGATGTTCTTTCCTGCATAGTCGGCAAGCGACAGGTCGAAGTGCTGCCAGCCATTGGCAAGGCCTTCCTCGTCCTGGTCTTCACCCGGAGTAACCTGCTGGTCGAAGATGAGGTCGCCCTCAGAGAGGAACTTGTCGCGAAGCTCATTCGGCATATTCGGCGCGCTGTAAACGTTGTCGTCCTCAACGACGTAAACCTTGAGGTGGTCGTTACGTCCGAGCTTGTAAGACTGTGCGTCGAACTCGATGCGGTAGAACTCGTTTTCGATTTGGAGCTGCGGCAGAGCCATCCAGTCGTTAGACTTGCCTGACGGGTTGTACATAGAGTGTGAAGCGGCGCAGTAGTCGCTTGAGCTCTCGCTCTCACGAACGACGAATATCCACGGGCTGTTGTCCTTGTCGAAGCCCCACGGGGTAACGATAGACGACGGCGCGTTGTGGTCGCCCTCGTTGAGGAGATAGAGCGTCATTGAACGGCTTGGGTCGTTGAAGTCATCGCTGAAGAGGCTACCGTCAACGGGAACTTCAGGCACGTATGCACCGACGTAGTTAACGGAGAATTCAGTGTTGGGGTTGAAGCCCATGATGTCAGTGATAGAGCCAGCCTCTACGACAACGCTGTAATTCTTGTCCTTGCTGAGGTAACGCCTCAAGGCCGGATAGAGGAACACCGTTGTAAGGTCAGACTGTGCGAAGGTAAGCTCAACTACGGGGTTGTCATTGCCTTCCTCATAGAGGTAAGCGTGGGCATCGTCACTAACGGCGACACTCATGTTGAACTTCATCTGGATTGGGCTTTCGGCGCTTATTTCAGATACGGCGGCAGAGTTTGCCGGGGTTATGGCCGTAGCGTTGGCCGGAACAGGCTCGCAGCCGACATACTTGACGTCGATTTGCGGTGACTTGTAAGTCTCGTCAGAAGCCAAGAGGAATGTACCGGCGGGATAGCGGAGCGTGTACTCCTGGCCCGGGGTAAGCGTAGAGGTTATACCACCGGCAACGAACGTGCGCCCGTTGGCCTGTGCCGACAGCCTGTAAGAACGTACAACGCTGCCTGAAGCGTCGAGCAGCTGCACTGAAGCTGAAGGCGAAAGAGTTGCCTCAGTGTTGAACGTGATTTGCGCAGAGCTGAAGGCAGAGAACTGTGAGCCTTCTGCCGGGAACACTGTATAAGCATCCAAGGGGTTGACATGGCTTGCTGCCTCAGATATTGATTCAGGCAGACGGATGATGTAACCGCTCGACTGTGTGAGTGACTGTCCGATGATAGTCTTCTCGTCGTCAGAGATACCAAGAACAAGGCCGGTGTAGTCATAACCGGTAACTTCATAGAAGTTGATGCCGTAACGGCTCTGCAGGAGTTCGTCAAGGCCTATCCAAAGGTTCTTATACCTTATATATGTTGAACGCAGGGGGTTAACCGCCGGGCTGCAGGCGAATACGACACCGCTGTTGGAAACCGTCGTACCGAAACGGTCAGTCTCCGACGCCTGTGTGTTATAACCTGTGAACACATCGTTCTCAACATCGTAAAGGAACGAAGAGGCGGCGTCAGATGCTGACTCGGTTCCACCGTACATACCGGTAAGGTACTTACCGTTGTTGCTGAAGAAAGACTCGGCACCGACCTGGACACGCAGCTGCTCGTTTACAGAGCTGTCGTTCATATCCGGGCCCGGATAAACAGTTTCGTGGGTAGTGCGGTTATAGATGTAGAAGCTCCCAGCCCCGGTGAAGTTCATACCGCCGGCAATGAGGTTTCCGTCGGCGCTGATTTCCGTGATACGTATTTCTTTAGCCACATAGCCATTCCCCGTAACCACTGGGAAATTAGGGAAGTCGAGGACGTCGAGCTGAACATAGCTGCCGTCGTCCTGACGCTCCCAAAGCAGGGGAGTCTCGGTATAAGTGCCGGCTCCGGCATTGCCGCTGCCTGTCCATCCGCCGATATACTTACCGTCAGGAGTTACCACGGTAACTTCTCCTCCTTGGCCGGGCAGCTGATGCCACTGGCCCTCGGCTACGTTATAATAAGCCGCGCCACCGTGGTTGCCGACGATGATGTTACCGTCGTTAGTGACGTCATTAACGGAGATGCCCACCAAGTTGGCTTCATCTTCGGCTGTCCAAAGAGGTGTGTATTCACCCGTAGTAGTATTGATGAGATACGGGTAGAACATACTTGACTGGTCCTCGCCCGGTCCGCAAGAGACTGCCCAAAGTCCGTTATCCGACAGCGCGGTGAACGCTGACGAATTAGGGAAGAGCACCGGGATGACCTCAGCCTTCTGGTCGGACGTCTGTGCCGTGGCTGTGCCACAACAGATGCCGAGCAAAAGGAGAAGCATAGCAAAGGCTTTCTTTCTCATGTTGTTATTAATTTAGGTTTGGTTAATTGTTACTTATTTTAAAGGAGTAAGTTGGGTTAGGCATAAGCCTTCCACTTTTCCGCCTTTCAAGTTTTATTGAACGCCCACCGCTAACGGCTGTGTATTTGTAACACAACGGTGGTTGGAACATTACCCGGAATTATCCGGGAATATTACCTACATCACCCGGACGCTCAGGCCGAGCGTCCCTACAGGTGGGTGCGTCCATCATATTCGGCTATTCGCCGATTGGGTGTGTTCATAGCATTCGAAGGTTTAACCGATGGAAGTAGTCGTCAAGTTAGCGGTTTCACCTTTATGTTTTTCGTTCCCCATAGTCGGCCACTTGCGGGGACGCCCAGTATGAGCGTCCACCACAAACGGCTGAATATTTGGAACACAAGGGCGATTGATATATCACCCAAGAATTACCACGGGTTTGCCCGAGATTACCATGTGTTTGCCACAGGATTTATCCGAGATGCCCGAGATTGCCCGAGATTATCGGAAATTACCCGGACGCTCAGGCCGAGCGTCCCTACAGGTGGGTGCGTCGGTCATCATATTGATGCGCCCGTTGGGTATGACGGATTATTTAACCAAGACTTTCGTCGTGATGCCGTCAGCGCGCTTAACAATGTTAAGGCCTTTCTGCGGAGCATTGAGCTCAACGCCGTCGATGGTGTAGTAACCTACTACGGCATTATCCTTTTCGGTTTCAACACCGCTGATGCCTGCCGATGTTCCGAAAACGAAGTTGGCAGTAATTTTTGAGTCTGGAGTGGTGTAACCCCTCGGGCCAACCTCTATTTCAACAGAGCAAGTGCCAATGGCTCCACCTGTGACGGGGTCGCCATACATACCTGTCGAAGGATTTAATGTTCCCATTGCACCCGGTTTCCATTCGGTAAGACTGTAATCATCGGTAGCACCGGCTGCAAGTGACGGCCTATTGGTGAAAGATATTATTGGGCTTGCCACATCAGTAACGCACGATTCACCCACAGGGCATACCTGGAACGTACCGCCGGGTTTCGATGTTACAGTGAACTTTATATCGAAATCTGCCGTTGCACCAGAAACGTTCTTCACTGAAAAGCCTTCAGTGATTGGGATTTGAACGTCAGGCATAAAGCCCTCAACGGCAAACTCATATTCAGTCAACGTCAGGGTAGAACCGTTTTCGATTGTATTTCCCTTGCCGTCAACAAAGGCGAAAGTCTGCGCGTTAAGCGCGGCGCATCCCATAAGGAGGGATATGCAAAGTGTAAAGATTTTCTTCATAATGCTTATTGATTTTTATTGTTGCTTATTTTTTTATTAAACATTTGGGAGAACTGGGAGAGCTGGGAGAGCTGGGAGAACTGGGAGGTCTGGGAAGACGGAAGCCCTGGGAAAAGTTGGGAAGCCAAGTTTGTGGGTAAACCCCTTGGCTCTCAACTCCCGGTATCTTAATTTTCTCCGCTTTCCGCAGGTATTACGGGCACCTTGACAGCCTGCTGCACGCCCTCGTCGTTATAAACGAAAGCTACGACAGACATATCGGCCTCTTTCCAGGCAGCATCAAGTGTGTATGTATGTGACACTGTCTTGGTCTCGCCCCAAGCTATGCTGAACGCCTCGCCGTCCTCGCCGTTGACAGCCGTGCGGAAGACGTGGTTGTGGTTGTAGCGTGGGTCAACCGAACGGTCGGGCATCAACTGGAAACTGGTGACATTGTCCTCTATAAGCCAAAGCTGGAGCTTACCCTCGACATCGAGCACGCCCTCGGCCGTAACGTCGATAGAGACCGTGCGCGTGGCGGCATCGTAAGAGGTTGCTGCAGAGAGGCGGAGGGGAGCCGACAGGGCAAGAGCGTTGTTCACGGCCGTGTTCCACGGCGTGATACTATTGACGCCCTCAACCTTAGTGCGGCGGTCGATAACACCTGCCGGTTGGCCAATGATGCTCCACTGGTCGTAATAGTGCTGGCCGGTCTGCGTGTAAAGCGGGGTGTTCAGCCCCAACGGGCCGCTGTGCATACCAACGGCTATGACGCGGTCACTTCCGTAGTCTTCCTGCATCTGCTCGATGAAGCCAGTAGCCAGAGGGCAGTTTGAGCACATCTGGCCGGTAAAGTCCTCGATGAGCACCACCTTGTCGGTCTGCGGCGGCTCGACGTAGATGTAACGGTCGTTTTCATCGATGTCGTTGCAGGCGGTGAAGGCAAGGGTCGCAAGGGCTGCGAGCGCCACCTTATTATATATATATGTAATCTTCATGCTTGATGGTTAGAAGTTATAGTTATACGAAATGGTGACTCCCTTGCTTGAGGGCACGTAACGGCAGACGCCACCGGCGCAGTTGTAACCGGCGCGCGTGCGGCCGTAGCCGAGCTGCAGGCGGTGGGAACCGGCCGAATAGGTGATGAGTCCCTGGTAATAGTGGCGGTTGGTGACGCCGCTGTTGTACATATCGGCAACGGTGAACATCCAGTGGGGCAGGAACGAAAGTTCGAGCAAGCCATACCACCAGTCGCCAAGGTCTTCGCCCGTGGTAAGATACTGCACTTCGCCGCGAAGGGTGAACTTGTTGTTGAAGCGGTACTTGCCGTCAAGGATGAAGATGTTTGAGCGCACGTAGGTCTCACCCTCGCTAAGCTCTCCGTCGGCAATGGGGTTTACCACGTTGTTGTAGATTTGGTTCATGTACATGAAGTGGAGGTCGAACGAGCGCGAGAACTTCTTGTCGATTTGCACGTTGATGTCCTGGTAGTACATACCACCCTTGCCCCACTTCCAGAAGGCCGAGCCGTAACCGTCGGTGCCGGGCACCATGTTGTCAACGCCGGGCTCGATGCCGTCGATGCCGCGTATGTGGGAGAAGTTGACGCGGAGCTTGGTGCCGTACTTGCCGCCGAGGAAGGTGTGGCGCTTGAAGTTGTAGCCGAACTGTGCCTGGTAAGCCCATTCGCCGTCAGGATACGTGGCGTAGGGGTACATGGCAGCCAGGGCGTATGTCTGGTCCATGGTGAAGGCCGGCATGTGGTTGATGAACGAGGCCGTGGTGGTGACGTCCTCACCCTCGCGGCGGCGGCTGCGGAACGACATATTGTCGCTGCGCTTTGCCTGGAGCAGGACGCTGAGGCCGCGCTTGGAGTAAGAAGCCGAAAGCATGGTCACGGAGCCCTTGCGGTAGATGTAGCCGTTCTCGTAGGTCGGGTCTTGCGATTTCCATGCGTACTCGGCGAGGAGGCTGAAGCCACCTTTCTGGAGGTTTGCGCGCACGTCGAAGGCGTTGACCGAGGTCGGCAGGTTGAGCTTGTGGGTAGCGTCGGCCATGATGTCGTCGTCGCTCTCGTACTTGTTGACCCACGAAGCGCCGAGGGTAAGGTAAGTGCCGCTGTTAGAGAGGCCCTTGAACCACTGGTCGAGGCTTAGCTCGAGGTCGGCACCACTGACCCACGAGTCGTTGTGCGACCAGTAACGGCGCTGCTTGCCGCTCAAGACCTTGAACGACACGCCCTTGACGGGCCTGATGGTGAAGCGTCCGCCGAGGAGCGAGTTGTCGATGCCGAGGGTGCGCTCCTCGTAAGTGCGGAGGATGAAACCGGAACCGAACTGCTCATAGAAGTTACCGAGGGTCAAGTCCCAGTTCTTGAAGTGTGTTTTCACATAGAAATAAGGTACGCCCCATCCCGCGTAGTCTTTCGTGAAGCCTGGCGGGCGGAAGCCTGGAAGAGGGTGTTTCAGGAACTCGAAGCGCGCCCCGGCATCAACGTGCTCGCTCATGATGTTGACATCGGCGAACGTGTTGGTGACGGCCCATTCGTCAATCTTGTCAGACTGGCTCTGGATTTCGGGGTCGAACTCCGGTATGAGGATGTCGCTCTGGATGCTGCCTGACACAGTGACTTTGTTGCCTCCACCATCGTCTTGCCCTTCCTGGGCAAGCGCGGGGGCAGCCGGCGCGAAGGCGGCGAGCAGGCATATCAGGGTTATCTTGTTCATATATTTCTTTTGGTGATTATGGGAGTAAGGGTAACTATCGGCTTGCGGAGACCGGCCGTCACGGCCAACAGCCGCCGCAGCAAGGCCTCCGCAAGCCCCTCAAGAGGGCGAGCGGAGGCCTTACACCTTATTTATTAATAAGCTCGCGAACTTTCTCGATGAGTTCCTGCTCGGCTCCCTCGGTATATCCGTTGTGTTTGTAGACGATGTTGCCTTGACCGTCGCAGATGATGGTATAAGGTATCATCTGGATGCCGAGAGCGCGCTTGAAGTCGCTGTTGGGGTCGAGAAGCACGTAGTAAGGCCACTCGTTACTGTCAACCAGCGGGCGCACCTTGTTGATGTTCTGGGCCTGGTCGATGGATACGGCGATAACCTTAACGCCCGTTTCCTCTTGCCATTCCTCGTACACCTCGTTGATGGCGTTAAGCTCACGGTTGCACGGGTGGCACCATGTGGCGAAGAAATCGATAATGAAAGGCTTGCCGTTGTTCGACAACGTGTCTGTCCTTACCGTCTTGCCGTCGATGTCCTTCAGCGTTATTGACGGGAGCTGGGCACTGGCCGTACAAACACAGCCAAGCAGCATGACGATTGATAATAAAAAGTGTTTCATCTCTATCGGTTTTTACTTATTCATATATAAAATACAAGCATTCTACAACCGACAAAATTAAACATATTTTCAATAAGTACAAAATTTTAGCACAAAAAAAACATTCATTAAAAACGTTTTTACAAACGATAATTTTAAAGATTGAAAATATAATAAATCAACGTTTTTAAGGGCAAAAACACGTCAATTTTCGGGTGTTTTGTTTGTAAATAATACACCTTATTAAAATGGTCGCACAGGGGCGCGGAACTGCATGGGTATGAGGGAGTTAGCAACTTGCCGCATTTCACGCCCCAATATGTGGCAAAACGCAAGACGAAAAGACGCAAAGCTCCCATTCATTAGTAGTTAAAGGAGTTTTCGCCAGGAGTTAAAGGAGCTTTCTACAGGAGTTAAAGGAGTTAAAGGAGTTATCGCTCGTTTCACTCGCTAAGGAGTTAAAGACAAATGCTTTTTTCTTTAGGAGTTAAGGAGTTATGTAGTTAAGGAGTTAAAGACAAATGCTTTTTTTCTTTAGGAGTTAAGGAGTTATGTAGTTAACGTGAGTTCGGTATAAGGCAGTGACGGATATTCAAAGTTTGTCCCGTAAACGCCGATAAAAAAACGGCATTCATCCTCCGCCACGTTGCCAGCCCGCCTGTAGGGACGCTCGGTCTGAGCGTCCGGGTAATGTCGTAAACATACAGCTGTTGGCGTTTAGCATGGTAGCTGTTGGCTGTTTTCATATTTACCCTGACGCTCGGTCTGAGCGTCCCTACAAGCGGATGGGAACGTGGATGGGGTGAAAAAAATGTGGATTTGAATTTTATGGCAACGAGTACCCACGTATGGGCACGGGGATGGGCACGGGGATGGGGGTGAAAAAATGTGGAATAGCGCGGGGATGAACGGATAAAAAAGTCGGGCGGGGAAACATATAGTCGCCCCGCCCGAAAAATTATGACACATTAAAATTTAAATGAATGCGTCTTTATTTCAGCACCTTAACGGCCTTGCTCGTGCCGTCGGCATACTTCTCTACCTTGATGCTTACGCCCTTGTCGGCTGCGCTGATGCGGCGGCCTGACAGGTCGTAGTATTCGGTTGACACGGCCTCCTTGTCGGTTGAGGTCTCAACGCCGCTGATGCCTGAACCCGCAGCCTTGCCGATAATCATGTCGCAGTAATCGTGTGAGTAAATGTATTTTTCAGAAGTTGAGCCGCCTTCATTTTCAACCGTTTCTTGCCACAAATCCCTGAGCCTCCTTGTCGGTGTAGCCAGCTGGGTATAAGTATCAGTAGTGCTGTCATAGATGAACGGGCACGAGTAGTTTCGCATATTGGTCTGGTTCCATGACGGCGTGCCATCGCTTGCGAACATCACGCGGTTGTCACTTATAACCTGTACACCGGTCATAATTCCAATGGGGTCACCGATGCCCTCGCCAGTCTTCGGGTCATATTCTTCATAAGCGTCCTTAAACAAGACATACACATCAGAATAATCAGGCAAAATTCCCTTCATGAAGTGAAGGCCCAGATTTGTAATATGATGTTCAACTGCCGCAGAGCCGCTCTCGCCTGTATAAGCATCGCGATACGTCATTTGGCGAGTTACAGGGTCTGCATAGAACGTATGCGAGAAGTACGACGGACTGGCAACGTAAGCTGCATTGTTCGTGTATGTATAGCCACCAGATGTATAGTCATAGAAAAGGCCTATATACGCACCGTTGTATTGCGTACCTGTTGAGTTATACCATGTTATTAACCCCACACTACTGTCAAAATACAACTGGATTGGGTCATACGAAGGGGTTATTTTCTTAGTAAGATTTGTTTTTTGAATATCTACCGCAGCCAAATAGAACTCATAAGTCACACCGTTCATCTGCATAGTTCCGACAACCTGTCCAGCGGGAATAGAGATAACGTTTCCGCTTACAGTGCCTTCAACATAGTTCGGAGTACTGCCGAACTGGGAAGGCCACACCATATTGGGGAGATAAATCTTTGTGCCGTCAGCCGACAGGTACACTGTTTCCTTCGTCAACCTTTCAGGAAGGAAGCCGAGCCAATCAACCAGCTCTGACCTTACAAGGAAGTAGTCGTTTGGCGTGCCCTCAGGCTCTACTACCCTTGTCAACGCCCGTGTGGCTGCATTAGAAACACTTTTGCCATTGCCGTTCAAGAGAGCTTCCCTTACCTGGCGAGCCTGTGCATCCTCGGCAGACACTTTCAACGGGGTTGCCAACGGGGCATTGTACTTCTGTGCCGAAACGCCAAGGGAGAACAAGGCTACGGCTGCAATGAGTATAAGTTTTTTCATGTTTTTGTAATTTAAACGTTTAACTTTTCGGCGACAAAGATAATGCTTTTTGCGATATGTCAAGAGTATTTGGCATTATATTTTAAAATTTTTATGAATATACACAAAATGCCAAGAAAGCTTCAAGTTTGCAGAGAAAAAGACAAAACAGTTTCTAAAAACGGCGGAATTGTTGCACGGCTCGGATTTTTCATGTACCTTTGCAAGGTTACAGCCTTATACCTTATAATAATATATGCAAGCGCCGGCAGGCCGGCGAGCGGAAGGTGCATGGCGGTGGCAAAGGGTAAAAGCATATTATGGACGACGAAATAAAGGACAACGAGATATTGGACGACAACGCCTACGACGCAACCGGCGGAAGCGGCGACGGGCAAGGGGTCACGGACGAAGGCAGGCACGACGAGGACGCCGGCACGGGCTTCAAGCCCGCAAGCAGGTTTGACGCCTCGGCAGTGCACAACCTTGGGGGGATGTACCAAAACTGGTTCCTGGACTACGCATCATACGTAATCCTGGAGCGTGCCGTGCCGCACATCGAGGACGGGCTGAAGCCCGTGCAGCGCAGGATACTGCACTCGATGAAGAGGATGGACGACGGGCGGTATAACAAGGTGGCCAACATAGTGGGGCACACGATGCAGTTCCACCCGCACGGCGACGCATCCATCGGCGACGCATTAGTGCAGCTGGGACAGAAGGACTTGCTGGTTGACTGCCAGGGAAACTGGGGCAACATACTGACGGGCGACCGCGCGGCGGCGCCTCGATACATAGAGGCAAGGCTGTCGAAGTTTGCGCTGGACGTGGTGTTCAACCCGAAGACTACGGAGTGGCAGTTGAGTTATGACGGAAGGAACAAGGAGCCAATAACGCTGCCGGCGAAGTTCCCGCTGCTGCTGGCGCAGGGAGCGGAAGGCATAGCCGTGGGACTGAGCTCGAAGGTGCTGCCGCACAACTTCAACGAAATATGCGACGCTGCCGTAAGTTACCTGCACGGCGAGGAGTTCACGCTGTACCCTGACTTCCCCACGGGCGGTAGCATCGACGTGAGCAAGTATAACGACGGGCAGCGCGGGGGCGTGCTGAAGGTGAGGGCGAAGATAGAGAAGCTGGACAGCAAGACGCTCGTAATACGCGAAATTCCTTACGGCAAGACCACCTCGACGCTAATCGACTCAATACTGAAGGCCATAGAGAAGGGGAAAATAAAGGCGCGGAAGGTGGACGACAACACGGCGGCGCAGGTGGAGATACAGGTGCACCTGGCTCCCGGCGTATCGTCGGACAAGACACTCGACGCCCTGTATGCCTTCTCCGACTGCGAAATAAACATTTCGCCGAACTGCTGCGTCATCGAGGACAACAAGCCGCAGTTCCTCTCGGTGAGCGACGTGCTGCGCTACTCGGTCAACCACACGATGGGACTGCTGCGCCAGGAACTCGAAATACGCAAGCACGAACTGCAGGAGCAACTGCACTTCGCCTCGCTGGAAAAAATATTCATAGAGGAACGCATATACAAGGACCGCAAGTTTGAGCAAGCACCCGACATGGACGCGGCCTGCGCGCACATCGACGAGAGGCTGACGCCGTATTACCCGCAGTTCATCCGCGAGGTGACGAAGGACGACATTCTGCGCCTGATGGACATAAAGATGGCGCGCATCCTGAAGTTCAACAAGGACAAGGCCGACGAGCTGATGGCCAAAATCAAGGCCGAGATTGACGACATTGACCGGAAGTTGGGCAACATGGTCGAGGTGACGGCCGACTGGTTCAGGTTCCTCAAGCAGAAATACGGCGCCGCACACCCGAGACTTACGGAAATAAAGAGCTTCGACACCATAGAGGCGACGAAGGTTGTGGAGGCAAACGAGAAGCTCTACATCAACAGGGCCGACGGCTTTATAGGCACGGCACTGAAGAAGGACGAGTTCGTATGCAACTGCTCCGACATCGACGACATCATCATATTCTACAAGGACGGAAAGTACAAGGTGGTGCGCGTGGCCGACAAAATATTCGTTGGCAAGAACGTCATGCACGTAGCCGTATTCAAGAAGAACGACAAGCGCACAATATACAACGTGGTCTACCGCGACGGCAAGCTCGGGAAATACTACATGAAGCGCTTTAACGTAACGAGCATAACCCGCGACAGGGAATATGACCTGACCATGGGCACGCCAGGCTCGCGCGTGGTATACTTCACGGCCAACCCCAACGGCGAGGCCGAGATAATAAAGGTGACGCTCGACCCGGCACCAAGGCTGAAGAACATCTTTAAGGAAAAAGACTTCTCGGAGGTTGCCATCAAGGGCAGGAGCGCACGCGGCGTGGTGATGACACGCTTCAACGTGCACCGCATATCGCTCAAGAGCCACGGACACAGCACGCTTGGCGGGCGCAAGGTGTGGTTCGACCCGGACGTGAAACGCCTGAACTATGACGACCACGGGCGGCTGCTGGGTGAGTTCAACGAGGGCGACAGCATACTCGTAGTGCTCGACGGAGGCGACTTTTACCTGTCGAACTTCGACGCGAACAACCACTATGAGGACAACATAAAGATAATAGAGAAGTATGACGAGCACAAAGTGTGGACGGCGGTGCTGTACGATGCCGACCAACAGGGCTACCCATACCTCAAGCGTTTCATGATGGAAGGCTCAAAGCGCAAGCAGAACTACATAGGCGAAAACAAGGAGAGCCGTCTCGTATGCCTGACTGACGAGCCGTACCCGCGCTTCCGCATCAACTTCGGAGGCAACGATTCGTTCCGCGACCCAATGGTCGTAGAGGCAGAGGAGTTCGTGGCCGTCAAGGGCTTCAAGGCCAAGGGTAAGCGCCTGACCACGTGGGAAGTGGACTCGATAGAGCAACTTGAGCCGCTGAAACGCCCCGCAGACGATGCCGAAGACGTCAACGGCGAAGAAGAAACGCAACCCGGTGTGCCTGAAGACGAGAACCTTGACCCGGACGCAGGCAAAAGCCAGCGGCAAGTAATAGACGAAATCACGGGGCAGCTGAGCCTTTTCGGAGACGACGAACCACAAGACTGACGATGAAAGCAAAACATACATTCGCCGTTTTGGCGGCGTTAACCTTCCCCTTGATGGCCGCGGCGCAAGAGGCCGACACCATACCGAGTGCCAAGGTAATCACAAATGCCCAGATGATAGGCGTGGGCGGGGTGAACATCCTTGACACTTACCTGTCGCCGGAGAAGTATTCGGGCACAGAAGTGCGCTATATGTCCCACACGCTGCGCCGCCGCGAGGGACGCCGCTGGTCACGTATGCTGGTACACCAGGGCAGCTTCGCCTACGCCGACAACCGCGCCAACGAGGGCGGCGAGATGATGGGTATGTACACATTCACCTATGGCGTGCACTACAACTGGGACTTCTTGGGCGGCCGACTGAACGTAATCGCCGGCGGACAGGCTGACGCCGAAATCGGCTTCCTATACAACACACGCAACAGCAACAACCCCGCACAGGCACGCCTCGCCTTGAAAATATCGCCGTCGGCAGCCGTCAAGTACCGCTTCAGGCTGTGGAACACGCCGTTCTCTGCACGCTACGAGGTCAGCGCACCGCTGTTCGGGGTGATGTTCAGCCCCAACTACGGCCAGTCGTACTACGAGATTTTCTCGCGTGGAGACTACGACCACAACGTCGTGCCCACCACAATAGCCAGCACGCCGTCGCTGCGCCAGATGCTGACGCTCGACTTCACCCTCGGCCGCACCACGCTCCGCATAGGCTACCTTGGCGACTTCCGCCAAGCGAAAGTCAACAACCTGAAGTACCACACTTACTCAAACATGGTGCTTATAGGTTTTGTAAGAAGTTTCAAACTTACCAACATCATCCCATGAACAAGATTTTTCACGTCCTGCTCCCCATACTCCTGGGCTTCAGCGCAGTGTCGTGCGTTGACGTCGAGGAGTACGACGACACACCGCAAGGCAACTTCGAGGCTCTATGGAAAATAATGGACGAACACTACTGCTTCTTCGACTACAAGGCCGAGGCATACGGACTTGACTGGAACGAGGTGCGGGCAAAGTACAGCGTCAGGATAGACGACGGCATGAACGACGACCAGCTGTTCGAGGTATTGGGCGATATGCTCGCCGAGCTGCGCGACGGACACGTAAATATGTACTCGCCGTTCAACAACGCAAGGTACTGGAGCTGGAAAGAGGACTACCCCACCAACTTCAGCGACTCGCTCCTGCGCAAGTACCTCGGGACCGACTACAAGATTGCCTCGGGACTGCAATACCGCAAGCTCGACGACAACATAGGCTACATCTACTGCCCTTCGTTCGAGAACGCCATCGGCAGTGGCAACCTTGACGAGGTGCTCTACGAGCTCGCCCCGTGCAACGGCTTGATTATAGACGTGCGCGGCAACGGCGGCGGAATGCTCACATCGGCAGAGACGTTGGCAGGGCGCTTCACCGACGAGAGCATCCTCGTGGGCTACATACGACACAAGACGGGCACGGGGCACAGCGACTTCTCGGAGCCTGAGGAGCAGACGCTGAAGCCGTCGTCGGGCATAAGGTGGCACAAACAAGTGGTGGTGCTCACCAACCGCGAGGTGTTCAGCGCGGCCAACGAGTTCGTCAAGTACATGAAGTGCTGCCCAGACGTAACCGTCGTGGGCGACAAGACCGGCGGCGGGGCTGGTATGCCGATGAGCAGCGAGCTGCCTAACGGCTGGGCGGTAAGGTTCAGCGCCTGCCCGATGTACGACCGCGATATGCAGTGCACGGAGTTCGGCATCGAGCCTGACTACAGCGTCAGCCTCACCGACGAGGAC
This sequence comes from uncultured Prevotella sp., assembly GCA_944319815.1. Classification (GTDB taxonomy): domain Bacteria; phylum Bacteroidota; class Bacteroidia; order Bacteroidales; family Bacteroidaceae; genus Prevotella. The sequence goes on along the minus strand of CALUEX010000001.1, from coordinate 121,223 downwards.
TTCGACCGCGGCAAGGACACGATAATCGAGTTTGCAAGGACACTGATTAATTCTTAGTTGACAAGCAGACGAGGGACAAGCTGACAAGGGACAAGCAAACGAGCAAACAAGCAGACGAGCAAACAAGCAGACGAGGGACAAGCAAACGAGGGACGAGCTGACCTTGGCGTTCGTTTCTTGTGCGCGCTTGACATTTTAAACATTCCTTCTTCTTTATTCTTAACCTAACAGCAATGCCAACAGTAACGCTTTCATCACTCTCCATCGGCTACCGGCTGCGTGGCGGAGACAAGGTTGTTGCCGCCGGCATCAACGCATCGCTGCACGCGGGCGAGCTGACTTGCCTCATCGGGGCGAACGGCGCGGGCAAGTCCACGCTGCTCAAGACCCTTGCCGCGTTCCTGCCCAAACTCGGCGGCAGCATATACATAAAAGACAAAGAGGTTGCCGACTACACCAACCGCGAACTGTCACAGCTCGTGGGCGTGGTGCTGACGAGCCGCCCGGAGGCTGAGAACATGACGGCGGAAGAGGTGGTTGGCCTCGGCCGCACGCCATACACGGGCTTTTGGGGGACGCTCGGCACCGACGACAAGCGCATCGTAACCGAGAGCATGGAACAGGTAGGCGTGGCCCACCTTGCCACGCGCACGGTGACGACGCTCAGCGACGGCGAACGCCAGAAGGTGATGCTGGCCAAGGCGTTGGCGCAACAGACGCCAATCATCATACTCGACGAGCCTACGGCATTCCTCGACTACCCCAGCAAGGTTGACACCTTACTGCTGCTCACACGGCTAAGCCACGAGACAGGCAAGACGGTGTTCATGTCTACGCACGACCTCGAACTGGCCCTGCAGACTGCCGACAGGCTCTGGCTGATGCCCGGCAACGGCCACGTCATCACTGGCACGCCGCGCGAACTGGCCGACAGCGGCGACCTCTCGGCATTCATCGAACGCCGTGGCATCGAGTTTGACAAAGAAACGATGAATATAAAGGTAAAAAGGTAGAAAAGTAAAAAGGTAAAAATACATCCAGCCATATTGGGCTCATTCACCTTTCTACTGTTTTACCTTTTTACCTTTCTACCGTTTTACCTTTTTACCTTTAAAATTTCCTCCACCACTTTCGGCACGAGCCCCGTAATCGGCTGTCCTTCAGCGAGGCGGCGGCGCACCTCGGTGCTGCTGCCCGGCACGAGACCGGTGTCGGCAAGGGTTACGCCGGGAGGCAGGGTGGCGGCGTCAACGGGCGCGCCCTCGCGCGGATACACCACTACGCGGTGGTGGGCAAGGATGTCGCGCCACGCGCGCCACTCGGTGAAGCGCGCCCAGTTGTCGGCACCGATGAGGAGGACAAACTCACAGTCGGGATGGGCTTGCGACAGGGATTGCAGCGTGAGCCACATATACGACGGGCGCGGCAGACGGAACTCGCAGTCTGACGCCTTCATGCGCGGCTCGTCGGCGAGGGCAAGCTCGACCATGCGCAGCCGCAGGTCGTCGTCGAGCAGCCGCTCGCCCCGCTTGAACGGGTTTTGCGGCGACACTACAAACCACACCTCATCGAGCCGCGCAAGGGCGAGAAGCCGCCGCGCGAGCTCGATGTGGCCGTTATGGATAGGGTTGAACGAACCCCCGAATATTCCGATGGTTGGCATTGGTTGTTGGGAGAGCTGGGAATGATGGGAGGGATGAGAGAACCGAGAGAACAGGGAAGGCCGGGAAGTTAGGGCTACGCCATACCGACCCAACCGTCAGCTACCGGATTGTTCATTTTTCATTTAAGAACTCTTTTACCGCCCGGTAGGCCTCGCTGACGGCGCGGTCGAGGTCGTCGTTGACTATTACGCGGTCGAAGCGCGGGGCGAAGCCCAGCTCGAACTCGGCGCGGGCGAGGCGGTCTTCTATCACGGCGGGGGCGTCGGTGCCGCGCCCTTCGAGGCGGCGGCGCAGCTCGCCGATAGACGGCGGCTGGATGAAGAGGCTCAAGGCACGGCTGCCGTAATACTCCTTTATGTTGCAGCCGCCCTTCACGTCAACGTCGAGCACGACGTTCTCGCCGCGCTCCAACTGGCTCTCCACCTGGCTCTTGAGCGTGCCGTAGTAGCGGTCGTTGTAGACTTCCTCGTACTCGAGGAACTCGCCAGCGGCGATGCGGCGGCGGAACTCGTCGGGCGTGACGAAGAAATACTCCACTCCGTCGCGCTCCGTGCCGCGCGGCTGGCGGCTGGTGCACGATATGCTGAAGGCGAGGCGCAGCTCCTTGTGCGCCATCAGTCGGCCGATTACGGTGCTCTTGCCGCTACCGCTGGGGGCCGAGAATATTATTACTTTTCCTGGCATGGGTTATTGTTTTTGGGGGTTGGATTGAATGGGAGGGATGAGAGAACTGGGACGGCTGGGAAAGCTGCGCAAGGGCAAGGAGACAAGGCATACCAAGCTCCCTCCCTTCGGGAGGGTTGGGGTGGGTGTTTCCAACTTACCGTGTTTTACCGCGCGAAAGATGCCCTTTCAGGCTGCGATAGGCGGCATATTGCAGTGCAATAGATGCCCTATTGCTCCTTTGCCGCTATCCTGCCACTTGTAGGGACGCACGGCTCGTGCGTCCGAATAATGCCGTAAGCATCCGGCATATACCTGACTTTTACTTGGCGGACGCACGAGCCGTGCGTCCCTACAAGTGGTAAGGTGGCGGCAACAGGAGGGTGCGTGGCGGTTGTTGCCCGCCGCCACTGCCGGTAAACGCTTACCGACAATATGCAGCGCGAATGGCAGGGTGGCGGCAACGGGCCAGCGTCACAGCACGTTGAGCACCTGCTCCTTTATCTGCTCAAGCTCGTCTTTCATCTTCACCACGATGTTCTGCATCTCCGCGTGGTTGCTCTTGCTGCCCGTGGTGTTGATTTCGCGCCCCATCTCCTGCGCTATGAAGCCGAGCTTCTTGCCCTGCCCCGGCGCGTCGTCCAGCGTCTCGCGAAAGTATTTCAGGTGGTTGGCCAGGCGCTGCTTCTCCTCGTTGATGTCGAGTTTCTCTATGTAGTAGATGAGTTCCTGCTCCAGCCGGTTCTTGTCATACTCCACGTCGGGTATTTGCTTCAGCCCCTCCACTATGCGGGCACGTATTTTCTCGACGCGCGACTTCTCGTAAGGCTCTATCGAGGCAAGCAGGGCCGCGATGTTGTCAACCTTCTCGGTGAACTTCCTGTACAGGGCCGCGCCCTCCTGCGTGCGGAACTCCACGACGGCTTCCAGCGCCCGGCTTACGCCGTCGCTCACGGCAGCCCACTCCTCGGCCGAGAGCTCCTCGGCCTCGGTCTTTGCCATGACGTCGGGCAGGCGCAGCAGCGTGCCCATCCAGTCCTGCGGCTCGGGCAGCCCTGCCTTGGCCGATATAAGCCTGATTTGGCGGCAGTAGTCCTCCACGAGGGCGCCGTTGATTTTGGCGGCGTCCGCCGCGGCGTCCTTCTCCACCCAGATACTGAAGTCCACCTTGCCCCTGAGCAGCGTGCGCGACACCGCCTGGCGCAGCTCCATCTCCTTCTCGCGGTAAAGAGGGGCAATGCGGGTGGACAAGTCCAAGGCCTTGCTGTTCAGCGACTTTATCTCAACATGGATTTTCTTTTCATTGAAAGTTACGACAAACTTGCCGTAACCCGTCATTGATTGTATCATAGAACTTTATGTAGTTAAATTTATGCAAAAGTACATATTTATTCGGAAAAAAGCGTATTTTTGCACTTATTTAAAAAGTTATTTTCATTTTATGTCTTGTATTTTAAACATAGATACGAGCACGGACGTATGTTCGGTAGCAGTGAGCCGCGACGGCGAATGCCTCCTGAACAAGGAAGACCATTGCGGGCCTAACCACGCCGTGCGCCTGGGGTCGTTCATCGACGAGGCACTCTCCTACATCGACACGCGCTCAATACCCCTCGACGCCGTGGCCGTAAGCTGTGGCCCCGGGTCGTACACGGGGCTGCGCATAGGCGTCTCCATGGCCAAGGGCATCTGCTACGGGCGCGGGGCCAAGCTGCTGGCCGTGCCCACGCTCGAGCTTATGGCCGTTCCCGTGCTGCTCGGGCACGACGAGCTGGACGACGACACGCTGCTGTGCCCCATGCTTGACGCACGCCGCATGGAGGTTTACGCCGGCGTTTACGACCGTGCCCTGCGCGAGGTAAGGGGCGTGCAAGCCGACGTGGTTGACGGCGACACATACAAGGAGTATTTAGAGCGCGGCACGGTGTGCTTCTTCGGCAACGGCGCGTGCAAGTGCTTCGACATTATCAACCACCCCAACGCACGCCTCATCAAGGGCGTAGAGCCGCTCGCCAAGAACATGATGCCGCTCGCCGAGAAGCGAATGGCCGAGGGCCGCTTCGAAGACGTGGCCTACTTCGTGCCCTTCTACCTGAAGGACTTTGTGGCAAAAACGCCCAAGAAACTGTTGTAAATAAATAAACACCAAACACCCACCCCACCCCTCCCAAAGGGAGGGAGCCTGATATGATTGGGTAATAATAAAATAAAACAAGACAAATAAAAGACGAATACGCCGCCGCTTAGCGGGTAGAGCTAATGCCTTAAGTCCCCGTAGGGAATGAGGGCGTGAGCATATCAAGCTCCCTCCCTTGGGGAGGGCGGGGGTGGGTATTTAATCAATAAAGAAAGATGAACATCGAAGGACTTGACTATAACACCCAGCGTGAACAACTAATCCTGCCCGAATACGGGCGCGAAGTGCAGAAAATGGTCGACTACGCCATGACCCTGCCCACGAAAGAGGAAAGGCAGAGATGCGCCGAGACCATAATAGGCATCATGGAAAGGATGTTCCCACAGAGCCGCGACAACGCCGACAACGAGCAGAAACTCTGGGACCACCTCGCCATAATGAGCAACTTCAAGCTCGACATCGACTACCCCGTTGACATCAACGAGGCCAAGAGCATGATGGTGAAGCCGCAGCCCATGGGCTACCCCAAGCAGACCAACCCCGTAAAGCACTACGGCAGCATGGTGTTCGAGCTGTTCGAGAAGCTGAAGGGCATGGAGCCCGGGCCTGAACGCGACGAGCTGACAAGGCTCACGGCCAACCAGATGAAGCGCAACCTGATACAATGGAGCCACGGCTCAAGCGACGACGAGAAAATAGCGTCGGACCTGGCACGCTTCACCGACGGCAAAATACAGCTCGACCTCGACAGCTTCAAGTTTAACATCGGCAACATGAAAGAGCCGGGAGAGAAACGGCGCAGGAAGAAATAACGCGCCGACGGCACACCTTCAACCGACAAACACAGGCACAAATGGAATCTTTCATCATAGAGGGCGGACACGCACTGAGCGGCACCATAGCGCCGCAAGGAGCGAAGAACGAGGCGCTGGAAGTAATCTGCGCCTCGCTGCTCACGGCCGACGAGGTGAAAATCAGCAACATACCGGACATCCTCGACGTCCAGAACCTCATAAAGCTGCTCGTTGACATAGGCGTCGAGGTGGAGCGCACCGGGCGCAACGACTACAAGTTCTGCGCCATGGACATCAACCTCGACTACCTCGAGAGCGACGAGTTCATACGCAAGTGCTCATCGCTCCGCGGCAGCGTGCTCATGATAGGCCCACTGCTCGCACGCTTCGGCAGGGCCGTCGTGACGAAGCCCGGCGGCGACAAAATCGGCCGGCGGCGGCTCGACACCCACTTCCTCGGCTTCAAGCACCTGGGAGCCACGTTCACCCACAACGACGAACGCGGCACGTTCGAAATCAACGGCAGCCGGCTCAAGGGCTGCTATATGCTGCTCGACGAGGCATCCGTCACGGGAACGGCCAACATCATCATGGCCGCCGTGCTCACCCCGGGCACTACGACAATATACAACGCCGCGTGCGAACCATACATACAACAGCTGTGCCACCTCCTCAACCACATGGGGGCGCGCATCAGCGGCATAGCCTCTAACCTGCTCACCATCGTAGGCGTGGAGAGCCTGCACGGAGCGGCGCACAAGATACTGCCCGACATGATTGAGGTAGGCTCGTTCATAGGCATGGCAGCCGTCGTAGGCGAAGGCATACGCATCAAGGACGTGTCGGTGCGCAACCTCGGCATCATACCTGAAGCCTTCAGACGGCTCGGGGTTGACGTGCGCGTGGAGGGCGACGACATCGTAATCCCGCGCATGGAGCACTACGAAATAGAGTCGTTCATCGACGGCTCCATCATGACTCTTGCCGACGCACCGTGGCCGGGACTGACGCCCGACCTCATCTCGGTGCTGCTCGTCGTGGCGACACAGGCGCGCGGCAGCGTGCTGTTCCACCAAAAGATGTTCGAGAGCCGCCTGTTCTTCGTTGACAAGCTAATCGACATGGGCGCACAAATAATACTCTGCGACCCCCACAGGGCCGTCGTCGTGGGCCACGACCGCAAGGTGCGCCTGCGCGCCGGCCGCATGACGAGCCCCGACATACGCGCCGGCATAGCCTTGCTCATCGCCGCCCTGAGCGCCAACGGCACCAGCCAGATAGACAACATAGCGCAAATCGACCGCGGATACGAGGACATCGAGGCGCGCCTCAACGCCCTCGGGGCAAGAATAAGGAGGGTAACAAGCAAACGTGCCGACGAATAACGAGTTTCTTTAGCAGACGAGGAACAAGATACAAGCAGACGAGGGACAAGCAAACAAGGGACGAGATACGAGCAGACAAGGAACGAGGGACAAGCAAACAAGCAGACAAGTCACCCTTCGACAGCAAAGACATAACGGCACAAGCATATCGGCTTGTTTGCTCGTTACTTGTCAACTTGTCACTAAAAAAAACAGGCTTGTTTGCTCGTCACTCGTCTACTCGTTAACTAAAAAAGAAATGATAAAGGAAGACGAAGTATACAAAATAGGCAAGATAGGCAAGCCACACGGCGTGAAAGGCGAGGTTTCGCTGATGTTCAGCGACGACGTGTTCGACCGCGTTGACGCCGACTACCTCGTGCTGATGGTTGACGGCATCCTCGTGCCGTTCTTCATGGACGAATACCGCTTCAAGAGTGGCGAGACGGCCTTGGTGAAATTCTGCGACATAGACACGAAGGAACGCGCCCAGGAGCTGACGGGCTGCGACGTATATTTTCCCAAAAAGCTCTCCGACCGCGACGAGAACGAGCTGACATGGGACGAACTTACGGGCTTCGAGATAGTCAATGCCGACGACGGAGACAGCCCAATAGGCATACTGAAGTATGTTGACGACGCCACGGAGAACGTCCTTTTCTGCGTGGAGACACCCGACGGAGGCGAACTGCTGCTGCCCGCGGCCGACGAGTTCATACTGGCCGTTGACGCCGAAAACCGCAAAATCAGGGCCAGCTTGCCTGAAGGGTTGCTTGACTTGGGCTGACAACCGCCGCAAACAGGCAGCCCCTCCCAACCTCCCCAAGGGGAGGGGAATGAATGAAAAGGCTAATGTCTTAACTCCTTTACTACATAACTCCTTAACTTCTGAATGAATGGGAGCGTAGCGGACATTCATAAATCGTAAAGAAACGTGTTCAACACAAGATATATGAAGAAACAAATAGCCATCCTCGGCTCTACAGGCTCCATCGGGACACAGGCCTTGCAGGTAATCAGGGAGCACTCCGACCTGTACGAGGTCTACTGCCTGACGGCCAACAACAGGGTTGACGAGCTTGCGCGGCAAGCCCGCGAGTTTAACCCTGCGGCCGTGGTAATAGCCAACGAGGACAGATACGACGAGCTGAAAGGCCTGCTGGCCGACCTGCCAGACATAAAAGTCTACGCCGGGAAGCAAGCCTTGGACGAGATAGTGGAGGCCGAACCAATAGACATGGTGCTCACGGCGATGGTGGGCTTTGCCGGCCTGAACCCGACAATCCACGCCATCAGGGCGCACAAGAAGATATGCCTGGCCAACAAGGAGACGCTCGTCGTGGCCGGCGAACTAATCTGCCGCCTCGCAGCCGAGAACCGCTCGGCCATCATCCCCGTAGACAGCGAGCACTCGGCCATATTCCAGAGCATCATGGGCGAGGGCGACAACCGCATAGAGAAATTGCTGCTGACGGCATCGGGAGGCCCCTTCCGCACGTTCACCAAGGAGCAGTTAGCGGCCGTGACCAAGGCCGACGCCCTGAAACACCCCACATGGCACATGGGCGCGAAAATCACGATAGACAGCGCGACGATGATGAACAAGGGCTTCGAGGTAATCGAGGCCAAGTGGCTCTTCGGCATGCCGGCCGACAAAATCCAGGTGCTCGTCCATCCGCAGAGCATCGTCCACAGCGCGGTGCAGTTCTGCGACGGGGCCGTGAAGGCGCAGCTCGGCGTGCCGGATATGCGCCTGCCCATACAGTTCGCATTCTCCTACCCCGACCGCCTGCACCTCGACGGCCCGCGCCTCGACCTTTTCAGCCATCCCCTTGAGTTCTTCGAGCCTGACATGGACAAGTTCCGCTGCCTGCAACTGGCCTTCGACGCCATACGCAAGGGCGGCAATATGCCATGCATAGTGAACGCCGCAAACGAAATAGTAAACCGCGGATTTCTCGAAGACCGCTGCTCGTTCATGCAGATGGCCGACGTCATCGAGCGAACCATGCAGCGCGTAACGTTCTCAGCCGACGCCGACTATGACACCTACATAGCCACCGACGCCGAGGCAAGAAGCGTGGCACGAGAGCTGCTGGGAATTAACAGTTAAGAGTATAAGAATAAAGAAATTAGCAACGAAAAGCACAAGCCACCACGCAGCCATGCACACACGGCACGTGCAACGACCTTGTCTGCCCGTCTGCTTGTCGCTTGTCAACTAAAAAAAAGACATGGAAGTATTTTTAATCCGCCTGCTCCAGTTCATGCTGGCAATCTCAATCCTGGTGCTCCTCCACGAGGGCGGGCACTTCTTTTTCGCAAAACTTTTCGGCGTGAGGGTCGAAAAGTTTTACTTGTTCTTCGACCCCTGGTTCCATCTTTTCGAGTTTAAGCCCAAGCACAGCGACACCACCTACGGCGTAGGCTGGCTTCCGCTGGGCGGCTACTGCAAGATTTCGGGCATGATAGACGAGTCGTTCGACACCGAACAGATGAAGAAACCGGCCCAGCCATGGGAGTTCCGCTCGAAGCCCGCGTGGCAGAGGCTGCTCATAATGGTGGGCGGCGTACTGGTCAACTTCCTGCTCGCGCTGTTCATCTACGCCATGGTGCTCTTCACTTGGGGCGACTCCTACTACGCCCTCGGCGACATGAAGATGGGCATGAAGTTTAACGACACGGCCAAGGAGATAGGCTTCCGCGACGGCGACATACTGCTGCGCACGGACGAAAAGGCATTCGACCGCTTTAACGTAGATATGTACCGTACCATCGCCAACGCGCAGACCGTCACCGTGAAGCGGCAAGGCAAGGAAGTGACAATCACCATGCCCGAGGACATGAGCCTCCTGACGATGGTCAAGGAGCAGCCCGTCTTCACGCAGCCGTTCATCCCGGCCGACGTTGACAGCGTGCTGGCCGGCTCCCCGGCGGCAAAGGCCGGGATGCAGAAGGGCGACAAGCTGCTGGCCATCGGCGGCAAGCCCATCGACTCGTGGAACGAGTTTGACGACCAGATGGGCCGCCTGCAAGACGTGCTCGCTGCCGCAAAGACGCCTGCCGACAGCCTCCGCGCGCGCACCACGACCGTTGTCTTCGCCCACGACGGCGGCAAGGCACGCCCCGACACCGTGCAGATGACGCTCAACCCCGACCTCACCCTCGGCGTTGGCCGCACCTATCTCGGCACATATTACAAGCCCGTCACCCTTGAATACGGCTTCCTTGAGAGCTTCCCCGCCGGCGCAGTCTACGGCGTTGACGTGCTGCGCGGCTACGTAGACGACATGAAATATGTCTTCACGGCCGACGGCGCAAAGTCGCTCGGCGGCTTCGGCGCCATAGGCAGCCTCTTCCCCCCGACGTGGGACTGGATGATGTTCTGGCGCATGACGGCCTTCCTCAGCATCATCCTCGCCTTCATGAACATCCTGCCCATCCCCGCGCTTGACGGCGGCCACGTGCTCTTCCTGCTCTACGAGATGATAACGCGCCGCAAGCCCAGCGAGAATTTCCTCATCAAGGCCGAGTACGTAGGCTTCGGCATCCTCATCCTCCTCATGGTCGTGGCCAACATGAACGACATACTACGCTGGCTGGGGTATATGTAAGGAATGAAGAATGAAGAATGAAGAATGAAGAATGAAAAATTAAAAATCCGATAGCCAGGAAGTTACTGACCATCGGTCAACAACACGGCATTCAACATAAAAAGCCCAACGGTCGCAAGGCCGTTGGGCTTTTTACATTAAACCCAACGTCAGTTCGGCGTAAGGTTTACGCCGAACCTGCGTTAAAAATATTGGGCATCATCACTGGGAACAATGCCCACCCACGTGTAGGGACGCTCGGCCTGAGCGTCCCTACGGGTTGGGTGGCAACATGGCTGATGGCGAAATGCCGTTTTATCGGCATTTATGGGACTAAAATTGAAAAGTCCTGCACCAGTCTTATACCGAACCCACGTATTTTTTACGCGAAACAACTATTTGCAAACGCGAATGCCTGGTATTTTTACGCGAACGTCCAACGCCTTGGCGCAATATTCCGTCACGTTTCCCACATATCGCCCTTCAATACATGGCCTATCGCACGGCAAAAGGGCACGTATTGCCGCGCAATACGTGCCCTTTGGGTAACCCACTGACGTTCAGTGGCCTATAAGACGGATAAATATCGCCTGACGTCGGACAGCCGCTTGCCGATATTCATCACCCATTATTCATTCTTAATTTTTCATTATTCATTATTAATTCTTACCTTCACGGCCTTTCCGCCGGTCTTCACCACGTAGACGCCGGGGCCGGGAACGGCAACGACGGCGCGGCTGCCGCCCTTGGCACGGCCAACCATCGCGTCCGACAGACTGTAAACGGCCACGCTGCCCTGCGCGCCGCTTACCACGATGCTGCCGCCCTCTACGCTAACGTCCATGTCCGCCGTGGCCTCAACGCCGGAGATGCCCGTAGGGTCGAACTCCTTGATGTTCACGAAATTGCTCCAACCATAAGCACTTTTATATGCCGTTAATGAGCCGTAAGGCACATAAAGCGTCGCTTTATCATAAACAAAATAGTGAAAAGTAGTACTTTGAATGGATGGCGACGTAGGATTTAATGAATAAACGGTCGTTATATTGTATTCAAATGCATAATCTCCAATACTGGTAACAAGGCTTGGTATGGTTATGGACGTCAGTAGTGGACAGTTTCTAAACGCAGCATAACCTATCTCGGTAACAAATTCAGGAATTGTTATTTCTGTCAGGCTTGTACATTTATCAAACGCGTAGTCGCCAATCACGGTGATATATTTGGGGAGTGTAACTTTTGACAGGTTTGTGCAACCTTCAAACGTAGAGCTACCAAGAGTGATGACAGAATTGGAAATGACGATTTCCTTAAGGCTTGTACAATTTATAAATGAACCATTAATCTCTGTAACAGAATTGCCAAAAGACACGTTTGTCAGGCTTGTACAACTTTCAAACGCTCGATTGCCTATCGCGACAGCGGCATCATTGATGATTAAGGTTGTCAGGCCTGTACATCCGCTAAACGCCTCCTCCGAAATATTGGTGACAGAGTTGGGAATGATTATCTCCTTGAGACTTGTACACCCTTTAAAACCGCCAATACTTGTAACAGAGTTGGGAAAGGTTATCTCCTTGAGGCTTGTACACCCTTTAAAAGCACTAATAGAGGTAATTGAGTTGGGGAGGGTTACTTTTACTAAGTTTGTACAGTCAGAAAACGCGAAACGTCCAATCTCAGTAATGGAGTTAGGAAGGTTTAATTCCGATATGTTTGTAGATGAAAACGCATTCTCGCCAATCTCGGTAACGGAGTTAGGAAGGTCTAATTCCGATATGTTTGTATTTGAAAACGCATAACTACCAATCTCTGTAACGGAACTGCCTATGGTCAAGTCGGTCAGTTTTGCACATCCATTAAACGCTGCGTAACCAATCGAGATGACAGAGTTAGGGATGGTTACTTCTGTCAGGCTTGTACAATTTTCAAACGCATATTGACCAATCTTTGTAACGGAACTGCCGATAGTCAAGTCGGCCAATTTTGCACAGCCATTAAACGCATTGTCATTTATAGAGATGACTGAATTGGGGATGGTTACTTTTGCCAGGCTTTTACAGTTTTGAAAAGCATTGTTACCAATACTTGTGACAGAACTACCAATAGTCAAGTCGGACAGGCTTAGACAATTTTCAAACGCATAGCCACCTATTTCGGTGACTGAATTGCCGATGGTAGCGTCTGCCAAACTTGTACAATTTTGAAACGCATTATTGCCAATTTCACTAACTGAATTGGGGATGGTGATGCTTGGCAGACGAGTACAATTCTTGAACGCAGACATTCCAATCTCTGTGGCAGAGCCTAATTGCACATCAAGCAAACTATTACAGTCGGAAAAGGCTTCATCGCCTATCTCCGTAACGGTACGGTGCTCGGGCACTTGACTGCAACCAATTTTGATGATTTTGAAAATGCTCCTTTTCCAATTCGCGTAACGGTGTAGAATTTTCCCAAGTAAAGCACAGTGCGGGGTATTTCAATGACACCGCTGTAATTGGAAGCACCGGTAGTCTCATCAATGTTTGCCGTCACTCCGCAAGTTTTACGGTATGAATCCAGGATGTTGTAACGGATTCCTCCTTGCACGAAAGAGGACGACTGTGCCTGCGCCGACATTTCCCCAAAAAGACAAAGGGCGACGGCCAACACAAGAGTTTTAATTTTGTTAATTTTCATGATGTAAAATATTAAATGTTGGTTGATTATAGTCTCTTAATCCACGCGCAAAGGCTGCGAGTGAACCGGTCACCGGCGTGGCCGGGCGTGGAAGAAAGCGCACAGGAGTGGACTTCCCGGCGCGACTGCGACGGGAAAACAATGCGGCGTGGCCGCTGTAGTGAACGCAATAAAAGGCCTGAAGGCCGTCTTGGTAAAGATGTCTCGTCTCCATAACGATAGAATAACTTACACACTGCGGCACAACGCATGGCGCACAGTAATCATAAATTATTCTGCAAGACGGGACGCAGACGCAACGTAAAAATAAGCAAAGTGTTCGCCCCACGGGCCAAAACCGGCGCCGCACGGCAAGGAGAAGAGCCGTCCCTTTACTTTCAGTGACGCCCCGAAGGGGAGTATTCAATCCGAATTGCCGAGGTAATGTAATCTCCTTTTGAAATGTAGACATTCCAATTTACACTGCAAATTTACGTAAATAAAGGGTTCGTATCGGTTTTATATCGTTAAATAAGATTAAAACAACGGCAAAAAGACAATAAACAGGGATTATGTTACGCAAAAATGACGGTTCTATCGAATTGCAACATTGCGCAGGAAAATAACGGCGCAACGCCCGTTTCCGTGGCGCAACGGCGTCAACGGGAGACCGCAAGGCACAAAAAAGCGGTGGGGAAAGCTCACGCCCTCCCCACCGTAATGAAGTGTTATTTCAGGATTTTATGTATGAAAAGATTATTCCTGCACGGTCTTCACGCCCTTGCTCTTCTCCTTGCGGCCGAGCGTCAGGTAAGCCACGGGGGCTGCGATGAAGATTGACGAGAACGTACCGAACACGATACCGAGTATCATCGTCAGCGAGAAGCTGCGGATGCTCTCTCCCGCGAAGAAGAAGCAGATGATGAGCACGAGCAGCGTTGCCGAACCGGTGTTGACGGTACGCGCAAGCGTCTGGTTCAATGAGTCGTTGAACAGCGTCCAGCGGTTGCGCTTCTCGAAGAGGTGCATATTCTCGCGGATACGGTCAAAGACCACCACCTTGTCGTTGATTGAGTAACCTATGACGGTAAGGATTGCTCCGATGAACGTCTGGTCAACCTCGAGCGACATTGGCACGAGTCCCCACAACAGCGAGTAGACACCGAGAACGAACAGCGTGTCGAAGGCTAACGCGATGGTTGAGCCGAGCGAGAACGCCACGTTGCGGAAGCGCAGCAGGATGTAGAGGAAGATGGCCACGATGGCGACGAGGACGCTTATGATGGCTCCCTGCGTTATGTCCTTGGCCACCGACGGGCCTACCTTGGCGCTGCTGATAATCGAGCCGCCCTCACGGATGTCGGGGTTGCGGAACTTCGATATGTCGGTCTGGGTCACGAGGCCAGCCTTGGTGAGCGAGTTGAAGAGGATGCTCTCTACCTCGTCGTCAACGTTCTGGTCGTTAGACTCTATTTTGTAGTTGGTGGTTACGCGGATGTTGCGGCCGTCAACACCGAGCGCGATGGCGCTGAAGGTAGACTCGCCGAACGCTCCCTCGAGGGCGTCGCGCACTTGCTCGGGCTGCACGGGCTTCTCGAAACGCAGCACGTAGTTGCGTCCGCCGGTGAAGTCGATGCTCTTGCTGAAGCCCTTGAACATGAAGCTGAGGATGAACACGACCGTAAGTATGCCCCAGATTGTGAGCGAACGCTTGGAGCTGCCCATGAAGTTGAAGTTGGTGTTCTGCGGCATCTTGCGCGAGATTGGCGTAGAGAACGTCAGGTTCTGCCACTTGTCGCGCTTCATCTGGCGGTCATAGACAAGGCGTGTCATGTACACAGCCGTGAAGAACGAGCAGCACAGACCGATGATAAGCGTAACGGCGAAGCCTCGGATGGGGCCTGTGCCGAACACGGCAAGGATGACACCGGTGATGATTGAAGTCAAGTTTGAGTCGAATATGGCCGAGAAGGCGTTTTTGTAACCGGCGTCGATGGCCGACTTAACGTTCAAGCCCTTTGCCAATTCCTCCTTGGCACGCTCGTAGATGAGCACGTTTGCGTCCACCGCCATACCCAACGACAAGAGCAAACCGGCGATACCCGGCATGGTCAACGCCGTCTGGAACGAACTCATGATGCCCAACGTGAAGAACAGGTTGAACAGCAACGCCATGTTGGCCAGCATACCCGGAATGAAGTTGTAAAGCACAACCATGTATGCCATGAGGATGATGAAGGCTATGACGAACGAAATCAAGCCTTGCTGGATTGACTGCGCACCGAGCGACGGGCCTACGATGTCTTCCTGGACGATGCGTGCCGGAGCCGGCATACGGCCTGACTTGAGCGTGTTGGCAAGGTCTTTGGTATCCTCGATGGTGAAGTTTCCGCTGATTTCAGAGTTTCCGCCGGTGATTTCACCGTTGACGCGAGGCGCGCTGTACACGGCCCCGTCGAGCACGATGGCGATTGCACGGTCGACGTTTGCCTTGGTAAGCGATGCCCAACGGCGTGCGCCGTCAGAGTTCATCGACATGCTGACAATCGGGCGTCCCATCTGGTTGAAGTCGTCACGGGCGTCAGTTATCACGTCGCCTTCAAGCGGTGCACGTCCGTTGCTCTGCGTAACCTTCAAGGCGTGAAGTTCGTAAACGTTCTTGGAAGTAAGTCCGTCAGCCGGCTTTGCACTCCACAACAGCTTGAGGTCGCTCGGCAATATGCGCTCGGCTGCCTCTGAATAGATGATTTTGTTAACGGCGGCGGTGTCGCGCACGTTGGCATAGCCCACGAGGCTAAGCGCACCCTGCGGAGTGGTCTGCAGTACGGACAACAGCGGGTGCTGCTTCTTTGCCAACTCGGTCTGGGCGTCGCTCTCGGCTGCAGCCGTTGCTGCGTCGTCGGCGTCCTTCTTGAGCTGGAACTTAGGCTTGGCAGTCTCGGCCTTTGCCGTCTGCTTGGCAACGGCGGCTGTGTCGCTGGCGACCGTTGTGTCAGCCGGAGCGTCATTGTTGGCCATCATCTGGTCAAGCTGTATTAAATAAGGTGTAACCTCTTCGCTGTTGTAAGTCTCCCAGAACTCGAGGTTGGCGCTACCCTGGAGGAGCTTGCGGATGCGCTCGGGCTCCTTGATGCCAGGCATCTCGACCATTATTCGGCCTTCCTGACCTTCGAGTTTCTGGATGTTGGGCTGTACGACACCGAACTTGTCGATACGGTTGCGGACAACGATGTATGAGTTATCGATGGCTGCCTGAACCTCGGCGCGCAGGGCTTTCTCCACCTCTGCGTCGGTGCTTTGCGTGCTAACCTTGCCCTTCAGCTGCTGTGTGGCGAAGATTTCCGCCAACCTGTGCCCCGGGGCGTTCTGGCGATAATGCTTGATGAAAAGTGAGATGAAGTCGCTTTGGCTTTGCTCCTCCTCTTTCTTCGCCTCCTCCATCGACTTGAGGTAGGCGGCGTCGGTCTTGTGGTCGGCGAGCATATCCACCACGTCGGGCACCGAAATTTCGAGCACCACGTTCATGCCGCCCTTCAGGTCAAGGCCGAGTCCGATTTGCGTATCAAGGCACTTCTTGTACGAGTAGATGCCGAGGTACTTCACGGAGTCCTTGTAGTCCTGCTGCGCTACGGGGTCTTTTATCTTTGCAGCCTGGCCGTCATAATAGCTTGTGGCGACGGAGAAAGAAAGGTAAAAGATGCTTGCGAGCGTCAGGAGGACGGACAAGACAATTACAATTCCTTTGTTTTGCATTTTAGTTGTTATTTATTTTTTGATGTTTTTTCACTTTGGCATTATAGCGTGCAAAGATAATGCAAATCAAGCGAAATGCAAAATAAAACTTTACTTTTTTAGCAAACAAGCGGACAAGCAAACGAGCAAACAAGCCAGTTTGCCTGTACTGTTATGTCTTTGTCATTGAATGATGACTTATCTGCCTGTTATTTGTCACTTGCCTACTCGTTCCCCGTCTGCTCGTTGCTTGTCACCCGTTCCTTGTCTGCTTGTCACTCGTCTGCTTGTCTGCTAAGAAAGCAATAAATGGGGTAATGGTCTGAATAGCCGTTGTTGCGGTCTACCTTGCAGCCGTAGGGACGGTAATGGGCCGAGCACATCAGGTTGTCGATGCGCACGAAGATGGCGTTGTGGTGGTAGGATATGCCGGGGCCGCTGCCCGTAGCGACGTAGCAGTCGGTCAGCAGCTTGTCGAGCGTGCGGTGGGCGTAGGATATGGGGCTGTCGTTGAAGTCGCCGCAGAGGATTACGGGGCCCTTGCACTTGCTTACGTACTCGGCCACGGCGTCAACCTGCGGTGCGCGGATTTTGACTGACTCGCCCAGCTTGACGGCGAGCCGCCTCGACTCGGCCTTGATGGTGTCCTTGCCCGAGTTGCCCTTGACCATCTCCTTGAAGCCGGCACGGTCGGCCAGCGAGAGGCCGGAGGTCTCGAAGTGGTTGTTGACCACGGTGACCGTCTCGCCGCCAATCCTGACGCGGAAGGCCGCGCTGAGGTTGCCCTTCGACTTGTACATGATGCGCTCCTTCGACAGTATAGGGTGCTTGCTGAAGAGCACGAGGCAGTCGCCGCGCCCTGCGTGAATTACCGAGTCAACGTAAGGATACGTGCCGGCGGCAGCCTCTATGATGGCGTCGTTGAGACGGGCCTCCTGCAGGCACACTATGTCGGCGTCGCTGCCGAGCACATAGTCGAGTATTGGGTTGGGCTTGTCGTCAGGTGGGTTGTCGGCCACGAAGCCGTGCACGTTGTACGAGAGCACCTTCAACGCGCCGGCCGGCACGTCGCGCGTGATGTTGAACGGGCAGTAAGTGCGCACGGGCTGGTAACACAGCACGAAGCCAATGAACGAAACCAGGGCGTAACGCTTCTTGAAGAACAGGAAGAAGACGAGGAAGCCCGCGTTGACGAGCATGAACACGGGGAAAGCCAGCCCGGCGTTGGCCAGGAGCGGATGCTCCACGGGGTTGAGCCTGTCCGAATAGCCCACCAACAGCATCATGACCGCCGTCACGACATTGGCGCCGGCGACCATCTGCAACGTTATGTCCTTGAGTTTGCGAAGCATATTATCAGCCCCCTCCCAACCTCCCCGAGGGGGCTACCTTCCCCCGTTGAACAGTTTTCGTTTCTCCTCGTCGGTCAGGCTGTCGTAGCCGCTGCGGCGCACCTTGTCGAGTATGCGGTCAATCTCGTCCTGCTCGGCCTTCTTGCGGGCGTTGTAGTCCCAGTCAGACTCGCGGCGGCGGTCGCCGTTGCTTTCCCAGCGGTCGGTCTTCTTATGGCTGCGCCGCTCCCAGTTCTCCTTCATGCGGTCGAAGAACTGCTGGCCGCGCGAGCTCCCGTAGCCACCACCGCCGGGATTGTTGCGCCAGTAGCGTATCATGATGTAGCCGAAGAGCATACCGCCCAGGTGGGCGAAGTGGGCCACGTTGCTGCCGCTCGTGCCGAGGCCCGCCATCAGCTCGACGACAATCCAGATGCACACCATCCACTTGGCCTTGATGGGCACGGGCAGCGGGAATATGAACAGCCGCTGCTCGGGGAACAGCATACCGAAGGCCAACAACAGGCCGTATATGGCGCCCGACGCCCCAACGGTGGTCCAGAGGTTAAGCAACGCCTGGCTGTTGCGCGCCACCTCGCCCACCATGCCTATGTTGAAGCCCGGCACCTGGCTCTCGGCCAGCACATAGAACTCGCCGAACTGAGCCAGCATCTGCACCAGGCCGGCGCCCACGCCGCACGAGATGTAGTAGAACAGGAACTTACGCGGGCCCCACACCTGCTCAACCACGCCGCCGAACATCCACAGCGTGAACATATTGAAGAATATGTGCGTGAAGCCCCCGTGCATGAACATATACGTGAACAGCTGGTAGACGTGGAAGTCGTCGGCCAGGAAGAAGTGCAGGCCGAGCACGCTGTTGAGGTCGATGCCCCGCCCCTCGAACACTATCAGCGCCAGGAACATCAAGACGTTGATAATCAGTAAATTCTTTGTTATCGTCGGTATTCTGAACATATCGCAATCATTATCTGCCAAGGCAAAATCCTGGGCAAAAGTACGAAAAATATCCGTCACGGCGTATAAAAACGCCTGTTTACCAACTTTTTTTCATTAAATTCCTCACTTTTTTCATGTTTTTGTTTGACAAATAAAATGAATGGGCTATATTTGCGAGGAAAATACGCCAAAACACATTTAATCGATTAATATTTAAAACAAATTGCATCATGAACAAAACGGAACTTATTGAAAAAATAGCTGCAGGTTCAGGACTGTCAAAAGCTGACTCAAAGAAGGCTCTCGACGCCACAGTGGCAGCCATAAAGGACGCCCTCGTGGCAGGTGACAAGGTTGCACTCGTAGGCTTCGGCACATTCAGCATCAACGAACGTCCGGCTCGCGAAGGCATCAACCCGGCCAACAAACAGAAAATACAGATACCCGCTAAGAAGGTGGCCAAGTTCAAGGCCGGCGCAGAACTTAACGACGCTATCAACTAATCCGGCCCTGCCGAACGGTAAAAAATAAGCGGCAAGTTTGCAGTTGCATACTTGCCGCTTGCTGTTTATGCCGGATTGGCGGAAAAAACGGCAACACGCCAATTACTTATCCATCAGTAAGCCACCTATCGAGGCAATATGTCTCTCATGCTCCTTTCGGCAAATGAAATGGGCGAACTGCGAGTTTTGCGGATTATCGGTATCCTCAATCTTTATCCTTTGGTTAACAAATGCACTGATGCCGTGAGACGTTGTGTACCTGTCAAACATACTTGAAAACAGGTTGCTGCGGTATTCTTGTGAAGAAATGCCCAAATGGCGCCGCCCAACGTCAGTCGCCGAATCGCAGTAAAAACAAAGTACAGCATCCTCATTCTCGGCCAGGAACTTGGCCAAAATGCCGGAAACGGCCGATAACATTTTATACCCCACATATTTGCAGCCAGCCTCACGCACCAACGTAACATCATAAAACTCCAATGTCAACACAAAGGGGTCTGGCAAAAGCGCGTTTACCGTTTCTGCATCATAATAAGAAAGGGCGACCTTTATCTTGTCGCCCTCCGTATTTGTTATATCAAACGATAAATCCATCTATACCTTAACCGTGAATATACACTCTTTCTGCCCAGACAGCTTCTTTATTTGCTGCTGTTTCTTATCCCTCAGTGCGTCAAAGACTTGCAGTAACTTGGGAGACGGATTGGCTATGGTGATATTTTTGGTCATTGATTTGTCCCGTTAAATATAAAATGATACTATTCCATCGGCAAAGATAGTAAAAGTTGGCTGACAAACCAAGCAAAAAAAGAAAATCTGCCTGTAAATTCTTAAAATTAACGTGAGTTCGGTATAAGACTGGTGCAGGACTTTTCAATTTTAGTCCCATAAATGCCGATAAAACGGCATTTCGCCATCAGCCATGTTGCCACCCAACCCGTAGGGACGCTCGGTCTGAGCGTCCGGGTAATGTCGTAAACACATAGCCGTTGACGTTTCGCATGGCAGCCGTTGGATGTTTTCATGGTTACCCGGACGCTCAGACCGAGCGTCCCTACACGTGGGTGGGCATTGTTCCCAGTGATGATGCCCAATATTTTTAACGCAGGTTCGGCGTAAACCTTACGCCGAACTGACGTTAAAATTACAGTATTTACACGTTATATTAATGCATTTTTAACCGTAAACGTCCACTTTACACAACAGGCGACTGCACCTTGCTGTCACTTTACGCAAAATGCCTGGCACCCGTCTTGCGGCAAAACGGGAAGCATTTTGCCGCTAAACGCAAGCTAAAATGCCGTGTTTTGCAATGCAAAACACGGCATTTCACAACCTGTTATGTATCAAGGCTTTACGCCGCCGGTTGCGGCACGGCAGCTGAAGGCATCAACCTGACGCTGCGGCTGTTACCTGAAATACTCGCGGAGCTGGGCGGCGAGTGCGGCAAGCTCTTGCGGCTCGCCGTTGCCGTAACGCTGCCACACGTCGCGGCAGGCCGCGAGCAGGGCCGGCGGCTGGCTGCACGGGCGCGACAGGTAGGGGTCGCACGACATGAAGGCGCGGAGCACGCCGACCACGACGGCTGGCTTAACGCGCAATACGCGCGCCAGCTCTGCCACCTCGGGCGTCTCTACGGCCATCGTGGCCGGCGTAAGGCGGAAATACAGGTCGAGCACCATCACCAGCATGACGGGCTCAAGCTCCGGCACGCCCGGCAGCGGGCGGAAGTCGCGCTCGAACGTCTCGCACACCGCTACGCCGTCATAGAAGCCGCCGCCACTGCCCAGGCCCTGCATACGCTGCAGCGTCTTGACGTCGCGGGCCAGGCGCCTCGGGCTGCCGGCATAGCGCTCGACGAGGCGGCGCAGCCACGGCGTGTCAGGACGGCGCAGACGGAACATCTGGCCGTAAAGATACTGCGGCGGCACGTGAAGCTCAAGGCTTAGCTCCACCATGTCGCGCGAGAACATGGGCTTGACGCCCTCAGGCCGCTTCATGTACAGCCTCAACAGCGGCAGCCAACATTCATCTGTCCATTGATTGTGTGTTGTCATGATAGGTTCCTCCTTGGCTGGGATTTTATTTTTGGGGTTGGCTGGGAGAACAGGGAGGGACTGGGAGAGCTGGGGGCTTTGTTGGGAGAATAGGACGGGTAAGGCTGATAAGTACAATAGGCCTTGCGGCACGGTTGTTCGGCTCTTGTCGCTCGTCCCTTGTCTACTTGTCGCTTGTCCCTCGTCTGCTTGTCGCTTGTCCCTCGTCTGCTTGTCGCTTGTTCCTCGTTGCTCGTCGCTTGTTCCTCGTTGCTCGTTCCTCGTCTGCTTGTCGCTTGTCCCTCGTCTGCTTGTCGCTTGTCCCTCGTCTGCTAAACAGCCGTACCCTTGAGCGTCGCGCTTGAGCTGTCGGTTACTTTCACGCGGACGGTGTCGCCGATGCGGTGGTCACCCTTGTCGAACACCACCACCTTGTTCTGCGACGTGCGGCCGAAGAGCTGCTGGCGACTGCGCTTGCTGTAGCCCTCGACGAGGACGTCGAACTCCTTGCCCACGTCGCGGGCGTTGCTCTCGGCCGACAGGCGCGTCTGCAATGCTATCATCTCCGACAGGCGGCGCAGCTTCACGTCCTCGGGCACGTCGTCGGGCAGGTGCTTCGATGCGTATGTGCCGGGGCGCTCGCTGTACTTGAACATGAAGGCGGAGTCGTAACCCACCTCCTCCATCAACGATAGCGACAGGCGGTGGTCTTCCTCGGTCTCCGAGTGGTAGCCCACGAATATGTCGGTAGTTATGGAACAGTCGGGTATTATGCGGCGTATGGCGGCCACGCGGCCGAGGTACCACTCGCGCGTGTACTTGCGGTTCATCAGCTTCAGTATGCGGTCAGAGCCGCTCTGCACGGGCAGGTGGATGTGCTTGCACACGTTGTCGTGGCTGGCGATGACGCGCAGCGTCTCGTCGCTCATGTCCTTCGGGTGGCTCGTGGTGAAGCGCACGCGCATATCGGGGAACGTCTCGGCCACGAGGGCGAGAAGCTGGGGGAAGAAGAACCCACCCCCGCCCTCCCGAAGGGAGGGAGCTTGATTACTTTCGCTGATGGCTTCCTGGCTTGCAGGAGTATCCAAGCTCCCTCCCTTCGGGAGGGCTGGGGTGGGTGTCATATACGAGTTAACGTTCTGCCCGAGGAGCGTAACCTCCTTGTAGCCGCGGCTGTGCAGGTCGGCCACCTCGCGCATGATGCTCTCGGGGTCGCGGCTGCGCTCGCGGCCACGTGTATATGGCACGATGCAGTAATGGCAGAAGTTGTTGCAGCCGCGCATTATGCTGACAAAGCCGCCCACGCGCGGGCCGCAGATGCGGCTGGGCACGATGTCGCGGTAAGTCTCGGTGGTGGAAAGTTCTGTGTTGATGGCCTTGTGGCCCGTCTCGGCCTGTGCCATGAGGTCCGGCAGGGTGAGGTAAGCGTCAGGGCCGGCCACGAGGTCGGCGTGGTGGTTGTCAATTAAGTCCTGCTTTACGCGCTCGGCCATGCACCCGAGCACGCCTATGATTGGGCGGCGGCCGCCGTGGCGCATGGCGTTGACGGCCTCAAGGCGGTTGATTACCTTCTGCTCGGCGTTGTCGCGCACGCTGCAAGTGTTGATGAACACGGCATCGGCATCGTCGATACTTTCGCAGGTGTCATATCCCGCCATCTTCATTATTGAGGCAACAACCTCGCTGTCTGCCACGTTCATCTGGCAGCCGTAAGTTTCTATGTATAGCTTTTTCATTGTCAAAAAACAAAAACCAACCTAACCTAAAACCCACCCCAACCCTCCCGAAGGGAGGGAACTTGGAATGCTTTTGAGGCGGCATTCTATAATGTTAATATATTATCATGTCTTTGCTTTACGTTTCCGGCAGGGCATATTAGGCTCCCCTTCCCTTCGGGAGGGGCTGGGGGTGGGTGTCAATTATCACCCTCGCTACCTCCGCGATGAGCCTTGCGTTCTCCTTGCTGCCGAGCTTTGAGTCCTTGACAAGCACGGCGATGTACAGCTTGCGGCCGTCGGGCAGCAATACTGCACCGGCGTCGTTGTCGGCTATCTTCGTGCCGTCGGCCAGCGTGAAGCCCGTGCCTGTCTTGTGGGCGAGGAGCATACCCGGCCTAAGGGCAGCCTTTATTTTGTCAGGCCCTGTGGTTGTCGAGATTAGGAGGTGCTTCAGCAACGTGGCGTAAGGCTCGCCGAGGATGTTCTCTTCAAACAATTTCTTGAAGAGGATTGCCACCGACAGCGGCGTTGAGCAGTTGTCGTAAGAGCGCATGGGGTCGGCCTGCATCGATAGTTCGGGGTACGACAGGTTACAGTCAGTTAGCCCTATGGCGCGCATTTCGGCGTTGACGCCCTCTATTCCGCCGGCCATGGAGATGATTATGTCACAGGCGTTGTTGTCGCTTTCGGCCACGCTATAACTCAAAAGGCTGTCGAACGGGATTGTGAAACCGCCATCGGGATAGCGCTCGAGCATTGGCGTGTACGTGTCTTTTACTATCTGGCTTGCGTCCACCCGCACCATTGTGTCAACCGGCGTGCCGCGCCGCTCCATCTGCCTCAACACGGCTATTGCCCCGTGCAACTTGAAGACGCTCATCAGCGGATAGCAGCCGTCGTTGTTTACCGTGTGCTCCTTGCCGTCAACGAGCCAAGCCACACCAACCTTGGCGTCCTTTCCGTCGAGCAAATCCTTGATTTTTCCTTCCGCCGTCTGCGCCGGGAGAGCGCACGGCAGCAGGAGCGCGAGCAATAAGATAATGGAGTGTTTCATTTATTTTACTTGTGAAGCTATTTTGTTTCTCACGCCTTTCATGCTGGTGAGAAAGGCCTTTGCCGACCCGAACTTCAGGAACATATCGAGCCTCACGGGCACATGGTTGGCATCGTCGGTAACGAAGAAGCGCGCAATCTCGCGCCACTTGCCATGCTCCAGCTCCGTGTACGACAATTCAAGACAACGGTATCGCACGCCGTTGTCGGCCTTGATGTTCTTCGTGCCCAAGAGCTTGACTTTCGCCGGGGCAAGCCCGTTGCCGTCGGCAATCTTGAAATTCACCACGTGGCCTTTCTTCCAGTTGCCCAAGTCAAAGCTGCGGGCACGCAGAAAGATGTTCATCATGTCGTAGACACACTCGCCCGGCGTCTGCGTCCTGCGTTCACGCTTGCCGTCCTTGTGCAACCGGCTTTGGGTGATGCTGCACCTGCCTCCGGGGTATTTATACCACACCTCGTCAACCGTGTAACGCTTTCCTTCGAGCGCCCCCTTGCGGTAATAAAGCGGAGCAAGGTTAAGCGACGAGTAACACAGCAGCGTGTCGCGCATAACGAAGATTTTGTCCATCTTGCTGTTGCCCCTCGTCGTGAGGCTGGCACGATAAGCGTTCTGCCCGCTATACTTGCTCTGCACAACGTACATCGAGGCCGTGCCTACTTTCACCCATACAAACTTCCAGTTGAAATACAAGTTGTAAGAAAGGAACTCGCCCGACTTGAACGCCGTGTTCCTGAACTCGCACTGGGCCTTGGCCGCGCTGACGGCACCCAGCATGACTGCCACCAGCATGAAAATCCTCAGATGTCTCATAAGCGTATCCGTTTTTTGAGGGAATTTATAGATTAATAGGCTTATCCGTGAACACCCCTGCCGTTCATAATCAATCACCCGGATAGGCTATCCCCATGTTGCTGGCACGCTCTTGGTTGCGCCGCTTTATGGTTTTCTCCTTCTCCGGTTTCTGCTTGGTTATCTCCAAAGGTTTCTGCAAATAAAGGCTGCGCCCCGTGGGGTTCCACGTAAGCGTCAAGTCCCATTTGGCCTTGCATTCTATCTTTTCCGGATAGTAATACGTCGTCTCGGCTTGCCTGTCGGCGGCATAGTCGCCGGTGTCCCACTCGCCGTTGCGGTTAGAGTCTATGAACATACGCACATAGTAAGTGCCCGGCTTGATGTAGAAGAACTCCGCCGTGCCGTTGTCCGTCGAGGTTTCCTTCACCGGTTCGTCTGACGAATTGAGCAACTGCACCACCAATGTGGTGTCGGCCATTCCGGTAATGTCGAGCAACAACGAGGCGTAAGAGTCCTCGCCCTTGACCTTGAAGCCCTGCTTGAACGGTGCGGTGGACTTTCCGTAAATATCCGTGAAGGCAAGAGTGTCGATTTCGAGACTGTACTCCACGCCCGGCCGCCACTCGCCGAGGATTTCATAAGTGCGGTTACGCCCCGGCTTGGGACGGAACACAAACGGCGAACGATACCACAGCGTGTCATGCTTCGAATAAAGGTGTATGCACGAAGTGTCGGCCCGCAACAACGGCGACGGCATCTCTATTGTGACATTCTGGTCGGGGTCTGGCTCCGACGAGGCATGGTATTTAGGCTCAAGCAACTCGACGGGGAACGTCGTCTCATACTCCCTGCCGCGCTTCTTCGCCCTGTCCTGTTTCTTCTTCCACTCCTCGTACCGGTCGGCCTTCTGCTTCATACGCTTCTCGTAAGGCACCTTGGCCAGCATATCGGTAGTGTCTGTTTGCAGCCTGAGCACACCCAGCGTGTCCGTCGCCATATATTTCAGCTCCACCCTTAGCGTGTCTTGGTTCACGAGCATGGTGTCCTTGAGCCAGTAGGTTATGGTGTCCCGCTTCTCCGACACCTCGGTAATGAAAGCATCTTCAGAGTTGAAGTTAAGTCCGCGGACTTGCGGCATCAGGCTGTCTCCATAACTGAAGAACAACGTGAAGTGGTCGGGCTCGGCACGCTCGCTCTTGATTAGGTAGCGGTCGGTCTGCACTTCGGTGAAAGCACGCAGCGTGATGTCGTCAGGCAGGAAGTGGGTGTAAGGCACGCGGGCTATGGAGTCGATGTGCAGCGAGTCGCGCCAGAGCGTGTCCTGGCGAATGTCGGGCCTGAAAGTAGGCGTTATCGTGTCGTGATTGAAGGCGATTTGCTCGCTTTTTTGGTTGAACACATAGTTATTGTCGGCATCCTGCAAGGCATAGATACGGTAGTCGCCGGGGGCAATTCCCTTTATGATGAACTTTCCCCTACTGTCTGTACGCGACACTCTCAGCATAGGTTGCTTGGTGAAGATGGTGTCACTGAGGTCTGAATACAGGCCTACGAGTATGCCCTTGATGGGCTCGAGGTCCTGCGCATTGAGCACATAACCGGACACTTCGAGCGTGTCGATGTGGTCTCCCGTCGAGAATGAGTAGGTATAGTTGCCCAGCGGGTTGCCCTCGTTGTTGTCGCTGATTGCGTCGGAGAAGTCAACCGTGTACGTGGTGTTGGGCTTCAACGAGTCTTTCAGCTCCACCTCTATTTTCTTGCCGGCGGCCTTGATTTCGGCCTGCTCGATTTGCGGCGGCGATATTACGACCTTCTCCGTCGGGTTGTCCACCTGTATGTATTCGTCAAAGTATATGCTGATTTTGCGGTTTGAGACGTTCACGCCCTTGTCTTGCGGCGTCGTGCGGACGATGCGCGGCGGCGTCTCGTCGTACCATCCGCCGTCCGGCTGCCCCATCTTGGCGCACGACACCACGGCCAAGCAAGCCACGGCGAGCAGCCACAGCATATTGTTGTTGGGCCTATTGGACTTACCAGGCCTATCGGCCCTATAGGGCCTATGGGGCAAATAGGCCTTATACAGTGTCTTGATACTGTCAATTATCATTGTTATCGGTGTTCAGCCTCAGCAGCTGCTCCATTATGTCGCGGTTGTTGTTCAGTCGAGGCACCTTGTGCTGTCCGCCCAGCTTGCCTTTCGACTTCAGCCAGTCGTTGAACAGGCCCTGGCGCGCTTTCACTATTTCGAGGTGCTGCAGTGTGATGTCCTTGTAGCGCTTGGCCTCGTAGTCACTGTTGATTTCCTGCAATTTCTTGTCGAGCAAGGAGGCAAAGGCGCCCAAGTCGTCAGGCTCCTTGGCAAACTCTATGAGCCACTGGTGGCGGCACTTGGCGTCGCCGTCCATGAACACGGGCGCCGCCGTGTACTCGCTCACCTCCGCCCCCGTCTTACGGCAAGCCTCGGCAAGGCCTTGCTCGGCGTTGTCAACGATGAGTTCCTCGCCGAAAGCGTTGATGAAGCTCTTTGTGCGCCCCGTGATGACGAACTTGTAAGGGTTGACGGAAGTAAACCTCACCGTGTCGCCTATGACGTAACGCCACAGTCCGCACGACGTTGAAATCACCATGGCATAGTTGACGCCGGTACTTACGCCCTCGAGCGGGAGCACCGTGGGATGCTCCTTGCCGAACTCGTCCATCGGTATGAACTCGTAGTAAACGCCGTAGTCAAGCATGAGCAGCATCGACGGGTCGGCAGGATTGCTCTGCAAGCCGAAGAAGCCCTCGCTGGCGTTGTAAGTTTCCATGTAGTGCATCCTCGGCGAGGTGATGAGCTGCCGGTATTGCTCACGGTAAGGCGTGAAGGCCACGCCGCCGTGGAAGAACACCTCAAGATTGGGCCACACCTCCTCAAGGTGGGCCTTGCCCGTAAGCTCCATGACGCGGGTCAGCACCGAGAGCATCCACGAGGGCACGCCGCTCAGGTTGGTGACGTTCTTCGTCATGGTCTCCCGCGCTATGCGGTCGCGTTTCACCTCAAAGTCGCTCAGCAGGGCCGTCTGCTTCTTCGGCACGCGCACGAGGTTGACCAGGGGGTTGATGTTCTCTATCAGGATTGCGCTAAGGTCGCCCACAAGACTGTCGTGCACGTTATAGTTTGGCGAGTGGCTTCCTCCGAGGATAAGGCTCTTGCCGTCGAACAGCCGGCTCTCGGGGTTGTTGCCGAGGTATATGGCCACGG
The DNA here is from genome assembly GCA_944319815.1 of uncultured Prevotella sp. Classification (GTDB taxonomy): domain Bacteria; phylum Bacteroidota; class Bacteroidia; order Bacteroidales; family Bacteroidaceae; genus Prevotella. The sequence goes on along the minus strand of CALUEX010000001.1, from coordinate 92,977 downwards.
CGTCCTTGCCTCCCTGGTAGTGGATGTGCCTCAAGCCTTCACGGCTGATGGGTATGAACTTGCTCTTGTCGTTGGTAGTCCCTGACGACTTGGCATACCATTTCACGGTTCCAGGCCACAGCACGTCGGCCTCCCCGTGCCGCATACGGTCGATGTAGTCTTTCAGGTCCTCGTATGTGTTGAGCGGCACATTGGCAGTGAAGCCGTCGTATGACGATATGTTGCCGAAAATGTGGCGCCGTCCGTATTCTGTATCTTTTGCATTCGCCAAGAGGTATTTCAGCACTTCGGCCTGTATGGCGCCGCCGTCGGTGGCATAACGCTCAAGCTCTCTCTGCCTCGGGACGAAGAAATTTCTTGCTATGCTTGTAATGCTCATCTTCCCAAAATAAGATGTTGACCGTGCAAATTTAAGCTAAACTTTTCTAATACTACAATATTTCACATATTTTTAATATTAGCCACACCTGCCGTTCACGGGCTTCAGCAGGCTTTCACGGCTTGGCACGTTCACCCTGCCAGGCCTATAATATAAATAATGTGAATTTGATAAGGCAAGATAGAGGAAATCCAAGGTTTCGTCACGTAAAAGCCGATAAAGCGCGGCATCGCCCTCAGCCTTGTTGCCATCCACGGGCATGGGACGCTCTGGCCGAGCGTCCCATGCCCATCGATTAAAACCAACCAGTCATTAGGGCTTAGGCGGGCTTCTTACGCCTGACCCACGCTCATATTACGACAAGTCACTTGTCGCCGATAATTTCAGAGGCGTTGATGTATCCTCGCGCCACGGCCTTGACCATCAGTTCGGCCATGTTACGTGCGCCGAGCTTCGTGAACAGTCTTTTGCGGTGTGTCTCCACAGTATTCTCCGATATGAACAGCATCGCGGCAATCTCTTTCGACGTATGCCCGCCGGCCAAGGCCTTGAGTATTTCTATTTCGCGCCCTGACGGGTGCTCTATGTGCAACTTGCAGTTTGCGAGTTTCTTCTTGAGGCCCGGACAGAAATACTGCTCGCCGTTGACTACGGCCGTTATGGCGTCAACCATCTGCATGAAGTCGGTTGACTTGAATATTATGGCGTTCACGCCCTTGTCGAGCATCCTCCTCAGCAGCCATATTTCCTCGTGTATGGTGTTGACGATGATGCGCGCGCCGGCGTGCGTCGAGCGTATTGCGTCGATAAGCTCGAAGCCGTCGATGTCGGGCATACCGATGTCGATGATGTAAACGTCGAAACGCCTGCACGGCAGGATGTTTATAAGGTCGGCCGAGCGGATGAATGTCTCTACGTTACTGACCCCGCAGCCCTGCATCAGGCTCTTGAAACCCTCAAGTATCAACGCATGGTCGTCAACTACTGCAAGCGACAGGTCTTGCAATATGTATTTCTGTGCCTCGTTCATCGGGGCAAAATTAAACCATACGTTCATAATAGCAATAACGGAAATCCGTGGTTTTTATTAATTCATAATGCACAATTCATAATTCATAATTGGGTGGGTGGCATACTTTTCAGCTTATTTTTATATAATACGCAAGCAACCCAATTATGAATTATGAATTATGAATTGTGAATTATGAATTATGAATTATGAATTGTACAACGGTCTTCCCGTCCTTGCGTTCCACCGCCAGACTGCCGCCTACGGCTTCGGCACGCTGGCGCATCGTGCGCCGCCCTATTCCTCCGCCGCGCGACTTGCCCGGCTCGCCGTCGTCGGTTATGGTCAGGGTTATGGCGTCGCCGTCGCGACTTAGCGTCACGTCAACGTGGCTTGCGCCTGAATGCTTCACGGCGTTGGCCACGGCTTCCTGCGTTATGCGGTACATCTCGAGGGCCACGCCGTCGGGCACGCCGGTCCAGTCGGCATCGCCGGGCACCGAGGCGAACGACACGCTGCACCCCGAGGCTCCGCCCACGCGCTCCACATAGTCGGCAAGCACCATGCCTACGTCGGCATAGCTGAACTCGGGCGGCATCAGCTCGTGCGACACACGGCGCACTTGCTCGCGGCACGAGCTTACCAAGTCCTTGGCCGAAGGCATCCCGTCTTCACCGTCCTCAACGCCGGTCACGGGCCTCTCCATCAACAGCTCCACGGTGTAAAGGTCGTTGCATACGCCGTCGTGCAGCTCCTTGGCCAGCCGTTCGCGCTCGGCCTCCAGTCCATCGATGTAGCGTTGGGTCAGGCGGCGGTCGGTGTCGGCCTTCAACCTGGCGAACTCGGCCTCGCGCTCCCTTGCCTTGCGCCGCTGCGAATAGACGTAGAGCGACACGAGCACGGCGCAGACGAGCACCACGAGGGCGGCCACGGCCATGTACATACGCGTGCGCAGGAGCTTCGCCTCGCTGCGGGCAAGGGCCAGCTCCTTCTCCTTGACTTGGTACTTCACGGTCAAGTCGCGCAGGCTCTCGGCCTTGTCTTTCTCGAACAGGCTGTCCTTCAGCTCCACGGCCTTGCCCAGGCAGTCGTATGCCTTGCGCCACTCGCCGAGGTGCGCCCATGCCTCGTGCATATTGTTATAGCAGTCGTAGACCACGAAGGGCATACCCTCAACGCCGTCAAGCGACAAGATTTTGTCGAACAGCGCGAGCGAGGCTTGCCAACGGCCGTGGTTCATCTCCACGCTGCACAGAATTTGGTAATAGGCCACGAGCGACATCGTGTCCTTCACCTTGCCCTCGAGCTGCCCGCACCTGGCGCGCCACATGGCCTCGGCCTCACGGTCGCCCGTGCGGTCGGCCACGGCCACCATGTACGCCGCCGAGCTAAGCGCGGCCTGGGCCTGCCCCAAGTCCATGGCCAAGCCGTAGGCCTCTGAAAGCATCCGCCCTGCCCCGGCGTTGTCGCCGCACATCATGAATATCAGCCCGTCCTGGGCGAACAGTTGCGCCTTCAGCCCCTTGTCGGCGCACTTCGCGCCCCAGTCGGCCGACAGCCGGGCATAATACGCGGCCTCCTTCTTGTGCTGCATATCCACGTGCAGCGTGGCGAGGTTAAGATAGAGCACGGCGGCCTCCTGCCGTGCCTCCTCGTCGGCGTTGCGCTTGAAGGCCTCCGTGGTGCACAGCCTCATGGCCTCGCCATACCGCTTGAGGGCCTCGTCGAGCTTGCCCTGCGTGCGCAGGTAGACGCCCATCGACGAGTTTATGCCCACTATGGCCGTCGTGTCGGCCTCGCCTTGCGCCAAGCGCAGGGCCTCGGCAGCCACCACGAGGGCCGAGTCGTTCTTTCCCTCGGCGTGCAGCGCGTCGGCCTTTTGGCGCAGGTCGCCAAGCCCTTCGGCGGCGAAGGCTGCAAGCTGCACCGCCGACGCCATGACAATCAACAAGACATTACGTAGCTTCATGGTATTCATTTTTTCGGTTAATATTCCCAGATACATCGCTTGCCGCGAGCGCAACGCCAGTTTTTACTTGGGCATTGCAGGGTGCGGCTTATCTTCTACAATTACAAAGATACGCATTATTCCCCGACTAAAAAAACTTTTCAAGGCGAAAAACCGATAAAACGGCGTTAGTCCCCCGCCGTTGTCGCCACCACGTGTATGCATGGGGCTAACCGTGCGTGGACGAACGGAGAACAAAGGCAAAACCACAGGATTTGTACGAAAATGCAATCCGCCACCTCTTGCGTCGCGAAAGGGCATGAACGGCGGTGCAATAGGGCACCTTTCGCGGCACGAAAGGCGGCCTTTCGCAACGCACTGGACGCCAGGCGGTTACTACGGACGTGCGGCAGCGTATAACCTTAGAGCCTTGGCGTATTGCGGTCTAATGACCGATTTGGGTATAATATTTTGCGCGAACTACCGTTATTAATATTAGTGAAAAACGACAACAAAGCCGACAACAGCTACGGCCACGTGCTTAAATACACGGGCATCTTCGGCGGCGTGCAAGTGCTTAACATCCTCGTAGGCCTTGTGCGCACAAAGGCCGTCGCCCTGCTCCTCGGCCCTGCCGGCATGGGCCTGGCGTCGCTCTTCAACACCATAGTCAGCTTCGTGTCGCAGGCCACGAGCTTCGGCATATCGTTCAGCGCGATAAGGCACATCTCCGAAATATTCGACAGCGGCAACGAGCGGCGCATAGGCGAGTACGTCAAGACCGTGCGCGCCTGGAGCTTGGTGGCCGCCCTGCTGGGCGTGGCGGTGTGCGTGGCGGCCGCGCCGGCCATCAGCACATACGTGTTCGACGGCGACGCCCACACCCTCGAGGTGATGTGCCTCGCCCCCGTGGTGGCCCTCACCGCCGTCACCAGCGGCGAGACGGCCATACTGAAGGGAGGCAGGCGGCTGCGCGAGCTGGCCCAGTCGCAGGTATGGATGGTGTTCGCGACGCTTGCCATAGCCGTGCCCGTATACTGGAAATTCCGCGCCTCCGGCATCATACTCGTGCTGCTGCTCGCCGCCGTGGCCAACGCCGCCCTTACGCTGCGCTATTCGTACAGGTTCTACCCCCTGCGGCTCGGCGGCGCATGGGGCGCGCTGGGCGCGGGCACGAGCATGGTCAGGCTGGGCGTGGCGTTCATCCTGTCGGGCATCTTCGGCAGCGGGGCCGAGATGGTGGTGCGCTCGTTCCTCAACGCCACGGCCGGGCTTGACACCGTGGGACTGTACAACGCGGGCTATATGCTCACGGTGACTTACGCGGGCATGGTGTTCACGGCCATGGAGACCGACTATTTCCCGCGGCTGTCGGCCGTCAACCACGACAACGCCGCCGTGGCCCTCGTGGCCAACAGGCAAATCGAGGTGTCGCTGCTCATCCTCTCGCCCATGCTCACGGCCATGATGCTGGCCCTGCCGTTGCTCGTGCCGCTGCTCTATAGCGGCAAGTTCGTGCCCGTGGTGGGCATGGCCCAGGCGGCCGTGATGTCCATGTACGTGCGGGCCGTGATGATACCCGTAACCTACATCACGCTGGCCAAGGGCCACTCGCGGGCCTACGTCGTCACCGAGGGAGCGTCGGCCGTGGGGCTCGTCGTGGCCATCATGCTGTGCTTCAGCCACTGGGGCTTGGTGGGCGCGGGCTTCGCCATAGTAATATCCAACGTCCTCGACCTCGCCATAATCCTCGTCTACGCCGGCATCCGCTACGGATACAGGCCGTCGCGGCAGGTGTTGGCGTGTGCCGCCGTGCACGTGCCAATCGGCATCGTGGCCTACCTTGCCACCTGTGCCGACAGCTTCATGCTGCGCATCGGCGCCGGGGGCGTGGCCGTGGCCGCCAGCCTCGCGCTCTCGCTGCGCACGCTTTACAACAAACGGGCTAAAAAGTGACGAGATACAAGCAGACAAGGGACGAGCAGACAAGCAGACAAGGGACGAGCAGACAAGCCAGCAAGCCGTCAACAGCCGCGCCCATTGGCCTCATCAGCCTTATCCGTACTATTCACCCACCCTGCCCATCAGCCCCATTCGTCCCATTCCTCCCGGCACTTCCCATAACCTCCCGGCACTCCAAGTTCTCCCGTTAGCCTTTTCCCAACCGGCCTCCACTCCTCTTCCACTCCTTAATTTTTTCCTTTTTTTATTGTAAATAATGTAAAAAAGCCGTACTTTTGCCCGAAAATACAAGCCCGATGAAGCTACTGTACACTATCAGGCAACTACTGGCCTGCGTGGCAAAACCATTGAGACACTACGGCGCGTTCGTCATCTTCATGTACGTGCTGGGGTTAGTGTGCGTCTACGCCGTGGTGCCGGCAAAGCGCGGATACCACGCCTACTCGCTTGCCCCGCAAGAGTTGTTCCTCGACATAAGCATCCTCTGCCTCTTGCTGTGCCTCGTCCCGAGGAAGGCCGGGGTGTGGCTCAAGCGGCTGGTGTATGTCGTGGCATACCTGCTGGCCGTCGTCGAGGTGTACTGCTTCGTGAAGTTCGACACCACAATCACGCCCACCATGCTGCTGCTCGTAGGCGAAACCGACAGCCGCGAGGCCACGGAGTTCCTGGAGTCGTACCTGTCCTTTAACATCATCTTCAGCCGCCTGGGGCGTGTCCTGCTCGTGATGCTCGCCCACGCGGCGTGGGCCGTGGCCTACAGGCGCCTGTTCGGCAACGCGCAGAGGGCTGCCAAGACCAAGGCTTACATAGCCGACATGGCTCATGGTTACGCCGACATGGCCCGCAAGACGGCCTCGCGCGCCGTTCCGTTCGTGGGGCTTGCCCTGCTTGCAGTATTCATCTACTGCGCCGCAACGTGCTACGCCAACAAGGCTGCGATGGTCCGCCTCATGTCATACGACAACATCGGAGACGTAGAGCACGAACTTACGCGCAAGGACTGCGCCGTGCTTTACACCCCGCTCTACCGCCTCGTGTTCAGCATTTACGCCAACGAGCTGACGGCAAAGCAGGTCGTCAAGCTCGTCGAGAACATCGACAAGGCGCAGGTTGACAGCTGCTCGTTCCGCAGCAAGAACATAGTATTGATAATAGGTGAGAGCTACAACCGCCACCACGCAAGCCTATACGGCTACGGACTGCCTACGACGCCGCGGCAGGAGGAGCGCGCCAGGCGCGGAAGGCTTGTGCCTTTCACCGACGTCATAGCGCCGTGGAACCTCACGAGCTTCGTCTTCAAGTACCTGTTCTCGCTCTACGCCGTCGGCGACAAGGGCGAATGGTGCGACTATCCGCTCTTTCCCGAACTGTTCCGCAAGGCGGGCTACCACGTGACTTTCCTCACCAACCAGTTCCTGCCGCAAGCAAAAGAGGCCGTCTACGACTTCAGCGGGGGCTTCTTCCTCAACAACCCGGAGCTTAGCCGCGCCATGTTCGACACGCGCAACGAGCGGCTCTACCGCTACGACGACGGTATGCTGAAGGAATACGACCGCCTGAAGAAGGAGAACAAGGAGCACAACCTCATAATATTCCACCTCAAGGGGCAGCACGTTGACTACCGCACGCGCTTCCCGCTGAAGCGCCGGAAGTTCAACCCCGACGACTACGAACGGCCCGACCTGAAGCAAAAGGAACTGCGGATACTGGCCGACTATGATAACGCCATACTCTACAACGACTCCATCGTGGACGAAATAATCAAGCGGTTCGAGGACGAGGACGCCATCGTTGTCTACGTTCCCGACCACGGCGAGGAGTGTTACGGCGAGGGCGTGCACTTCTACGGAAGGATGCACTCCACCGAAATAACCGCCCGGTTGGCGCGCGAGGAGTTCGACATTCCCTTCTGGCTCTGGTGCTCGCACGACTACATGGTCAACCACCCCGCACTGTACGGCGACATACTGAAGGCCCGCGACCGTCGCTACATGACCGACGCGCTGCCCCACCTGCTGCTTTATTTGGCAGGGATAAGCACGCCCCACTACCGCGAAGAGCTCAACGTGCTGGCCCCGGGATACAACGAGGCGCGCCCGAGGATACTGAAGAATACCACGGATTATGATGAACTGAAATAAGGCAGCCCCCTCCAACTCCCCCGGCGGGGAGGGACTGGAAATGCAAAGGAGATGTTTTAGGCTGCAAAAGGGCACAAAACGTGAGGCAAAAGGGTACGTCCTGCACCGCAAAAGGAGGCAAACGGGCAAGCCGCTGACAATCAACTGATTAGCCAACCGTATGTAAGCAACATGAAAATTGCTTCAAGACATAATAAAGAAATACGTAAAAACACCTGCACCGCACATTAAACTCCCTCCCTTAGGGAGGGCGGGGGTGGGTGCAAAAATATATAAACAATGGACAAACCCCTTCTTTCACTTGCCGAGTCGAAGGCGTTGCGAGGCATCGCGATACTCGGAATAATACTCCACAACTACTGCCACTTCCTCGGCTTTGCCGTCAAGGAGAACGAATATACGTTCACTTTGGCTAAGCCCATGCAGCTGCTCGACCGCATAATGACGCTCAACCACGACCTGCTGGTGCACGTGCTGTCGTTCTTCGGGCATTACGGCGTGCCCGTGTTCCTGTTCATCAGCGGCTTCGGCCTTGTATGCAAGTACGAACAGAAGACGCAGCAGAAGGCCGGCGCGCTGCCCTTCATCGGCTACCACTACCTCAAGTTGCTGCGCCTCATGGTGCTTGGCTACGTGGGCTTTGCCGTCATAAGCTACCTGCTGCCGCACGGTTACCGGGGCTACACGGCCTGCAACGTGGTGGCTCAGCTGCTCATGTACATCAACCTCCTGCCCGACCCTGACCACATTATCAAGCCCGGGCCGTACTGGTTCTTCGGCCTTATGCTCCAGCTTTACATCGTTTACCGCTTCCTTATTTACCGGCAAAGGTCTGCATTCACCGTCGCGCTCATCGTAATATGCTGGGCGGCGCAGGCCGTGTTCACGCCGGAGGCCGACCCGGGAGGCGAGACTCTCAACCGCATACGCTACAACTTCGTGGGCGGGATGCTGCCTTTCGGCGCCGGAGTGCTCTACGCCCGCCACGGCCGCAGCCTTGGCACGGGGGCTTACGCGGCCATTGCGGCGGTGTCGGCCGTGGCCGTCTTCGCCGGCAGCTTTGCCTTCCAGGCGTGGCTGTGGGTGCCGCTGTTCGTGGTTACGGGCGCCGTCGCCACGGTGAAACTGCTGCCCGAGCGCGCCCTTGCGCCGTGCGTCTGGTTCGGGGCAATATCGTCCGCACTGTTCGTCGTCCACCCCTTGGCGCGCGAAGTCATCATACGCCTGTCTTACCACGGCTACGTCTACACGGGGCTTGCGCTCTACATAGCCGCCTCAATCGCCATGGCGTGGCTGTTTAAGTTAGCCTTCAGGCACATTCCCAAACCCGTATTGAAGCAATGAAAAAGCCAATCGAACTATCCGACATCAGCCGTTACCGAGGCGAATTGATGGGGCTGGCGATGCTGTTCGTCATGCTTTTCCACGTATGGATGCCGAGGAGCAACCCCATGTACGGCCTCGTGCGCTGCGGCAACGTCGGGGTTGACGTCTTCCTGCTGCTCAGCGGCATGGGCTTATGGTTCTCGTGGACCAAGAACCCGTCGCTGAAGCACTTTTTCAAGCGCCGCTACCAGCGTGTGTATCCTGCCTGGCTGGTAATCGCGTGCCTGTTTTACATACCCAACTACCTCAACACCCCGGGCGGCGGATACAGCCCGGACATCCCCAACCTCATAGCGAACATACTCGTGGGCTGGAGCTTCTGGAGGGTTGACGACCTGACGTTCTGGTTCGTCCCGGCTATAATGATGCTCTACACCTTCGCCCCTGCCTACATGGCTCTCATACAGCGCCATCCCGTCTACCGCTGGATGCCCGTCGTGGCGATGGTCTTGGCCGTGATGGTGCAGTATTACCCGCCCGTACACCAAGCCGTGGGGCACCTCGAAATCTTCTTCAGCCGCATACCAATCTTCCTCATCGGAGTCAACCTCGGCTCGTGGGTCAAGGAGCGGCGCACGCTCGACGGCCAGGCCCTGTGGCTCGTAATCGTGGCCTTCGCGATGAGCCTTGCCATGTGCGTGGAGTTCGAACAGTCGTGGCGGGGCCGCTTCCCGCTGTTCATAGAGCGCATGGTCTACATACCGCTGACGCTCTCTATGGTGGTGCTGCTCGCCCAGATGCTGCGCAAGACGCCGCAGGGCGTGCGCCGCGCCCTGGCCTTCATCGGCACAATCAGCCTCGAGATGTACCTCATACACATACAGTTCGTGATGAAATACGTCACGCCTTACAAACTGGGCTACTGCCTCACGGCACTAATCGTAATCGTAGTGTCGGCACTGTTGGCGTGGCTGCTGAGGAAAATAATACCCACCCCAACCCTCCCGAAGGGAGGGAGCTGAATATGCTTTGTGGCCAAGCCGGAGGCCATTAGCCACATCCGCCGCATCTGCCCTATTCAACAAACCCTGCAAAAGGCCGTAAATCGCCATGCAAAAGGCCACGAATTACCGCCCAAAAGGCCACAAAACGCAGCTCGGAAGGGCACAAACGGGCAACCCGTTGACAGCCAGCGACTTAGCAACTAACTTGCCACCATCAACCGAAACGACAACAAAAACAGCGAAAATGCACAACATAATAAGACTCATCCGCCCCCAACAGTGGCTCAAAAACGTGTTCGTGCTGCTGCCGATGTTCTTCGGCGGCAGCCTGCTCGACGTGGCCGACATACGCGCCGCGCTGCTCACGCTGCTGGCTTACAGCTTCGTGGCGTCGTCGGTCTACTGCTTCAACGACATAAAGGACGTGGAGGCCGACCGCCGCCACCCCGTGAAGTGCCACCGGCCGATTGCCTCCGGCGCGCTGTCCGTAGGCAAGGCGTGGATGCTGATGCTCCTGATGCTCGCCCTCGCGGCCGTCACCACGGCCCTCATCGGCGGCGGGCACGCCATGAAGGTGGGCGGCGTGCTGGCGTTCTACTACGTGATGAACCTTGCCTACTGCGCCAAGCTGAAGCAATACGCCATCGTTGACGTCTGCATAGTTGCCTTCGGCTTCGTGCTGAGGGTGCTCGCCGGAGGCTTCGCCACGGACATCGTGCTGAGCAAGTGGCTCGTGCTGATGACCTTCCTGCTTACGCTCTTCCTCTCGTTCGCCAAGCGCAGGGACGACGTGGTGCGCATGAACGAGACGGGCGAGCCGCCCCGCAAGAACACCATACGCTACAACCTGACGTTCATCAACCAGGCCATCACCGTCACGGCGGCCGTCACCCTGGTGTGCTACATCATGTACACGGTGTCGCCCGAGGTAACGGCGCGCTTCCATTCCGACCTGCTCTACCTCACCTCCGTGTTCGTCTTGCTCGGCCTGTTGAGGTATATGCAAATCACGGTGGTTGACAAAAAGAGCGGCGACCCTACCAAGATGATGCTCACCGACAGGTTCACGCAGCTCGTAGTGGCGGCATGGGCGCTGACGTTCGTAGTGCTGATATATATTGTTTAAATGAAAATTTAACAATTAAAAATTAAAAATCGGGCATACGCCTTTCATAAGCTACCCAGAACTCGCAGTTCTCCCAGCCCATCCCAGCTCCCCTAAAAGAAACTACCAATGACCGAAACACGCAATTACCCGTTAGGCGAAATCCACGCCTTCGACTTCGACGGCACGCTGACGCGCCGCGACACGCTGCTTGAGTTCATACGCTTCGCCAAGGGCACAAAGGCCTTCGCGTTGTGCTTCCTGCGCTTCTCGCCCCTGCTGGTGCTGATGAAGATTGGGCTTTACCCCAACTGGAAGGCAAAGCAACGGGTGTTCGCATACTGCTTCAAGGGCATGGCCGAGACCGACTTCAACGCCCTCTGCGCCCGCTTCGCCAAGGAGAAGGCCGCCCTGCTGCGCCCCAAGGGTATGCAGCGCGTGGCCGACGTGCTGGCCGGCGGCGGCAAGGCCGTAATCATCAGCGCAAGCCTCAACAACTGGGTGGAGCCGTTCTTCGCCTCGATGGGCGACGTGTTCGTGGTCGGCACGATGGCAAGCGTCCGCGAGGGCGTGCTCACAGGCCGCTTCGCCACTAAGAACTGCTACGGCCGCGAGAAGGTGAACCGCCTGTTACAGCTCTACCCCGAACGCTCCGAATACCGCCTCGTGGCCTACGGCGACAGCCGCGGCGACACGGAGCTGCTCGACTTCGCCGACGAGAGCCACTACAAGCCTTTCAGGAAATGAAGAATTAAGAATGAATAATGAAGAATTAAAAGTTAACAATTAATAATGAAAAAATTGGGCGGACGCCCTTCCCCGGGCCTCCCATATTTCCCTGTCCTCCCCGTTCTCCCATCCCTCCAAAAAAAGAAAACGACAATGAAGAAACTACTAAGAATGTTCAAGGTAAGGCGCGACGAATGGCTGCCGGCAGCCATCATGCTGGCTATGTTAACGGCGCTGCACGCCGCCATGATAGCCCGCAACTTCGAAAAGTTCACCCAGACGGGGCGAGGCCACTGGAACATATTTATCAACAACTTCACGGTGTCGGGCTTCGACCCCATCACCTACTCAATCATAACCTACTGGGAAGCCAACTACAACGTCTACCGCCACCCACTGCTGGCCTTCATGGTGTGGCCGCTGTCGCAGGTTGACAAGTGGGTCATGGACGCCACGGGCGTCAACATAGTGCAGTTCCTGGTGGCCGTGCCCCTGCTGCTGTGCGCCTTCTACGCCTTCATCTTCATGCTGCGCATTTTCACCGACGTCATCCGGCTGGGCCGCTTCGACTCGGCGCTGCTCTCGGTGATGTTCTTCTCGTTCGCCTACGTCATGGTGACGGCCGTCGTGCCCGACCATTTCTGCGTCTCGATGTTCCTGCTCGTCTTCACAATCTACGTCTCCGGCATGAAGATGCAGGCCGGCACGCAGTTCAAGGTCTGGCAGACCGTCGTGCTGTTCTTCGCCACGGCCGGCGTGACACTTAGCAACGGCGTCAAGACTTACACATATTCGCTGTTCACAAACGGGCGCAAGTTCTTCCGCCCAAAATACTTCCTGTTCGCCGTACTGCTGCCGGCAGTGCTCATCTGGGGCTTCGCCCGCTGGGAATACCGCACCTTCGTGCTGCCCAAGGAGAAGGCCCGCGCCGAGCTTAGGGCGAAGAAGAACGCCGAGGTACGCCAAAAGCTGTACGACGCCTTCAGGGACACGACGTCGCTGAAAGACAGCGCCGAAATCAAAAAGGCGTTCGACGCGGAGATGCAGCGGCGCGCCCAGGCCAAGTATAAGAGAGACCACAAGAAGCCGTGGAACCAGCACACGGGCAAGCCGATAGCCGAAGGCGAGTTCATGAGGTGGACCGACGCCACGACGTCGCGCGGCGCAACGGTCATCGAAAACCTCTTCGGCGAGTCAATACAGCTGCACAAGGACTACCTGCTGCAGGACACCTTGCGCAGCCGCCCGGTAATAGTGCCCTACCGATGGGCCGTCAACTACGTGGTGGAGGCCGTCATCGTCGTGCTGTTCATCGGCGGAATATGGTTCGGGCGGCGGTCGCGCTTCCTGTGGATGGTGCTCTGCGGCTTCGCCTTCGATATGCTGCTCCACCTCGGCCTGGGCTTCGGCATCAACGAGGTGTACATCATGGGCGCCCACTGGCTGTTCGCCCTGCCCATAGCCATGGGCTTCATCGTCAAGGCGGCGGAAGGCAGCCGGGCCGAGACATGGCTCAGGCAGCTGCTCACGGTGCTCGTAGGATGGCTGCTGGCGTACAACCTTACGCTGTTCATGGGCTATCTCGTATAAAACAAGAGGTGCCCTTTCGCCGTGCGAAAGGGCACCTTTAACAAGGCAAAAGGGCATCTATTGCACTGCAAAAGGATGCCTTTCATAAACAGAGATTACTGCAAGAGATGAAAGTTTCAGTGCTTGTGCCCGTCTACGGGGTGGAAAGATACATCGAGCGTTGCGCCGAGTCGCTGTTCGAACAGACCTACGACGACCTTGAGTACGTCTTCGTTGACGACTGCACTCCCGACCGCTCCATCGACATACTGCGCTCCGTAGCCGGCCGTTATCCGCAGCGCGAGGGGCAGGTGAAAATCATCCGCAACGCCAGGAACCAGGGCATCGGGGCCGTAAGGCAGACGCTCATCGACAACTGCACGGGCGACTGCCTGACGTTCGTTGACAGCGACGACTACCTGCCGCGGCAAGCCGTCAGCCGGCTCGCCTCCGAGATGGGGCGCAGCGGTGCCGACATAGTGGACGGGGCGTGGCAAAAGGTCACGGCCGACGGCCCGTCGGCCGTCGTCAAGCCGTGCCACGAGCGCGACGACGGGCGCTATCTCGCCATGCTGCTCTGCCAGAACATCGTGTCAAACAGGCTCTGGGGGCGGCTCTACCGCCGCCGGCTGTTCACACAAGACGGCGTTAGGCTCGCGCCAGGCATCGACTATTGCGAGGACTACTCGCTCATGCCGAGGCTGATGCACTACGCCCACCGCTCGTTCACGGACGACCCGGTGTACTTCTACAGCGACGAGAACGCCGCGTCGTACACCCACACCGTATCCGAGAAACATATCCGCTCGATGCTCAAGGCCAACCGCATCGTGCTCGACTTCTTCACCGCCAACGACACGCATGGCCGCTACCTGACGCCCCTGCAATTCGGGCTCGTCAACGCGCTGCGCGTCGTCCGCGCCCACGGCTTCAGCCAAACTGAAGCCGACAGCCTGCTGCCCTACCGTCCCCACGGCCCTCTGTTCCGCCTGCTGGCGGCCATGATGCGCGGCAAATGCCCCTTCCGCATGGCCGAGACGGCATACCTCGCAGCCCGAAGACTGTACACCGGCACAGTAAAAGGCAACGACCGGGCCTGACCGTAAAGGCAATGACGCACGGCGGCAACGCCAAGCCGACATAAAGGAAACGGCCCCGCAATGGCCTGTGCCACGCGGAGCCGCGAGTAAAACTAAACCTATCGAAGATAAGCACGCCGCCCTTCCGGCACGGCGTGCCTTTTTCTTATCCTTCTTAAAGCCAAGTCGTCACATTCAATTCAACTTATTCCTCAACGCTGAAGTCGTCCTTGCCTACGCCGCAAAGCGGGCAAACCCAATCCTCGGGCAGGTCTTCAAACGCTGTTCCGGGAGCTATCCCATTGTCAGGGTCTCCCACTTCCGGGTCATACACATAACCGCAAGTTTCGCATACATACTTTTTCATAATCCAATAAATTTAATAATTGATGATAATCGTCACCCTTCAGTGCCGCCGCAACGCGCCTGACGCTCCAATACAAGCTCCACGCGCTCGGCTATCTGTTCGGGCGAGACGTTCTTCATGCATAGGTAATCGCCCCTAAGGCAGGGCTTGTTGCCGTATATGCTGCACGGCCGGCAGGGCAAGTCGGCCTGCACGGCGTTGTCCGGGTCTTGTCCCCAGCCCATGAAGCCGGCCAGCGGATGCGTCGCACCCCACACGCTCACGACGGGCGTGCCGGCAATGGATGCAAGGTGCATATTGGCACTATCCATCGACACCATTACGTCAAGGTGGCTCATAAGGATAAGTTCTTCGCCCAGGCCGCCCAGCTGCGCCGAGGCGTTCACGCAACGGTCAAGACGCGAGGCGAGGCCTTCAAGCGCCGCAGCCTCCCTCTCGCCGCCACCGAAAAGGAACAGGCGGCAACCCGGATGCCGCCCCGCTATCAGCCTGACGGCCTTCTCCATCATCTCCAGCGGGTACACCTTGCCGTCATGGGCGGCAAACGGGGCTATGCCGAGCCATTTCTCGCCGTCGGCCTTAGGCGTGTTGAACACGGCCGGGAGACGGCCAAGGTCGCCTCCGCACGGCGGGAAGATTGACTTGAAGTCGAGCTTCACGGGATAGCCGAGGCGTGCCAGCACGTCAGCGTAACACTCGAACGACGTAGGCAGGGGCTCCAGCCGCTTGGCCGCCTGGCTTACGAGCTCACGGCGCGCGGCACGGTGCTTGTCGATGTGGGCTACCTTGTAACGGTCTATGTTGAAGCGCATACGCAGGTAGTCGGAGCGCAACACGCTGTGGAAATCGGCTATGGCGGTGAAGTTCTTGGCCATGAGCCGGCGGTAGAGGGCGTTCAGGCCCTTCACTCCGTGATATTCATTTTTCAGGTCGGCCGCCATGAACCCCACGTTCGGCGGCATATACTCGAACAGCGGGCGGGCAAAGGGGCGGCTCAGCATGGTGATGCGCACGTCGGGATACTGCCGCGCCAAGGAGTCAACCACGGGCACGGTCATGGCGACGTCGCCCATCGCCGAGAACCTTATTATGAGTATGTGGTCTACCTTCATTTGTCCTTGCGGGCGTAAAGTACGGGGTTGGTAGCCGGGTCGTTGTACATTTTCATCTGCCGGTACACCTTCATGTACTTCCTGCCGGCGGCTATGTCGTCAAGCAACTGGCAGATGGCCGTGCCGAGGTCTTGCTGCTGTTCCAGCAATACTTCCAGCTTGGCGGAGCACTTGGCGCGGTGCTCCTCGCCGGCGTCCTGGCGCGTGGCCTGCTCCCTCATGTGGTAGATTTTCAGTGCGAGAATCGACAGCCGGTCGATGGCCCACGCCGGGCTCTCGGTGTTGATGGTAGCCTCGGGCAGGGGGTTCACGCCCTTGTACTTGTCGCGCAGGATGCTGTCGATGTCTTCCACGAGGTCGGTGCGCTCCTGGTTGCTGCGGTCTATGCGGCGCTTCAGCTGCAGCGCGGCCACGGGGTCGATGCCTGGGTCGCGTATGATGTCCTCCAGGTGCCATTGCACTGTGTCAATCCAGCACTTGCGGTAGAGCACGGCGTCCATGCTGCCCTCGCCGTAGGGGTTGTTAAGCGGCGCGTCTACGTTGTCGGCCACGTGGTAGTCGTAAATCGCACGGTTGAATATCGTGTTGCAATTATCGGTAAACTTCATGGGGTGTCCTTTTCGTTCAAGATAAACAAGATTTGAATATTAAGTTTACAAAGATACATATTAAATTCGTTACGGGCAACCATAACGGGATATTTTTTTGTAATTTTGCGGTTAAATGGACAGACATGAGTGCAATGAAAATAGTGATTGACGACAAAATACCGTACATCCGCGAGGCCGTCGCCAGCCTTGGCTGCGATGCGGTTTACATGAAAGGCGCGGCCATCGGCCCTGAAGACGTGCGTGACGCCGACGCCTTGGTGGTGCGCACGCGCACCCGTTGCGACGAGCACCTGCTCAAGGGAAGCCGCGTAAGGTTCGTTGCCACGGCCACCATCGGCTTCGACCACATCGACGCCGACTACCTGCGGCGGGCGGGCATCAGCTGGATGAGCTGCCCGGGGTGCAACGCCGCCTCGGTGGCGCAGTACGTAAGGTCGGTGTTCCTGCTGCTCAGGCGCGACCGCGGGGCACGCCTCGGCGACATGACCGTAGGCATAGTGGGCTGCGGGCACGTGGGCTCGAAGGTGAAGGCCGCGGCCGAGGACTACGGGATGCGCGTGCTCGTGTGCGACCCGCCGAGGCAGGAGCGCGGCGACGAGGGGCCTTTCGCCACGCTGGCCGACATCGAGCGCGAGGCTGACATCATAACGTTCCACGTGCCGCTGACCGCCGGCGGCCCCCACCCTACGTTCCATCTGGCCGACGCGACATTCTTCGGCCGCCTCAAGCGGCGGCCCGTCGTCATAAACACGAGCCGCGGAGGCGTGGTTGACAACGGCGCGCTGCTCGATGCAATAATATATAATAAGGTGTCAGACGCCGTAATCGACACGTGGGAGAACGAGCCGCAAATCAGCCTGCGACTGCTCGAGCGCACATGGATAGGCACGCCCCACATAGCCGGGTACAGCGCCGACGGCAAGGTGAACGCCGACAACATGGTCATCGACGGCCTCTGCCGCCACTTCGGCCTGCGCCGCCCGCCGCTCATCGTGCCGCCTGCGCTGCCGCCCGACTTTGCCCCTGCCGACGACGACGACACACTGCGGCTGCAGCTCTACAACCCGCTCGACGACAGCGCGCGCCTGAAGGCCGCACCCGAAAGGTTCGAGGAGCTGCGCGGCAACTATCCGCTGCGCAGGGAGGAGGTTGATTTCAGTAGTTAAAGTAGATTTTTGGGGAGTTAAGGAGTTAGGTAGTTAAGGAGTTAAGTCAAATGCTTTGTTGGCGCAGCCGTCCCAGGCTTCCCTGACCTCTCAGCCCTCCCAGTTCTCCCAGCAAATCCCATTGATAACCCTCTGGTTATCAACCATTTCACAAAAGGGCACCTTTTGCTTTGCGAAAGGTGCCCTTTTGTCGTGCCATTCGGCATCTTTCGCGGCACGGTTAAGCGTCGGATACCCATCCCAACCCTCCCGAAGGGAGGGAATTTAAAATGCTTGCCGACAATTAACCTTACTGCCGACAACCAATAAAGGTAATCAAGCTCCCTCCCTTCGGGAGGGTTGGGGTGGGTATTAGGTGTCAGGCGGTTGAGTGTCAGGTGGCTGGTGGTTGGCTGCCAGGTGGCTGGTGGTTGGCTGTTATCTGTCAGGCAGCAGGGTATTTAGTGTCCCCGTAACGCTTTTTTCTTGCACACATGGCCACATTGTGTGCAAAAATACACACATTTTTGTTGAAAAAATTTGCAAACTTGAATAAAAATTCGTTCCTTTGCAGCGATTTTTGAGTTTTGAACATAATTACAAACATTTTTAAAACATTACAATCATGGCAGACATTGCATCAGAAGTAAAGAAAATCATCGTTGAGAAACTCGGTGTAGAAGAATCAGAAGTAAAACCCGAAGCAAGTTTCACTAACGACCTTGGTGCAGATTCGCTCGACACAGTAGAGCTTATCATGGAATTCGAAAAGGCCTTCAACATCTCTATACCCGACGACAAGGCTGAGACAATCGCCACTGTAGGCGACGCCATCAAGTACATCGAGGACAACACGAAATAACAAATTCCCATAACGTCTAAATGGAATTAAAGAGAGTAGTAGTAACGGGACTGGGCGCAGTGACGCCGGTGGGACTGAATGTCGAGGAGACATGGAAGAACCTCTTGGCCGGAGTCAGCGGCGCAGCCCCCATTACACAGTTCGACTGTTCCCAGTTCAAGACACAGTTCGCGTGCGAGGTCAAGGACCTCAACGTCAACGAGTGGATTGACCGCAAGGAGGCGCGCAAGATGGACCGCTACACGCAGCTGGCCCTCGTAAGCGCAGCACAGGCCGTAAAGGACTGCGGCATGGACCTGGAAACGGAAGACAAGAACCGCATCGGAGTAATCTTCGGCGTGGGCATAGGCGGCATCAAGACCTTTGAGGACGAAGTGTCTTACTACGCCCAGAACAAGGAGAACGGCCCCAAGTTCAACCCGTTCTTCATCCCGAAAATGATTAGCGACATAGCTGCCGGCCAGATTTCAATCCGCTACGGGTTCCGCGGCCCCAACTATGCCACTACATCAGCCTGTGCATCATCGACCAACGCGCTGGCCGATGCGTTCAACCTCATCCGCCTTGGCAAGGCTAACGTCATCGTCAGCGGCGGCGCCGAGGCTGCCATCTGCGCCTGTGGCGTAGGCGGGTTCAACGCCATGCACGCCCTCTCGACGCGCAACGACGACCCGCAGAGGGCATCACGCCCGTTCAGCGCAAGCCGCGACGGCTTCGTAATGGCCGAAGGCGCAGGATGCCTCATACTCGAGGAACTCGAGCACGCAAAGGCACGCGGAGCCAAGATTTACGCCGAGATGGTAGGTGAAGGCGCAAGCGCCGACGCATACCACATCACCGCATCACACCCCGAAGGACTCGGGGCGAAGCTCGTGATGAAGGCTGCGCTTGACGACGCCGGCATGAAACCGGAAGACATAGACTACATCAACGTCCACGGAACGTCAACGCCCGTCGGCGACGTATCAGAGGCCAAGGCCATAAAGGAAGTGTTCGGCGACGCAGCATACAAGCTCAACATCAGCTCTACGAAGTCGATGACGGGCCACCTGCTCGGCGCAGCCGGTGCAGTAGAGGCCATGGTGAGCGTACTGTCGGTGCAGAACGACATCGTTCCGCCCACAATCAACCACGACGAGGACGACAAGGACGAGGAAATAGACTATGACCTCAACTTCACATTCAATAAGGCACAGAAGCGCACAGTGCGCGCCGCCATGAGCAACACGTTCGGCTTCGGCGGGCACAACGCTTGCGTCATATTCAAGAAATATGAAGATTAACAACTTTATTGACCGCATGAAGCTCCCTTTCCGCAAGGAAAAGGAGCTTTATTCGTCTCTGTACGCAATACTCGGATTTTATCCCCACGACATCAACATCTACAAGCAGGCGTTGCTGCACCGCAGCGCCTACAAGCGCAACGCCAAGGGGCGGCTCGTCAACAACGAGCGGCTCGAGTTCCTCGGCGACGCAATCCTCGACGCCATCGTGGGCGACATAGTGTTCCGCCACTTTGAAGGCAAGCGCGAAGGCTTCCTCACCAGCACACGAAGCAAGATTGTACAGCGCGACACCCTTAACCGCCTGGCCAATGAAATAGGCGTAAGCCGCCTCATTGTGTCGCACGGACACATGTCGGCACACAACAGCTATATGGAGGGAAACGCCTTCGAGGCCCTCGTAGGGGCAATCTACCTCGACCGCGGATATGCCGCCTGTATGCACTTCATGCAAAGGCGCATACTGTCGCAGGTCATCAACCTCGACAAGGTGGCGTACAAGGAGGTCAACTTCAAGAGCAAGCTCATAGAATGGTGCCAGAAGAACAAGGTTGCACTTGAGTTCAAGCTCGTAAGCCAAAAGCGCGAAAACAACAACAGCCCGGTGTTCGTCTACAAGGTGCTCATCGAGGGACTGGAGGGCGGCAAGGGTGAAGGCTACACCAAGAAGGAGAGCCAACAGATAGCCAGCAAGTCGGCCTTGCAGAGCCTGAGGCGCAAGCCGCAGTTCATCGACGCCGTGTTCGCGGCCAAGACCGAACGCACCAAGATGGAGGAGGAACCCGTGCAGACGGTGCCAGACGTGGACTCAAAGGAAGATTTCATAGTCCACCAGGCCCAGGAACAGGCTGCGCCCGACGCGGCGGCGACTGCCGAAGACAAGGGCGAGAGCAGCAAGAAAGCGCAGGAAAAGGCTGCGGCCAAGGATGCTCCCGACGAGTTTGACCTCTCGGACATCAAGGCCTTCGACGGCCCCAAGACCAAGGAAGACATCGTAGCGGCGGCAGAGGCAATGGCGTTCGGTGAATGACGGCCCGTGAAAAGGCTGCCTACACCAACGTAAAATGCGGCGGAGCAATGTTTGCTCCGCCGCATTTTACGTTGGTCACACTATAGTCTCCAACTCGCTGAAACCATCAATCAGCCAGTCGGCGCGGGCCTCTGCAAGGCTCTCGCGGCTGCCGTTGCCGTATGTCACGCCCACGGCCTTCACGCCGGCTGCGTGGGCCATGCGTATGTCGAACGACGTATCGCCCACCACGACGGCCTCGCAAGGGCGCAGGCGGTATTCTTCCAACGTCTTGATGACCATGTCAGGCGCGGGCTTGGCGCGCTCGACGTCGCTCACAGAGAGTATGTACGGGATGTAGGGCGCAAGCCCCATCTCGTCGACGAACGCCGTCAGCGACCCCCTGAGGCGGCTGCTGGCTATGGTGACGAGCCGCCCCGAGGCGTGCAGCCGAATGATGGTGTCCTTCACGCCGGGGAACATCGGCACGGCCCCGGGCACGTTGTTCTCGAAAAACAGCCGCCTGTAGGTCTCGGCGCAGCGGTCGCCCGTGGCGTCGTCCATCGGGATTAGTTCGGTGAAAGTCTGCTTCAGCGGCAGCCCAATCATAGCGGCGCACTCGTCGTCGGTGCGCCCCGGAAGGCCGAGCGCGGCTATCGTCTGCTGCATCGTGCGCACAATCAGCGAGCGCGTGTCGGCTATCGTACCGTCAAAGTCAAGGATGACGGCCTTGAAATTCATTTCCATAATTCATTTATTTTGAGGGAGTTAAGGAGTTATGAAGTTAAGGAGTTAAGACAAATGCCTTGTTAAGTGAAGAATGAAAAAACGAAAAGTGAATAATTCATTACATGAATGAGCAAACGTGATTATTCATTTTTTCATTATTAATTATTCATTTGACAAGGCATTTGTCTTAACTCCTTAACTTCATAACTCCTTAACTCCTAAAAAACATCTCCTAACTCCTTTAACTCCCAACCACCTTCATCACCACCGCCACGGTGTTAAGCCTGAAATACCCGAGCGACATGAACATCAGTCCGCCGTAAGGATTGTCCGTGCCCCACGAGTTCTTGCAGACGAAATAACGGCGGCCGCGTGCGTCGCGGGCCAGCCCCACGAGCGCCATGCAGTGGTCGTCGGTAACGCTGAAGGTCTCGAAGGCACGCTGGCGCATGGCCTGCGTCACCGTGGCGCCGTCGTCATCAAGGCGCGCCACGCCGTCATCGAACGAGAAACCGGCATTGCTCGTGTCGCCTTCCCAGCAGACGTTAAGTCCTGAACGCAACGCGCGCTCCACACGGGCGGCGAGCGTGTCGATGGGCACGTTCATGAACTTGTGGCCAGCGCGGTTGGCTGGGATGCCGAGCGGCACGGCCTCGTAGAACGGCTCGTGCGTGTAACTGGTCATCGCAACATAATCTGACGGCGAGCAAAGGCTCTCGGCAAACTCGCGCTGGGTATATTCGGCACCGTACAGCCACACGTGCTTGGGCACGGGGTTCACCGCCGTGTCGAGTACATACGCCAGCCTGTCGCGCAGCCTGTCGATGCCAACGCGCATGGCCGCGCCCTGCCCCGCCAGCGCCTCCAGCTTGCGGCAGAGCACGCCGTAGTTGCAGTCGGAGCGGTAAGCGTCGTAAGGCATCGCGCCGTATTCGGCCAAGGCGTCGAGCGCGTCGGGCGCAACGCCGTCGGCGGTTATGTCAGCCCGTCCGCCCGACAGGTAGCACCGTTCCGTCCGCGCGGCAAGCACGTTGCGGGCCACGTATGCCGCCGACAGGTTGACCGAGTCACCCTCGGCCAGTCGGTCGCCCTCGACGGTAGCCAGCATGGCGTAGACCCAACACAGCGAGCCGCGCCCCTGGTCCTTCACGGGCGTCATCCTGTTCATCGTCTCCACGGTAAACTTCCCTGGCGCCGGCCGCTCCCTCACGCAGGAACACGCGGCCACGGCAGCCACAAGCAAAACAATGATTGTTTTCATGACGGCAAAATTAATCAAAAAAGGGGAACGGCGAAAGGGCTTTGCGATAAAATACGCATGACTGGAGCACGCCGCCAAACGACGCTGACGCCAACAACGCGCAATCACCTGACAATCAACCACTTGGCAATATGCCACCTTTCGCGATGCGAAAGGTGGCATATTAAAGGCCCAGATGTGGCATTTTGCAAGGCAAAATGCCACATCTGAGAGAATGACGGGGAACAATGGGAGAACCGGGAGGGCTGGGAAGACTGGGAAAACGGGGATTTTACTGGGACTCTGGTGGTATAAGACCAATATGTAAGCATACCCCGTTAAAGCAACAAGGCATACCAAGCTCCCTCCCTTCGGAGGGCTGGGGTGGGCTTCAGGCATACCAAGCTCCCTCCCTTCGGGAGGGCGGGGGTGGGTGTCAGGTGGCAATGGGGGTGGGTGTCAGGTGGCAGTGGGGTGGGTGTCTTCTCCTAAAACTCCGCCTTGCGCTCGAATTTCATCCCCTTTCCCGTCACCGGGTGCGTGAACTCGATAGCCTCGGCGTGCAGACAGAGGCGGCCTCCGCCGTGGCCGTAGAGGCGGTCGCCGAGGATGGGCGTGCCCAGTCCGCCGGCGTGGGCGCAGTGGAGGCGCAGCTGGTGGGTGCGCCCCGTGTGAGGAAAGAGGGCTATGCGGGTGACGTTTCCCATCGTTTCGAGGATACGGTATTCGGTGACGGCCTCCTTGCCGTTCTCGAAGTCAACCTTCTGGTATGGCCTGTCGAGCGGGTCGGGGCGCAGGGGGAGGGATATTTCGCCGTGGACGGGACGGTCGGGCACGCCGTCCAGGATGGCGACGTACCGCTTCCTCACCTCCCGGCGGAGGAATTGCGCCTGGAGTTTCTTGTACGTTTCCGCGTCGAAAGCCACGACTATAAGCCCCGACGTGTCCATGTCAAGACGGTGGACGGGCGTCAGTTGCGGCTTGTCGGGATGCCGCTGGCGCATATCCTCGAGCACCGACGTGCCCCCGTCGCGCCCCGGCACGGTCTTCATCCCTGCCGGCTTGTTGACCACGGCAAGCCACCCGTCCTCGTAGACCACCTCAAGCGGCTGAGTCACGGTGGCCTCGTAGCTGCCCTTCGCCACCTCCAGGCCCTGCAACATATACGTAAGTATGGGCAGGCACTTGCCCCGACAGGCGGGATAGTAGTGCAGGTGGTGGCGCACTTCGCCACCGGGCGACCGCCCCCACCAGAACTCGGCCATGCAGACGGGGCGCAGGCCATTGGCGTAAGCGTGCTGCAACAGCTTGGGCGCGCAGCAGTCTCCGGTGCCCGACGGCGGCACGCGCTGCGGCGTCTCGGCGAATATTTCAACGAGACTTCGGCTCACGCCACGGGCGTTGAGCATGGAGTATTGCGAAAAAAGCCAGCGTTGCAGCGCGTCGGACATCTGCCTGCGCCGTGCCTTCAGCGCGGATATTTCGCCCTCCGCAGCCTTAACCTTGGCCTCAACGGGGGCAGCTTCGTCGGCACAACGCCTTTTCAGGCGCTTGTATTCGGCGTTCATGAACTGACTCTCGCGTATCATTGCCGCCTCATCTTCCGGCGTAAGTACGTCATGTCTCGCCGTAATGTGATGCTTGTAACACCACCGCTTAGCCTCCCGTTGCAGCTTTGCCATGGCCATCTTGTTCCTGTAATCGGAGAGCACCTCATTGTGTTTTCCTTGCAAAACGCACATTTCCCGCTTGGCGGCAATGTATTCTTCAGAGTGCTCAAGGCTGTCAATGCGCCTGTTAATGGCCGTTATTTCGGCCTCGTGTGCCTTGAAATAGCCGTCGGGGCGTGTAGCGTCGTAGACCGGCGGAACGAAGAACGCATGGTCGTTAGTGCCGCAAAGGAGCCCGGAAAACGCCGCGAGGTAGCCCAAACGCCCGTCGTCCGTCCCGACAACGAGCACGCCGAACATCTTGCCGCGGTCGGCGTCGGCGCGCACCTTGGCGTCACCTGCGATATAATCCTGCACCTCCTTTGCCGCCAAGAGACACAAGGGGTGAGGCTCGTAGCAAAATGGGTCGTTGAATTTTGCCGGCTTCCTTAGGTCGGTTTGTAAAGGATGGAAATACGGAGGCATGGCTTTATTTAGTAGTTAAAGGAGTTAAAGTAGTTATCGCTCCCTACGGTCGCTAAGGAGTTAAAGACATTTGCTTTGTCAATTTTATGACTGTCATCAATAGTCAAGAGAGTTATGGAAAGCATTTTTACGGAGTTAAGGAGTTATGAAGTTAAGGAGTTAAGACGTATGCTCTTCTCCTTAGAAAGTTAAAGACAATAGTCTTGCTTTTTGCGCAACCTTTAACCCAAATCGGTCATTAGACCGCAATATCTTAATCTCTATAGTTATATTATTGCTTCTTGCCGTCTTATGTCCTTCTGCCGCCGTCTTTTCTTCCGTTCCGTCTCGACGTAGCCCGCTACGCCTTCGACAAAACGGAAGAAAAACCGTCTGCCACAAGTACATAATCCGTCTAAGCTCTAATGACCGATTTGGGTTTAATGCAAATCAAGCTCCCTCCCTTTGGGAGGGCTGGGGTGGGTGTCTACCTTTACCGTTCAGCTCCATTAACGAAAGAAAGGCCGTGCGTGGCACGACCTTTCCCTGTCTTTGCTATGTTGAAAGATTATTTCAGCTTTGCGTATCCGTAGCGTGCGGTCTCGCCAAGCTCCTCCTCGATGCGGATGAGCTGGTTGTACTTGGCCATACGGTCGGTGCGGCTCATTGAACCGGTCTTGATTTGGCCTGAGTTGGTAGCTACGGCGATGTCGGCAATCGTAGTGTCCTCGGTCTCGCCTGAACGGTGAGAAGTAACGGTTGTGTAGCCGTGGCGGTGAGCCATCTCGATAGCGTCGAGGGTCTCGGTGAGCGAACCTATCTGGTTAACCTTGATGAGGATAGAGTTGCCGGCACCCATCTTGATGCCCTTCTCGAGGAACTTCACGTTGGTAACGAACAGGTCGTCGCCTACCAGCTGGCAACGGTCGCCGATGGCAGCGGTCAGCTTAACCCAGTTGTCCCAGTCGTTCTCGTCGAGTCCGTCCTCGATTGAGTCGATAGGATACTTGGTGATGAGCTCCTCGAGGTACTTGATTTGCTCCTCTGCGGTGAGCTTCTTGCCGTTGGGGTCTTTCTTCTTTCCGTCCTTGAGCTGGCGGTAGTCATAGTACCACTCGCCGTTCTCCTGCACTGCGAACTCGCTGGCTGCGCAGTCCATTGCTATCTTGACGTCCTTGCCCGGCTCGTAACCTGCGTCCTTGATGGCCTGGCAGATGCTGTCGAGAGCGTCCTCGATGCCGTCCAATGCGGGAGCGAAACCACCCTCGTCGCCTACTGCGGTAGAGAGTCCGCGCTTCTTCAACAGCTTGGCGAGGGCGTGGAACACCTCTGCGCCCATGCGTATAGCTTCCTTCTCGTTGGGAGCGCCTACGGGACGAATCATGAACTCCTGGAAGGCGATAGGTGCGTCAGAGTGAGCACCGCCGTTGATGATGTTCATCATCGGCACGGGCAGAGTGTAAGCGTTGCAGCCGCCGATGTAGCGGTAGAGGGGCATACCGAGAGCCTTGGCTGCAGCCTGTGCCGTAGCCAGTGACACGCCGAGGATGGCGTTTGCGCCGAGCTTGCTCTTGGTGGGAGTGCCGTCGAGAGCCAGCATCTTATGGTCGATACCGCGCTGGTTGAAGACGCAGTCGCCCTTCAACGCCGGCGCGATGATGTTGTTTACGTTATCTACGGCCTTGAGGACACCCTTGCCGCCGTAGCGGTTCTTGTCGCCGTCGCGAAGCTCGAGGGCCTCGTTCTCGCCGGTAGACGCTCCTGACGGAACGGCTGCACGGCCCATGACGCCGTTTTCGAGGGTTACTTCAACTTCAACTGTGGGGTTGCCTCTTGAGTCGAGGATTTCTCTTGCATGAACTTTCTCAATCTTCATAATTACCTTAAATTTATAAGAGTTGAATTTATGTCCTATTCAAATCGGGTGCAAAGTTAGTGTAAATCCGCCAATATATGAAACATTCCGACGGCTTATTTCAGGCGATTTAAGTTTTTTAATATATAATAAGGTAAGATGGGAGGGCTGGGAGAACGACGACGGCTGGGAGGCTTGATTGTGGGCGAGGCGGCCGACGGGGCAAAGGCCGGTGCCCGACGGCTGCGCGGACGCCGTGGCACCGACTTGCGAAAGGCGGCAAAACGCACCGCTGGAGGGCACCTTTCATAACTCAAAAGGGCACATCTTGCAGCGCGATTGGCGGCCTTTCGCAACGCGCTGGCTGCCAGGCAGTTGCAACGGAAAAGCCTGACGGCAATTTATTTTCTCACGGCAAAAGCCACGATTTCAGGAAAATATACATATATTTGCAAATGGGAACAGTCTTGGCCCGTTTCACGCGACGGCACGTGGCTACCGCGAATGGCGCAGGAAACATTCCTCGGCACACGCCGAACAAGTTACCACGAAAAACCGACAAACCGATAAAAAAGAAAGACAATGAGAAGGAAAACGAAGCGCATAATAATAATTGTCATTGCCGTATGGGCTGCATTGCCCTTTATCGTTGCACCCCTGTACGAGCTCTTTGCCGACAAGGACAAGGCCGAGGTTGCCGAGGGCGGACGCGAAAAGAAAGCAAGGGAACAATACGACAAGCCGTTCGAGGGCAGTTTCAGCGTCGAGGTGTCGCCCGACAAGGACAGGCACAACAAAAAGCGCTTCGCGTTCTTCAGGGACGGCACGGCCGTGCTGCAGCATGACAACAACCTCTATGCCGTGTATGAGTTTTACACCTACGAACCGCACGACAGCACGATAAGCCTGAAGGGCAACAACGTTGTGGCCGTCCGCGGGCTTGGCGTGGGCGTAAGGCCCGAACGGCCGGCCGACGTAACGCTTAGCGTAAGGCAAGACGGCGACAGCACCGTGATGAGCGGGAGCGAGGACGGCGGAGGGCGCAGCTTCATGCTGCGGCCAGCGGGCAGGACGAGATATAACAACATTACGGCAAAGGCCTTCGATGCCGTTGACTTCTGCAAGAGCGACTTCGCGGCGGAGCCGGAGCGGCTGTGGGTGGTCACGGCGGAGAGGGCCGGCGCGATGACGGGCAAGAACAGCGACAAGGCCTACCGCTATTTCAGCAAGGGCGAACTCGTAAGCGGTTCGCTCGACGATGACGGAAAGTACGTCAAGCTGCCGTATGCCGCCGGGCGCTCGGCCTACGTTAACGCCGAAGAGGTGAAGCACGTGGGCACGCAGGAGCGGCTGGCCGCCCTGCTGGCCGAAAACGGCGAGCGCGGCACGTCGCTCTTGCAGTGGACGCGGACATTCCCCGGGATAGAATATAAGGCGGCCACGAAAGGATACTTCAACGGTTGGCGCGCAGGGCGCAAGGCGTCGATGTTCTTCCTCGCTGCGGCGGGCGTGGCGGCAGTGCTCCTGCTGTTGAGATATTTCTGCGGATGGGACGGGCATTCATGGCTCGTCGTCAGCAAGGTGGTGCTCGTGGCCATCACGCTCTTGGACTTATGGTACGCCTACTCGTTAGGCATCGGCGCGTTTTGGTTCATCTTCGACAACCATCCCCTTGCGGCCATTGTCAACATCGTGCTGATGTGCCTCGGCGCATTAGCGCACACCACCCTATTGGCCGAAACCTTATCAGACATTATTGACGAGAAGATGACCCGCTCGAATGTGCCCAAATGGGTGGACTACCTGCTGGCCATAGCGTTCTCGGTTGGGTCATGGTACCTGTGCATACGCGGCTACGTAAGTTTCAACGAGTGGATATTGGTGTTCTACGCCGGGCTCATGTTGGCAACGCTGCCGAATGTAATCAGCCTGAAGCGCAATGCGTATGGGCGCAGCGGCGGCATGGTGGCGTTCATGCTCCTGTGCTACCCCATGCTGTATGTGCTGCTGGTGTTCGGTAAGCTCATGTTGGTCTTTAAGGGAATAAGCAAGACCAAGGTGGAAGTGGAAAGGTCAGAGCCTGACACGTACTGGGCGAGGGACGTAGACGGCAACTCCGTGCAGATAAGAAAGGGTACGTGGGGCGACTACCAGGGCTCGGACGGCCGCTACTACACACGCAACGGCGACACTTTCCATCCGAACGGCATAGACAATGACGACGGCCCATACCATAAATAAAATAACCCCGAAAACGACATATCGGCATGATGGAATACTACAAGTTCAACACGTTCAGCTTCTTCCGCTATTACTACCACATACCGAAGTCGGTGAAGCTGCGCTGGTGCATCATCGTTGAGAAGGCGGGCAATGCGAAAATAGCGGAGCTGCGCCTCGGCGTGTACGTAAACGAGTGGCTCTACATCGACGTGGCCGGCCGCCGCTTCTACAACTGCATCGATTGCGGTCTCATTGTGCGCAAGACATATCCCGCGCGCAGGACTGACGAGGGCGAGAACTACTGCTACCGCTCGGAGAGCAACGGGATGTTCCTGGTGAAACCCAAGACGTTTATCTCGGACTTATACCGGAGCTCGGTTTACGGGACGGCCAAGCGGCTCGACCTGATATAGCGCGGCACGGGCTGCCCAAACCATCTCTAAGAATATCTGCATAAGCCCCTGCCGCCGCCTGCCCTGCACAAGCCAACGGGGCATTCGCCCTTAACTCCCGGAAGGAGACTCGCTTAACCGCAAATTAATCAAGTGGGGCCTTGCGGCCATTCATCTTATTTTCACGATTGTAGGCCGAGATGTTTCCGTATGTCGGCAAAAATGACTACATTTGTACGCTAACAAGCAATCTACTAAAATATAAATATTTAAACTTTACCTGAAAACATGAGGAAACTGTTTTTATCGTGCCTTGTGTTCGCCGCGTCGATGACGGCGGGCATGGCACAACAGGCCGAGACTCTCGGGCGCGGCGCAGTGGCCGTGAAGACCGCCGACGGCGTCTACCTGTCATGGCGCAGCCTGACGGAAGACCCTGCGGGCACGGCCTTCGACGTGTACCGCGACGGAGTGAAAGTGAACGGCGAGCCCGTGAGCAACACGACAAACTACGTTGACGCGCAGGGCACGGCCACGTCAAATTACGTAATCAAGGTCGTCAACGCCGCAGGGCAGGTCACGGGCGAGTCCGCCGAGACCTCCGTGTGGGCCGACGGCTACCTGAAGCTGCACCTCGACCGCCCCGAGGGCGGCACGACGCCCGACGGCGTGAGCTACACGTACAGCCCCAACGACTGCTCGGTGGGCGACGTTGACGGCGACGGCGAGTATGAAATCATAGTGAAATGGGACCCGTCGAACTCGCACGACAACTCGGAGCGCGGGGCTTACACGGGCAACGTGTACATTGACGGCTACAAGATGGACGGCACGAAGCTGTGGCGCATCGACCTCGGGCGCAACATCCGCGCCGGCGCTCACTACACGCAGTTCATGGTGTACGACCTCGACGGCGACGGGCGGGCGGAACTTGCCTGCAAGACTGCGCCCGGAACCATCGACGGGCAGGGCAAGGCCGTGCTCATGGGCGACGACAAGGTGACCGACGACTACCGCACGGCAAGCGGCTCGAACATGGGCATCATTACGTCAGGGCCTGAATACCTGACGGTGTTCAACGGACTGACGGGCGCGGAGATTACCACCGTGGCCTACGACCCGCCACGCTCCGTGCGCTCTAACTCGCAGTGGGGCGACTCCTACGGCAACCGCTCCGAGCGCTACTTGGCTTGCGTGGCCTACCTTGACGGCCAGAAGCCGAGCCTCGTGATGTGCCGCGGGTACTACACGGCGGCATACGTGGCAGCGTGGGACTTCGACGGGACAAACCTTACGCAGCGGTGGCTGCACAAGTCGGAGACGAGCGGCGAAGGCCTTTACGCCGAGGGGGCACACTGCCTGTCGGTAGGCGACGTTGACGGCGACGGCTGCGACGAAATAGTGTACGGCGCAGCGTGCCTCGACCACGACGGCACGGTGCTCTACCGCACGGGAGCCGGCCACGGCGACGCCCTGCACCTTGGCGACCTCGACCCTGACCGCGAGGGATTGGAAATATGGATGGTGCACGAAGAGAAGAAGTCGCCATACCAGTGGGACGCCGAGTTCCGCGACGCCAAGACGGGCGAAATAATATGGGGACAGCCCCAGAGCGGCAACGACATAGGCCGCGGCGTGGCTGCCGACATAAGCGACACGTGGCGCGGGGCGGAGGCCTGGGCCATAGCCGACTACACCTCCGGCTCGAAGGGAACGAAGACGTACACGTGCAAGGGCGACGTGGCCAACGGCGAGAAGCGTGCCTCGTGCAACTTCCGCATCTACTGGGACGGCGACCTGCTGGAGGAACTGCTCGACGGAACTGAAATCGTGAAGCGCAACGCCGCGCTGTCGAGCAACGCCCGCACATGGGAGCTGTCGGCATACAGCAACGCAAGCTCGTGCAACACGTCGAAGAAGACGCCCAACCTGCAGGCCGACATCCTCGGCGACTGGCGCGAGGAAGTAATACTGTACGACGGCCAGACGTGCGCCGACCTGCTGGTGTTCACCACCACGGAGGAGACGCAATACAAAGTGCCGTGCCTCATGCAAGACCACATCTACCGCATGGGCATAGCCTGGCAGAACGTGGCCTACAACCAGCCGCCGCACCTGGGCTACTACCTGCCCGACCGATACTCTACCGCCGCGCAGCTGCGCGCCGTGAGCGGACAGCTCAACCAGACCGTAGAATTGGGCGAGAGCATAGGCGACATAGTTTATTCGTGGAAGAACGCAACGGGCGTTGAAGCCACCGGACTGCCCGACGGCGTGACCATGACAACTGACGACGCCGAGGCAACGCTGACCATCAGCGGCACGCCGACGGCCACCGGCACGTACAACTACACCGTGACGACCACCGGAGGCGAGACCTCGGCAACGATTGAGGGCACAATCACCGTGCGCGACAAGATTGTGCTTACGCCCGTGGCCAACTATCCGTTCGACGTAATAACCGGCGCGACGACACCCAACACCGTAAGCGGACAGGCCGAAGCCGTAGGCTCGCCCATGACGGTGGAAGGCGTCAGCGGCAACGCCGCCGAGCTTGACGGCACTACGGCGTACTTCACCCAGGAGGCTTACCCGCAGTTGCAACTGGGCACGCAGGACTTCACGGTGGAGCTGTGGCTGAAGTCTACCGACGACGCTGCATACATCTTCCACAAAGGCAGCATAACGGCCAATGTCGCGACGGGCGCGACGGGCAAGTGGATAGGCCTTGAATACAAGGGCGGACTGCTGAAGTTCGCCATCGACGACAACGCCACGAAGAGCGAGGCCTCGGCCGACGGCACGCCGTACATGAACGGAGAATGGGCGCACATAGTCTGCGTGCGAGACGGCTACACGAAGACCCTGAAGCTATATGCCAACGGCGAACTGATAGCCGAAAGCGCCGACGCGACCGGCGACGTGTCTGACAACAACGAGCCGCTGACCGTGGGCAACGTCAACGTAAGCCTCAACAACTATCTCGACGGCACGCTCGACGAGTTCACCATCTACACCGGGGCAATGAGCGCCGCCAAGGTGAAGGAACGCTACAACGCCCACACGCCGTCGGGCATAGAGGCTGCAACGGCTACCGGCACGGCACGGCTGACCCTCGTGTCGGCAACGAGCGGCATGGTGGTGGCCAAGGGCGTGGGCTCACCCGAGAACATAACGCGGAACGCCGCGCCCGGCATCTACGTGCTCATCATAGACCAGGGCACGACAAGCACGGCAAAGAAAATCGTTATAGATTAAGAATTAAGAGTTAAGAATTAAGAAAATATGCGTTTGCGGATGCCATCATCAGCAGACGCATATTTTCTTAGATGAATGTCCGCTACGCTCCCATTCATCAGTAGTTAAAGGAGTTAAAGTAGTTAACGCTCGTTTCACTCGCTAAGAAGTTAAAGACAAATGCTTTGCAGGATTATACCTTATCAGCCTTTGCCGTGCTGTTTGCTGACATTCATATTCCTTAATTTTCCTAATAACACACATACATAAGCATATTTTCTTAATTCTTAACTCTTAACTCTTAATTAAATTCCGTACCTTTGCACCCTGTTATATAACAAAGCAAAGCGAAATGTCATATTTGTTTTCTTCAGAATCAGTATCGGAAGGGCATCCCGACAAGGTTGCCGACCAAGTTTCAGACGCCATACTCGACCAGTTCCTCGCCTACGACAGCCACGCCCGCGTGGCCGTCGAGACGCTCGTAACCACTGGCCAGGTAGTCATCGCGGGCGAAGTGCGCAGCTCGGAATACATCGACTTGCAGACGATAGCGCGCAAGACAATCAAGAAAATAGGATACACGAAGTCGGAATACCAGTTCGACGGCGACTCGTGCGGCATACTCAACGCCATCCACGAGCAGAGCGACGACATCAACCGCGGCGTTGACAACGGCACCGACGACGGCCAGGGAGCCGGCGACCAGGGCATGATGTTCGGCTACGCCTGCAACGAGACGGAGAATTATATGCCCGTGACGCTCGACCTGGCCCACCTCATCATGAAGACCCTCGCCGACATAAGGAAGGAGGGGAAGGATATGACCTACCTGAGGCCCGACTCGAAAAGCCAGGTCACCGTGGAGTACGGCGACGACGGCACGCCCCGGCGCATCACGACCATCGTGGTATCGACGCAGCACGACGAGTTCGACACCGACGACGAGCGTATGCGCCAGCGCATCGAGGACGACGTGAAGGGCATACTGATGCCGCGCGTCAAGGCGCAAATACACTCGGAGAAGGTGCTCGCACTGTTCGGCGACGACATAAAGTACCTGGTCAACCCTACGGGCAAGTTCGTCATAGGCGGCCCCAACGGCGACACGGGGCTGACGGGACGCAAAATCATAGTTGACACCTACGGAGGCAAGGGCGCCCACGGCGGCGGCGCCTTCTCGGGCAAGGACTCGAGCAAGGTGGACCGCTCGGCAGCCTACGCAGCGCGCCACATAGCCAAGAACATGGTGGCCGCCGGCGTGGCCGACGAGATGCTGGTGCAGGTGAGCTACGCCATAGGCAAGGCCGAGCCCGTAAGCGTCTACGTCAACACCTACGGCCGGAGCCACGTCAAGATGAGCGACGGCGAGATAGCCGACAGGATAAGCAAGATGTTCGACCTGCGCCCCAGCGCCATAGAGCGCGAGCTGAAGCTGCGCCAGCCGATGTACCTCGAGACGGCGGCCTACGGACACATGGGACGCAAGAACGAGGTGGTAAGCAAGACGTTCACCAGCCGCTACCACGAGGAGAAGACCATCGACGTGGAACTGTTCACGTGGGAGAAGCTCGACAAGGTGGAAGAAATACGCCGGGCGTTCCTTTAACAGGCCGGCATACAAGCAACGAGCATACGACGGGCGTGCAACAGGCCGGCAAAAGACGCCAAACCAGCCGGCAAAAGACGGCAAACGGGAGGCCAAAAGGCGGCATTTCGGAACGCGAAGCGCAAGCCGCTGGCCCACAACGGGTTACGCACAGCCCACTCTACCCATAAAACGAGCTATGACAACGGCAATCCTGCAAACAGACTCAACGGCCCACGAGGCCACCGCCGGGGCACACCACGACGCTGCGCCCCAGGCCGCCGAACGCCCCGACACCGCGGCCCTGCCAGTCGCCGCGGCGGCAGGCAGGGCTGCGGCGACTGACAGCACGGTGCAGGTGACGACCCTGAGCGACACGGTCTACATCTTCGGCAATGGATACGCGCCGCGCAACGGCAGCGCCGTGGAGAGCCAGCCGCCGCTCGATACGTACATCATGAGCGACTCGCTGCTGACGGCCCTGGCCGCCGACGGGCGACAGGGCGTGGCCGGCGACCCCGTGCCGTACACCATACGCGGCGACAACACCATAACAGCCCTGCTGCTGGGCTGCTTCATCATAGCCCTCGCGGCATTCGCCAACTCGCGCCGCTTCATGCTGAAACAGGTAAAGCACTTCTTCCGCGAGCCCCGCCACAACGTCACCGAGATGTCAGAGACCACCGCAGAAGTACGCTACCAGGCGTTCTTCGTCATGCAGACGTGCCTGCTGCTCTCAATCATAGCCTTCATGTACACGCTCGAGCGCGTGGCCGACACGTTCAGCCTGGCGTCGCAATACCAGCTCGTGGCAATATTCTTCGGCATCTTCGCCGCGTACTTCGCCGCCAAGACGCTGCTCTACTGGGTAGTGAACAGCGTCTTCTTCGGCAAGAAGAAAAGCGCCCGCTGGCTCAAGTCGTTCCTCTTCGCCACGTCGGCCGAAGGCATCGCGCTGTTCCCCCTCGTGCTGCTGCAGTCTTATTTTGAGCTTTCCATACAAAAAGCCATCATTTACGTGGTTTTTGTAATAGTTTTAGTTAAAATGATGCTGCTCTACAAGAGTTTTGTCATGTTTTTCAAAAGCAAGAGCTTTTTTTTACAAATTATTTTGTACTTTTGTGCCCTTGAAATGCAACCATTGCTCTCATTAGGGGGTATTTTAGTTAAGGTAGTGGATTATTTGAAAATAAATTTTTAGGATATTGACTGATGGTAAGAAAGATTTTAGTGTCACAACCCAAGCCAAGCAGTGACAAGTCTCCATATTTCGAAATGGAAAAAGAGTATGACGTAGAATTGGTCTTCCGTCCGTTCATAAAGGTTGAAGGGCTATCGTCAAAGGATTTTCGCCAACAAAAAATCAGCATCCTCAACTACACGGCAGTAGTGTTCACGTCAAGGCACGCCATCGACAACTACTTCAAGCTGGCAAAAGAAATGCGCCTTGAAATCCCCGAGAGCATGAAATACTTTTGCGTCACGGAGACAATCGCCCTTTACATACAGAAATACGTCCAGTACAGGAAGCGCAAGGTGTTCTTCGGCAAGACCGGCAAGATAGACGACCTGCTGCCCACGATGCTGAAGCACAAGACGGAGAAATACCTCATACCCATGAGCGACGTGCACGACGACTCCGTCAAGAAGCTGCTCGACGCCAAGAAGCTCAACCACACCGAGTGCGTAATGTACCGCACGGTGAGCAACGACTTCACGGAGGACGAGGTCAAGACCTTCGACTACGATATGTGCATATTCTTCAGCCCGTCGGGCATCAACGCCTTCAGCAAGACCTTCGGCAACACGATAAACGACAAGGTAGCCGTAGGCACGTTCGGCCCGGCCACGGCAAAGGCAGCCCACGACGCAGGACTGAAAGTGGTAGTGGAGGCGCCGACGGTGCAACACCCGTCGATGACAAGCGCGCTCGAGGCCTACCTGAAAAGCAACAAGTAACAAAACACGACAACACCACACGGGCATGGCGACACTGAAAAAGAAGGAAAGGCTATGCAGCAGGACACTGATAGAAAAGCTGTTCCACAAGGGCGGAAGCCGCTCGATGGCAGCTTTTCCGCTACGGCTCGTCTATATGCTGGCCGACTCAGGCGCGGCCGAGCCTTCGGCACAGATGCTCGTCAGCGTGCCCAAGCGGTGCTTCAAGCGCGCCGTGAAGCGCAACAGGGTGAAACGGCAGGTGCGCGAAGCCTACCGCAAGAACAAGGCGACCGTGTACGGCGGACTGGAGGGACGCGACGGGGCAAGCCTCTCGATGGCCTTCATCTGGCTCGACGACAAGCTCTGGCCCTCGAGCGACGTTGACGCAAAGGTGGCCAACCTCATGCAAAGGCTGTCCGAAAAGCTCAAGAGCCGATGAAGCGTCTCCTAAGGCTCGTGTCAAAGGCATCAGTCTGGCTGCTGTGCCTGCCTATCGTGTTCTACCAAAAGTGCATATCGCCCTTCACCCCACCCTCGTGCAGGTTCACCCCCACGTGCTCCGAATACGCCAAACAGGCCCTCAAGAAGCATGGCCCGGTAAAAGGCCTCGCCCTTGCCATTTGGCGCATACTACGCTGCAACCCTTGGGGAGGAAGCGGATACGACCCCGTCCCGTAGAACGGGAAGCGGAAATTAAAAGTCAAGAATTAAGAATGAAGAATTAAGAGCCGAGGAACCAATAACCAAGAATTAACCTACTCCCCATTCTTCACATCCCTCCCAATCCTCCCAGACCTCCCCGAAATCCCCCAAACGACAACAATCAAAGAAAATACATACGATGAACAAGAACTTTGTTGAAGAACTAAGATGGCGCGGAATGCTGGCCCAAATCATGCCTGGCACCGAAGAACTGCTCATGAAGGAGCAAGTTACGGCCTACCTCGGCACCGACCCTACGGCCGACTCGCTCCACATAGGCCACCTCTGCGGCGTGATGATGCTGCGCCACCTGCAACGCTGCGGCCACAAGCCCATCATCCTCGTGGGCGGCGCCACGGGCATGATAGGCGACCCGTCGGGCAAGAGCCTTGAGCGCAACCTGCTCGACGAGGACACCCTGCGCCACAACCAGGAGTGCATAAAGAGGCAGGTAGCCAAATTCCTCGACTTCGACGGCAACGAGCCCAACCACGCCGAGCTGGTCAACAACTACGACTGGATGAAGGACTTTACCTTCCTCGACTTCGCCCGCGAGGTGGGCAAGCACATCACCGTGAACTACATGATGGCCAAGGAGAGCGTGCAGCAACGCCTCAACGGCGAGGCCCGCGACGGCCTTTCGTTCACCGAGTTCACCTACCAGCTGCTCCAGGGCTACGACTTCCTTTACCTCTACCAGCACAAGGGGTGCAAGCTGCAGATGGGAGGCAACGACCAGTGGGGCAACATGACCACCGGAACGGAGCTCATCCGACGCACGCTTGGAAGCGAGGCCGAGGCCTTCGCCCTGACCTGCCCCCTCATCACGAAGGCCGACGGCAAGAAGTTCGGCAAGACGGAGACGGGAAACATCTGGCTCGACCCCAAGCGCACGTCGCCCTACAAGTTCTACCAGTTCTGGCTGAACGTCAGCGACGACGACGCCGAACGCTACATAAAGATATTCACGAGCCTCGACAAGGAGACCATCGACGCACTCGTCAATGAGCACAGCCAAGACCCCGGCCGCCGCACGCTGCAGCGCCGCCTGGCCGAGGAAGTTACCGTCATGGTGCACTCGCGCGAAGCGCTCGACGCCGCAATCGAGGCCTCAAACATCCTCTTCGGCAAGTCAACGAAGGAGAGCCTGCTGAAGCTCGACGAGCAGACGCTGCTCGACATCTTCGAGGGCGTGCCCCAGTTCGAAATCGGCAAGGAGCAACTGGGCCAGCCCGCCGTTGAAGTCTTCACCCAGGCGGCAGCCGTATTCCCCAGCAAGGGCGAGATGCGCAAGCTCGTGCAGGGCGGCGGAGTGTCGCTCAACAAGGAGAAGCTCGCCGCCTTCGACCGCCCCGTGACGGCCGACGACCTCATCGACGGCAAATACCTCCTCGTGCAGCGCGGCAAGAAAAACTACTACCTCATAACGGTAAAATAATCAAAAACACGGCAAAAGTTTTGGTAGTGGCGTAAAAAACCACTACCTTTGCACCCGTGATTGTCCAATGGTGTAATGGTAGCACAACAGGTTTTGGTTCTGTTTGTGGTGGTTCGAATCCGCCTTGGACAACATGATTGAGCAACGAAGCCCCGCATTGCGCCGAGCGATGCGGGGCTTCCTGTTTTGCAAAAGATGCCCTTCGGCGATGCAAAATGGCACCTTCCGCGCGATGAAAGATGCCCTTCCGCCACACGAAAGGATACCTTTTACGCAGCCGCTCGCCACAAGCCCGGCGGCAAGGCCGGCCCGGCGAACGTGAAACGGCGGCAAGACACAGGTCGGAAACGTGTTTTTTAAATATTATTCATACAATAATCGCACCCTGATATGTAACGGGTGCGTTTTTTTTAGTAACTTTGCAGGGAGCGATTTTGCATCTTACTAAAACTATTTAAGACAAGACATACATTATGAAGACAAATTACGAAATCCGTTACGCAGCGCATCCCGAGGATGCGAAGAGCTACGACACGAAGCGCATCCGCCGCGACTTCCTCATCGAGAAAGTGTTTGCGGCAGACGAGGTGAACATGGTTTACTCTATGTACGACCG
Organism: uncultured Prevotella sp.; assembly: GCA_944319815.1. Classification (GTDB taxonomy): domain Bacteria; phylum Bacteroidota; class Bacteroidia; order Bacteroidales; family Bacteroidaceae; genus Prevotella. Next base: position 54,262 of record CALUEX010000001.1, on the reverse strand, counting down.
CATGGTAGTGGGCGGCGCAATGCCCGTGAACGAGGAGCTGAAGCTCGAAGCCATCGACCCCCTGCGCGCCGAATACTTCACTACGCGCCGCGAGGTCGGCATATTCAACGTAGGCCAGGGCGAAGGCACGGTGAAGGTGGGCGACGAGACGTTCACCCTCGGCTACAAGGAAGCCCTCTACATAGGCCGCGGCGACCGCGACGTGTACTTCTCGAGCGCAGACCCCAAGCAGCCGGCGAAGTTCTACTTCAACAGCGTCACCGCCCACAAGGAGTATCCCTGCAAGAAAGTGACCAAGGCCGACGCCGTCGTAGCCCACATGGGTTCGCTCGAGATGAGCAACGAGCGCGACATCAACAAGATGCTCGTAAGCCAGGTATTGCCCACCTGCCAGCTGCAGATGGGCATGACGGAGCTGGCCCCCGGCAGCGTATGGAACACCATGCCGGCCCACGTGCACAGCCGCCGCATGGAGGCTTACTTCTACTTCGAGGTGCCCGAGGAGCAGGCCGTATGCCACTTCATGGGACAGATTGACGAGACGCGCCACATCTGGATGAAGGGCGACCAGGCCGTGCTGTCTCCCGAATGGAGCATACACAGCGCAGCCGCCACGCACAACTACACCTTCATCTGGGGCATGGGAGGCGAAAACCTCGACTACGGCGACCAGGACTTCTCGAAGATTACGGACTTGAAGTAAAACCAGCAACCCACCCCAACCCTCCCGAAGGGAGGGAGCCTGATATGCCTTGGCGTATTGCCTGTTTAAGGTATGTACGGCATACAAGCGTGGATTTGATTGCTATTTGGCAAAACATATCAAGCTCCCTCCCTTTGGGAGGGGTGGGGTGGGTCAAAAATAATGCAAAACAATGGACACATTCTCAAAGAAATTCTCCCTTGAGGGCAAGGTAGCCCTCGTCACGGGAGCGGCCTACGGCATAGGCTTCGCCATCGCCGAGGCATACGCACAGGCAGGCGCGAAAATCGCATTCAACTGCCGTTCACAGCATCACATGGACCAGGCCCTGGCCGACTACAAGGCGAAGGGCATCGACGCCAAGGGCTACATCTGCGACGTAACCAAGGAAGACGAGGTTAAGGCAATGGTGGCCGACATAGAGAAAGAGCTGGGCACAATCGACATACTCGTCAACAACGCCGGCATCATCAAGCGCATACCCATGACCGAAATGTCGGTCGAGGACTTCCGCCAGGTGGTTGACATCGACCTCAACGCGCCGTTCATCGTCTCGAAGGCCGTAATACCGGGCATGATAAAGAAGGGACACGGCAAAATCATCAACGTATGCTCAATGATGAGCGAGCTGGGACGCGAGACGGTATCGGCCTACGCCGCTGCAAAGGGCGGACTGAAGATGCTCACGCGCAACATCTGCTCAGAGTTCGGAGAGCACAACATACAGTGCAACGGCATCGGCCCGGGCTACATCGCCACGCCGCAGACTGCCCCCCTGCGCGAACGCCAGGCCGACGGCAGCCGCCATCCGTTCGACAGCTTCATCGTGTCGAAGACCCCGGCAGCGCGCTGGGGCACGCCCGAAGACCTGATGGGCCCGGCTGTGTTCCTCGCCTCCGACGCTTCCGACTTCGTCAACGGGCACATCCTCTACGTTGACGGCGGCATCCTCGCCTACATCGGCAAGCAGCCCTGACACGGCGGCAAGGCGCAAACCGCGCCCTGCAACATATAACACTGAAAGACAAAAGGGATGCGGAATACGGCTTGACGGCCGCTCCGCATCCCCTTTTCGTTACTATCCCGGCACGGCAAGCGTCACGCCCTGCGCAGCCTAACGGCAAAGACGCACACGGCAACGACCGCCACCGCAAGGAAAACCACTGCCACAGCATAACTGAACCTACCGCCACGGTAGGCCTCGTATGCCACGAAAGTGAGGAACGCCGTAACCCACAGCTTCAACACCCCGACAAGCCTACCGAGCAGCCTGTATCCCTTACGCCCGTCATTGAACCTGCACGGCCAGTTACAGTAATGCGGCCGCACCTCGAAGAAGGTCATCAGCAGGAACACAATGATGCTTATTCCCGGCAGTAGGAATAAATGGCAAGCACTCCCCGTCTCGTCAACATTGCCGCGTATGTCCCAGTGCAGAGCCACGTCTTGCCCCGACCTGACGGCCACGACGCCAATAGCCACCTGCACGCCGACAAGCAACGCCGACGGCAGACTTGCATATTTATTAGACACTTTCATTTTGTTGGCCCGTTAAACGGCATGGCGTATTGCCACACCGGCCTAAATCAGAGGCTCTCGAGCATACGCTTGATTACCACCTCGGCGGAGATTTCGCGGTTGGCGGCTTCGGGGATTACCAATGAATTGGGGCTTTCGATTACGTCGTCGGTGACGATTAACCCGCGGCGCACGGGCAGGCAGTGCATGAACTTGCCGTTGTCGGTCACGGCCATGTGGGCTGCGTCAACCGTCCACGACATATCTTTTGACAATATCTTGCCGTAGTCGGCAGGGTTGGTGACGCCCGGACAACTCCAGTTTTTCGCGTAAACGAAGTCCGCCCCCTCAAGTGCCTTCATCTGGTCGTACTCTATTCGTGCCCCGGCGGTGAACTTCGGGTCGAGCTCGTAGCCCTCGGGGTGGGTGATGACGAAGTCAACGTCGGCAGCCATCATCCACTGCGCGAACGAGTTTGGCACGGCTTGCGGCAGGGCGCGGCAGTGGGGCGCCCACGTCATCACTACCTTCGGGCGTGCCTTCGTCTTGTGTTCCTCAATGGTGATGAGGTCGGCAAAGGCCTGCAGGGGATGCACGGTGGCCGTCTCCATGGCGAAAACGGGACGGCCGCTGTACTTGATAAACTGCCCGAGCACGGTCTCGGCGTAGTCATACTCGCGGTCGGTCAGCCCGGCAAACGAGCGCACGCCGATGATGTCGCAGTAGCATCCCATCACCGGTATGGCCTCGAGCAGGTGCTCGCTCTTGTCTCCGTCCATGATGACGCCGCGCTCGGTCTCCAGCTTCCACGCCCCGGCGTTGACGTCGAGCACGATGACGTTCATGCCGAGGTTTGTCGCCGCCTTCTGCGTGCTGAGCCTCGTGCGCAGACTGTTGTTGAAGAATATCATCAGCAGCGTCTTGTTCTTGCCCAACTGCTGGTACTTGTAGCGGTCTTTCTTTACCTCTTGTGCCTCGGCGAGGGCTTGACGCAGGTCGCCGAGGTCTTCTACGTTAATGAATGTTCTCATTGGGTTTTATTGCTTATTTTTATATTGGAGTTAAAGGAGTTAATGTAGTTAAAGGAGTTAAAGACGTATGCCTTGCCGTTGATTTTTACTTCAAGCTCAAAAGCTATTGTCCTTAACTTCTTTAACTCCTTTAACTTCTTTAACTCCAAGAAAAGTGTCATTCCCTCACCTGCCCTTCTCCTTCGACGAGCCACTTGTACGTAGTCATCTCCTCAAGGCCCATCGGGCCGCGCGGACCGAGCTTCTGCGTGCTGATGCCGATTTCCGCGCCGAGGCCGAACTGTGCGCCGTCGGTGAAGCTCGTCGGGGCGTTCCAGTAGACGCAGGCAGCGTCAACGCCGGCCTGGAAGCGGCGTGCGGCGGCCTCGTCCTGCGTTATTATGCACTCGCTGTGGCCCGAACCGTAGCGTGCTATGTGGGCCATGGCCTCGTCGAGCGACGCCACGGTCTTCACGGCCATGGCGTAGTCCATGTACTCCGTGCCGTAACTCTCGGCCGTGGCGCGGCGCAACAGCGCGCCGGGATAGCTGCCGCCGAGGGCTGCGCGGGCGGCGTCGTCGGCGTAAAGCACTACGTTGCTACCTGCCAAGGGCACGCAGAGGGCTGGCAGGTCGGCCAGGCGCGAGCGGTGGACGATGAGGCAGTCAAGGGCGTTGCACACGCTTACACGGCGCGTCTTGGCATTGTTGACGATGCGTGCGCCCATGGCCACGTCGCCGGCGGCGTCGAAATACGTGTTCACCACGCCCGCGCCGGTCTCGATTACGGGCACCTTGGCCGTGTTCCTGACAAAATCAATCAGGCCCTTGCCGCCCCGCGGTATGCACAGGTCAACGTAGCCCACGGCCGAAAGCAGCTCTGCCGTGGCCTCGTGGGTGGCCGGCAGGAGGCTGACCACGGTCTCGGGGCACACGCCTGAGCGGCGCAGCACGTCGTGGATGAGGCCAACAATGGCGCGGTTGGAGCTGTCGGCGTCGCGCCCGCCCTTAAGTATGCAGGCGTTGCCCGACTTGAAACAGAGCGAGAAAACGTCGAAACTGACGTTAGGGCGCGCCTCGTAGACTACGCCGATGACGCCGAACGGCACGCTGACACGCCTCAGGCGGAGGCCGTTGGGCAGCGTGCGCCGCTTGCTCTCGATGCCTAACGGCGACGGCAGCGACGCCACGTGACGAATGTCGCGGGCTATGCCGTCGAGGCGGTCGGGGGTGAGCATGAGGCGGTCGTACAGCGGATTGGCGCGCTCCATGCGGCCAAGGTCGGCGGCGTTGGCGGCAAGCAGCTCTTCCTTGCGTGCCCCGATTTCGTCGGCCACGGCGCAGAGCACGCCGTTCTTGGCCTCGTCAGTGACGAGCGCAAGGGCCTTGCCGGCCTCTTTCGCCTTGATGAATATATCTTCGTTTTGCATTGTCTTGGTAGTGTTCGTCATGCCTTGCCCGTGACGGCGGCCGGTTCAAACTCGGTGTGCGGCGTGTCGTCGGGATGCAGCATGAGGTCTTTCAATATGCCGTCGCGCCGGCCGTTGGCTATGAGCACACGTATGCCGGCCGCAGCCGTGCCCATGGCTATGCCGCACTTTGCGGCCATGCCGCCGCGCCCGAAGCTGCTCTTGCACTCCCTGACATAGCCGCTGACGTCGCCGCCGGCCTCGACGCGCCTCAACAGGCGTGCCGAGGGGTCGCCCGGCTCGCCGTCGTATATGCCGTCAACGTTGGTCAGCAGGATTAACGTGTCGGCCTGCATCATCTTGGTCATGAGGCCCGACAGCTCGTCGTTGTCGGTGAACATCAGCTCGGTGACGCTCACGGTGTCGTTCTCGTTCACCACGGGCAGCACACCGCTCTCCAACATCACGGCCATACAGCCGCGCAGGTTGGCATACTCGCGGGGCGACGTGAAGTTCTCCTTAACGGTCAGCACCTGGGCCACCTTTATGCCGTACTCGCGGAAGAGGGTGTAGTATGTGTTGATGAGCTTCACCTGCCCCACGGCTGAATACAGCTGGCGCTGCTCCACGCTGTCAAGGTTGGGGTCGTCGCCAAGCTCACCGTGACCGCTGGCCACGGCTCCGCTCGACACGAGTATGACCTCGCAGCCGCGGCCACGAAGCCACGCGAGCTCGTCAACCAAGGCCGACACGCGCGTCACGTCGAGCTTGCCGTCGGGGCGGGTGAGCACGTTGCTGCCCACCTTTACCACAATTCTTCTGGTCATGTCTCTTTTTTAGAAGTTAAAGGAGTTAAGGAAGTTAAAGGAGTTAAAGACAAATGCCTTGTTGGGTGGAGCACGTTTGCGACGCAGCTTGCATATTGCTGACAATCAGCGGGTTGCCGTTTGCACGGCAAAAGATGCCCTTTCGGCCCGCAAAACAGTGCCTTTTACAGCCTGAAAGATGCCCTTTCGCAATGCGTTCAGGCATGACTCCCGGCACGGCATACGGATTTTTCACTTTCCACTCTTACCTTTTCACTCCCTCGCACGTGGATTTTTCATTTTTAATTTTTAATTTTTCACTTCTCCTTCTTGCTGTCCTTGTTGCGTATTTCCACGCGGCGTATCTTTCCGCTGATGGTCTTCGGCAGTTCGTCAACGAACTCTATGATACGCGGATACTTATATGGCGCGGTCTCGTGCTTCACGTGGTTCTGGAGCTCCTTGACCAAGTCGTCGCCCGCCTTGTCCTTCCAGTCCTTGCCGAGCACCACGGTAGCCTTGACCACCATGCCGCGTATGTCGTCGGGCACGCCCGTTATGGCGCACTCCACGACGGCCGGGTGAGTCATCAGCGCACTCTCCACCTCGAACGGGCCGATGCGGTAGCCGCTGCTCTTGATGACGTCGTCGGTGCGGCCTTCAAACCAATAGTAGCCGTCCTCGTCGCGCCAGGCCACGTCGCCCGTGTGGTAAAGGCCGTCGTGCCATGCCTGGCGGTTCTTCTCCTCGTCGCGGTAGTAGCCCTTGAACAGGCCTATTGGCTTGCCATTCTCGGTGTGGATTACTATCTCGCCCTTCTCGCCGTCCTCGCATGGGGTGCCGTCCGGGCGCACGAGGTCAATGTCATACTGCGGGTTGGGCATACCCATACTGCCGGGCTTGGGCGTCATCCAGGGCATAGTGCCGAGCGTCATGGTGGTCTCGGTCTGGCCGAAACCCTCCATCAGGCGTATGCCCGTAAGCTCAAGGAACTTGTCGTAGACCGCCGGGTTGAGGGCCTCGCCCGCCGTGCAGCAGTAGCGCAGCGAGGATAGGTCGTACTTCGAGAAGTCCTCGTGTATCATGAAACGGTAGACCGTAGGCGGCGCGCAGAGCGACGTTATGCGGTATTGCTCTATTTTGCGCATCACCTTGTCAGCCGTGAACTTCTGGTGTTCGAAGACGAAGACCGTGGCCCCCGCAAACCACTGTCCGTACAACTTGCCCCACGCGGCCTTGGCCCAGCCCGTGTCGGCGACGGTCAGGTGGATGCTGTCCTCACGCAGGTTGTGCCAGAAGACGCCCGTAGTGAGGTGGCCGAGGGCGTAGAGATAGTCGTGGGCCACCATCTTCGGCTCGCCGCTGGTGCCGCTGGTGAAGTACATCAGCATCGTGTCGTCGTTAGTGTTGACGTGCTCCGGGCGGACGAATGGCGGCGCTGCGTTCCACTCCTTCTGCCAGTCGTGGAAACCGTCGTAGACCTTCGGCCCTATGCTCACGAGCACCTTGAGCGTAGGGCTCTGCGGCATCGACGCCTTGACCTGCGTCTGCACGTAGTCGTCGCCGACGCAGATGATGGCCTTCACGTCGGCCATGTTGTTGCGGTAAACTATGTCGTGCGTCGTGAGCATATGCGTCGCGGGCACTGCCACGGCGCCGATTTTGTGCAGGGCGAGCATCGACAGCCAGAACTCGTACCTGCGCTTGAGGATGAGCATCACCACGTCGCCACGGCCGATGCCCAGCTGCATGAAGTAGGACGCGGCGCGGTCGCTCTGCTCCTTGATGTCCTTGAACGTGAAGCGCACGCAGTTGTCCTCGTCGTCAGTCCACAGCAAGGCCAGCTTGTCTGGCTTCTCGGCTGCCCAGGCGTCCATGACGTCGTAGGCAAAGTTAAAATTCTCCGGTATTTTGAAGTGCAGGTTATCCCTATAATCTTCAACAGACGTGAAACTCGTCTGCGTCAAAAATCTTTCTATCATTGTCTTTTCATTTTATGGAATAAGGAGGGAAGGAGTAAGGAGGGAAGTAGGTATGCCATACATTTTGTCGCCCCCTTACTGCTTTTTATCGCCTTGTTCCTTGTTGCTTTGCTCCCTACCCCATTACTCCTTACTACTTTATTACTTACTACTTTACTCCTTTTACTTACTCCCTCGCTCCTTTCTCCTTCGCTCCTTGTGCTAAACAATCACCGCGAGGAACTTGGCCGGCTTGCCGCCGAGGGCACGCATACAGTGTGGCAGCGAGGCGTTGAAGTAGATGCTGTCGCCCGGGTTGAGCACGAGCACCTTGTGCCCGATGGTCTCCTCGAGGCATCCCTCCATCACGACGTGGAACTCCTGCCCCTGGTGCGAGTTCTTGTCAAGGGGCGCGCCTTCGGGTTTCGGCTCCACAACGACCACGAACGGGTCGGCCGTGCGCCCGCGGAAGCCGCTGGCCAGGCTCTGGTACTTGTACGCCTTGCGCCGCTCCACGCTCAGGCCCTGGCCCTTGCGGGTGAGGAAATAAGAACTCATGTGCGGCTCCTCGCCGAACATCAGCACGTCGAAGGCGATGCCGTATTTCTTCGATATTTTCTGCAAGCTGCTGATTGACAGCTCTCCGTCGCCGCTCTCGGCGGCCATGTAGGCCTCAAGGGTAACTCCGCAAAGGTTGGCAACCTCCTCGGCCGGTATGTCAAGAACCTCGCGCAAACCCTTCAAACGTTCGCCTATCTGCTTTATCGCATCTTCCATTTATTGACCGTTTTAGTTATATTTTTCGACAAAAGTAGTAATAATATCTTATAAAACGAAACTTTTTGCAAGGAAAAATTGTTTTTTAGGAGTTAAAAGAGTTTCGCTTTAGGAGTTAAAGGAATTGTTCTTGGGAGTTAAAGGAGTTAAGGAAGTTATCGCTCCCTGCGGTCGCTAAGGAGTTAAAGACAAATGCCTTGTCAAGTAAATGATTAATAATGAAAAATGAACAGTCAGGTTTTTCTCATTCAAGTAATGAACTTTATCTCTTCACCCACAAAGGCATTTGTCTTTAACTCCTTAGCGACCGCAGGGAGCGATAACTTCCTTAACTCCTTTAACTCCCAAGAACATCTCCTTTAACTCCTAAAACGAAACTCCTTAACTCCCAAGAATAACCTTTAGCTCCTCAGCCCCTCAATCACGGCATTGGTAAACCCGGCGCGCTCCATGGCGTTAAGGCCGCGTATGGTCAGTCCGCCCGGCGTCGTCACCTTGTCAATCTCGGCCTCAGGGTGGCCGCCGCCCTCCTGCAGCAAGGCCACCGCTCCCTTCACCGTCTGCAGCACGATGTCGCACGCCGTGCCGGCCTTGAAGCCCAGTTCAACGCCGCCCTCAGTCGCCGCCCTGACGTAACGCATGGCGTAAGCTATGCCGCAAGACGCCAGGGCCGTGCCGGCCGGCAGCAGGCGCTCCTCGGTGACGAGCACGGAGCCCACCTTGTCGAACATGGCCTCAACCGTCCGCACGGCTCCGCCGTCGGCGTTCACCGGCACGACGAACGTCATCGAGCAGCCCACGGCAGCGGCGATGTTGGGCATGGCGATGAGCGTCTGCGGCAATTCGCCGTCGCCACGGTCGAGCATGGCCTTGAGCTTGTCGCCGCCAATGCCGGCAGCCACCGACACCAATGTCTGCCGCCCATAGTCGAACACGGGCTTCAGCTCCGCCAGCACGTCATCAACCACCCACGGCTTCACCGCCAGCACAACGACGTCGGCACCCCGGGCGGCCTCAACATTGTCGGTAGACACGTTGACACCAAGCGGCACGAACCGCTCAACCGTAACCCTGTGGGGTGCCGAAACCGTTACGTCGGCTGCGCTGAACGCACCGCACCTTACGAACCCCTCAACCATCGCGCCGCCCATCGCGCCGGCGCCTATAACACATATCTTCATATAATCACTTATCGTTAAACTCATGCAAAAATACAAAAATCCTAACGAAAACAACGACATAAATAACAGAATAACGCTAAAAGGCCACAAAACGCATGGCGAAAGGCCACAGAACGCCATGCAAAAGGGCACAAAACGCGGGGCAAAAGGCGGCCTAATGCAACCCCCTGTGACACAGGTTATTGCATCGGGCGGCACTGGGCCGGGCCACAAGACGTAATTTTGATACACATATCAGTAAAACTGGTAGGGCTGTAACGGCAGTTTATGGCTAATTTTGCAACTGTAAACCAAAACTTTCACTCATGAAGGCTATATGTAAAACATTGGTTGCCGTGGCGGTGGCTGTCGCCGCGTGCAACCCCATTAAAGCTCAAAAGAATATGGAAAACGTACTTAACGAAAAGCAGCAGGCCGTCGTCGCAATATCGTGCCTTGAGGCAAAGGGCGACATCGAGGGCCTGAAGAAGGCCATAGGCGAGGGCCTCGACGCCGGGCTGACCGTCAGCCAGGTGAAGGAAGCGCTGTCACAGCTCTACGCCTACACGGGTTTCCCGCGCAGCCTCAACGCCTTGGGCGCTCTGCAAGGGGTCGTGGAGGAGCGCAAGGCCAAGGGCATCAACGACGCCGAGGGCCGCGACGCCAGCCCCATGGCCGAGGGTTACGACGCCCTGAAGCAGGGCACGGAGGTGCAGACGAAGCTGTCCGGGCGCGCGTTCAACTATACGTTCGCCCCGGCTACGGACTATTACCTGAAGGCTCACCTCTTCGGCGACATCTTCGCCCGCGACAACCTCACCCACTCGCAGCGCGAGCTTGTCACCGTGAGCGCACTCTCGGGACTTGAGGGATGCGAGGCTCAGCTGAAGTCGCACGTCAACGGGGCGCGCAACATGGGCCCTAGCGACGCCGAGATACACTCAATACCCGCCGTGCTGGCCGCCAAGGTGGGCGAACGCGAGGCGTGGCGCGCGGCCAAGGCCATAGCCGAGGTGTACGGCGAGGAGTACAACGAGGGCGAACCGGTGAAGGACCCGATGTTCCCCAAGGGCGCATCGAACACGGCCTACGCCAAGTATTTCATCGGCGAGAGCTTCCTCGCACCGCTGGGCACGGGCAAGGTGCCCGTGAGCAACGTGACGTTCGAGCCGGGCTGCCGCAACAACTGGCACATCCACCACAAGGGCATCCAGGTGCTCATCTGCGTCGGCGGCACGGGCTGGTACCAGGAGTGGGGAAAGCCGGCACGCAAGCTCAACCCGGGCGACGTGGTCGAGATACCCGAGGGCGTGAAGCACTGGCACGGCGCAACGCGCGACAGCTGGTTCCAGCACGTGGCGTTCACCGTGGCCGAGGAAGGCGCGTCGAACGAATGGCTCGAGCCGGTGACGGACGAGGAGTACAATAAATTGTGATTAAACACCCACCCCAGCCCTCCCGAAGGGAGGGGGCTTGATTACCGTTGAGGGGTGATTTAATAATAAAAAAGTCCATTAGAGGTCATGCTCTAATGGACTTTTTTCATTTACAAAGCATATCCTCTAATGGACATTTTCATTTGCAAAGCATATTAAGCTCCCTCCCTTCGGGAGGGTTGGGGTGGGTGTTTAGGTGCTTAGGGCGTAGGATTTAAGTGCCTCATCATCCACTCCATCTGCCCTTTCTCTGTTTCGTCAGACGTCCAGTGCTCGTTTATCGGTGTGATGAGCGACTCCTTGGGGCACGTCAGGGTGTTCCACACGGCGTATGAAGTAGTCGGCGGACAGGTGTTGTCGTTGTATCCCCACGTCATGTAAGTGTCGGCCTTGACGTGCCGGGCGAAGTTCACCACGTCGTAATACGCCAGTGTGTTCATCGTTTGGTCGGTCAGCAGGCCGTCGATGCGGTTCAGGTGAGGGTATCCGCCGGTGCGTCCGTGGGCGTAGGCGGCCATGTCCGAGAGGGCAGGATGGTTGACTATGCACTGCGTCACGCGGCTGTCCAATGCCGCGGCCACTATTGCGAGCGCGCCGCCCTGGCTGCCGCCCTGCACTATGACGTTGCGGCCGTCCCACTCGGGCAGGGCCGTCAGCAGGTCGAGGCAGCGCACGAGCGAGAGGTAGACGCGCTTCATGTAGTAGCGGTCGGGGTCGTCAAGACCGTTGGTAAGGTATCCGTTATCCTTCCCGTTGAAAGCCCTCGATATGTCGTCGAACGTCTCCTTGGGCAAGCGAGGGTCGAGGCCGTGTATTTCCATCTCCATGCGTATGCAGCCGTTCTCGGCATAATACTTGTGGCGCAGCGGCTCCTTGATGGTCTTGATGCCAGCCCCGGGAGGGCAGAGCACCACGGGATGGCTGCCCGGCCGCGCGCCCTTGGGGTAAAAGAGGTATGCGTAGACGGCCTGTCGCTGCTTGTTTAACGTTACTTTAAGCAAGTAACAGTCGAGCTTGTCGGTGCAATACTCGTCGGCCCTTTCCTTCGTATAGGTCAGCGGAAAGGCCCTCATCTCGTCAATGTTCTTGCTCCAGAAGTCCATGAAGCCGGCCGGCTCCTTGACGCTGGGGCGTATGTCCTCGACCGAGAAGCCCACCTTGACGTGGTGCTCGGTGGTCTTGCCGTCGATGACGGCCCTCAAGCGCAGGTCGCGGAAGCCCGGCGTCGGCCTCGTGCCCATGCTGATTACGGCCCTGCCGGCACGCAAGACAGCCTCACCGCGACGGTCGGCTGGCATCATGTCGTCGGCAATTTCATACGTAACGGTGCAGTCTTGCGGCACTCCGTACCTATACAACTGCACCTCCACGTGCGCCTCCTCGCCCGATTGGTAGAGCCAGTCGGCATGGTCGGGCACGGTGACCCACAGGTAGTCTGAACGGTAGGGATAGTTCTCGGTGGCAGCCCCAACGCCGATGGCGAGGGCAAGCAAGAGTAAGGAAAACAATCGTTTCATGCAGGAAAAATCTTTGTTTGTTCCTGCAAAAATAACAAACTTAATTGAGAATGGAGAGTTGTCTAATGGAGAATTGAGAGTTGAGAATTGAAAATTATGATTACATCTAATTGAGAATTGAAAGTTGAGAATTGAAAATTATGATTACCTTACGTGGTTGGTAACACCAAGACGTTTACGTAAATGTGGGTTTGTCACAACCGAAAGAACACCGCCACGCAAGCAAATCATAATTTTCAATTCTCAACTCTCCATTCTCAATTCGGACAAATCATAATTTTCAATTCTCAACTCTCAATTCTCAATTTAAAAAAGTCACCTGTAGTCGCACGGTTCAACGCCCGTTACCTTCTTGAAGACGACGGCGAAACACTTGACGTTGCTGAAGCCGAGGAGGTAAGATATTTCGTCTACCGACCTGTCGCCGGCCATGAGCATACGCTTGGCCAGCTTGATGCGGCGCAGGCGGACATACTCGGTCACGGTACTGCCCGTCTCGCTCTTGAGCATATCGTCAAGGTAACAGGCCGACATATCGAGACGGGGCGCAAGCCGGCTGGCCGTGGGCAGCCCCGACGAGGCAATCTCGCCAGAGGCGAACGCGCCGTCGATGAGCTTGTCGAGGGCGGCGATGGCATCGACGTTGGCATCGTGGCGGGTGATGAACTGGCGGGTGTAGAAGCGCCGGCAGTAGCCCAGCAGCAGCTCGATGGCCGTGCAGATGATGGGCTTGCTGTACTCGTCCACGCCCCAGGCCAGCTCGTCGCTGATGCTGCCGAGGCAACGCTCTACGACGCGCTCCTCGCAACAGGATATGTGGAGCGACTCGTCCTGGCGGTACTTGAAGAACGTATAGTCGCCGAGCTTCATGCCGAGGGGGGTGCACCTTACGAGGTCTGGGTGGAAGATGAGCATCTTGCCGTCGTTGGTGCACAGGTCAACGTCCTTGCGGGGCGTGACGAACAGCATGGTGGCGTCGGCAAAGTCGTAGTGGCGCCGGCCGTACTTCACGCAATCCCCGGCGCGGTGCTTCAGCACGACGGAGTAACAGTCGGTCTTGATGCAGCCGCAACTGCACGGCGCTGACATATCTATCAGGCTGACGAGCGGGTGCAGCGTCTCGGCGTTGAAGGCACGGTTGCACTCGCAGACGTAGTTGCAACACCCGGCAGTGCCGGTCTCCTGAAGCCCGACACCGCCATGCTCTTGACACCCACCCCCACCCTCCCGAGGGGAGGGAGCTTTGGAACCGATAAACCCACCCCCACCCTCCCCAAGGGAGGGAGCTTGGTTTGCCTTGTTGCTTAATGATATATTGTGCTTACGCTCGTTGTTCTCCATACCTTATATATACATGGGATTGATGGGACAAATGGGAATAATAATACTGATGCGCACGGCCTACACTTGCCTACCTACAGCCACGCAAGCATATCAAGCCCCCTCCCTTTGGGAGGGCTGGGGGTGGGTTTTAGGTTGCCGTTGGGTTGTTTGGGTTGCCTGTTAGGTTGGTGTTGTTGTCTTATCGGTTTTCCTGCTTCCTGTATTCCATAGGCGTCATGTTCGTGCTGCGCTTGAAGTAGCGGTTGAAGTGCTGCGAATACTGGAAGCCGAGCTGGTAGCTGATTTCGTTCACCGTCTTCGTGGTGCCCAGGAGCAGCTCCTTGGCCAGGCCTATTATGCGGCCCTGGATGTAGTCCTGCGGCGTGCGGCCTGTCTCCTTCTTGATGAGGTCGCCGAAGTAGTTGGGCGACAGGAAACACCTCTCGGCAAAATACTTCACCGTCGGCAGTCCGTTGCGCATGGCCGTGTCGCCCGTGAAGTAGGCGTCGAGCTCGCGCTCGAACTTCTCCAGAATGTCGGTGTTGGCCTCGTGGCGGGTGATGAACTGGCGCTCGTAGAACCTCATGCAGTAGTCCAACAGCAGCTCGATGTTGCGGCAGATGAGCTTGCGGCTGTGGCCGTCGATGGGGCGCTCTATCTCGATTTTGATTTTGTCGAGGCAGTCCTTGAATATGGCCTTCTCCTGCTCGGAGAGGTGAAGGGCCTCGCGCGACGAGTACGAGAAGAACGAGTATTGCTTGATTTCCTGCCCGAGCGACGTGCCGCGGACGAGGTCGGGATGGAACAGGAGGCCGAGCACGCGGGGCTTGACGTTGGGCCTGTACTTCATGTGGACCACCTGCCCCGGGGCGAAGCTCGTCACCGTGCCCTCCTGGTAGTCGTAGGGCATCCGGCCGTAGGTCATGTCGCCGCAATAGGTCTGCTTGAGGAACAGGGCGTAGACGCCGTAGTTGTAGCTCACCTCGCCGTCGGCCATGGGCAGGCTCGTCCTGTCGATGTCGGCCACGGTGACCAGCGGGTTGCGCGTCTCTATGCCGTAGAGGCGGTTGTAGTCGTCGATTGAGTCGATTTTCAGTATTCTTTCCATGTCTTCATCCTCCTCGTTTTGTTTTCTGCAAAAGTAATGATTTATGCCCGAAAACGATGTACACACATTACTGATTTTACTAACGTTTTTACGCTTTGGGCGGTGCCGCCTCACCCGCAAGCCGTGTTTGTGCCTTGCAAAAGCGCCTGCGAGGCTATTGTCTTTAGGAGTTAAGGAGTAAGGGGAGTTAAGGAGTTAAGACATTAGCCTTTTCATTCATTCCCCTCCCCTCGGGGAGGTCGGGAGGGGGCTGCCTTTTCCCCTTGGGGAGGTCGGGAAGGGGGCTGAGATGTGGCAAACGTCGCGCCGTTTGCCACATTTCATACGGCAAAAGGGCACGTTTCACGGCGTGAAACGTGCCCTTTTGCAAAGTGCCTGACCGTCAACGGGTTATGGCCGGGCCTTGAGCGCGAGGCTGCCATGCCGGCGTTCAGCACGCGGCGAAGGCGCGCTTGAGGCGGCAGATGAAGTCGTCGGCCATCTCGCGGGTGAACGTCAGGGGCGGCAGCAGGCGCAGGATGTTCGTGGAGGCGCAGCCCGTGAAGCAGTGCTCCGTGTAGACGAGGTGGCTGCGCAGGGCCTTGTGGGGCACTGCGAGGCTGATGCCCACCATGAGTCCGCGACCGCGCACGTCGGTGATGCGCGGCTCCTCCTGCTGCAATTCCTTCAGGCGCGTCATGAGGTAGTCGCCCGTCTCGCGTGCGTTCTCAACCAAGCCCTCGCCCTCGATGACGTCGAGCACGGCCAGCGCGGCAGTGCAGGCCAGGTGGTTGCCGCCGAAGGTGGTGCCCAGCTGGCCGTATTCGGGCTTGAAGTCGGGCGAGATGAGCACGGCGCCCATGGGGAAGCCGTTGCCGATGCCCTTGGCCACGGTGATTAGGTCGGGGCGAATGCCGAGCCACTGGTGGGCGAAGAACTTGCCCGAACGGCCGTAGCCGCACTGTATTTCGTCGCAGATGAGCACCGCGCCGTGCCGCCGGCAAGCCTCCGCGAGGCCGCGGGCGAAGTCCTCAGTGACGAGCTGTATGCCGCCCACTCCCTGTATGCACTCAAGTATGCAGGCGCAGACGTCGCCCTTGGCAAGCTCCGCCTCCCATGCCGCGAGGTCGTTCAGGGGCAGGTAGGTAACGTGGCCGTTGGCGTTGATGGGCGCGATGATTTTCGGGTTGTCGGTCGCTTCGACGGCCAGCGACGTGCGTCCGTGGAAGGCCTTTGAGGCGGAGAGCACGCGCGTTCGCCCCGTCTTGAACGACGCGAGCTTGAGGGCGTTCTCGTTGGCCTCGGCCCCGCTGTTGATGAGGAACAGCTGGTAGTCGCCGTACCCGCACGCCTTGCCGAGGCGCTCGGCCAGCCGGCGTTGCAGCGTGTTTATCACCGAGTTGCTGTAGAAACCGAGCTTGCCGAGCTGCGCGGTCATCATCTCAACGTAGTGCGGGTGGCAATGGCCTATGCTGATGACGGCGTGGCCGCCGTAAAGGTCTAAGTATTCCTGCCCCTTGTCGTCCCAGACGGAGCAGCCCTTGCCCTTGACGATGTTGACGTCGAAGAGCGGATAAACGTCAAATAGTTCCATGATTTTGAATAAAAAAGCAGCCCCTCCCGACCTCCCCGTGAGGGGAGGAGCTTAGTTTGCATAAGTTTTTAGATTTAATATATAAGATAGAAGCGAAATGTCCTTACACGCCTATTGACCAACAGACCCTCAAAAGTAACCTAAGCCTCCCCTTGGGGAGGTTTGGTGGGGCTTCTTCAAGATGACGGGAGGGGGCTTCTTCTTAGAACGCTGATGCTTTTAATTTAAGCCCCATGCCCTCTTCCAGCCCGAACATGATGTTCATGTTCTCGACGGCCTGGCCCACGGCACCCTTCAGGAGGTTGTCGATGCAGGAGGTAATAAGCAGCTTGTCGCCGTACTTCTCGCAGTGTACGAGGCACTTGTTGGTGTTGACCACTTGCTTCATGTCGAGCGGTTTATCGACGTAGTGGGTGAAGGGCTCGTCGCGGTAGAACGCCTTGTAGGCCTCGATTACTTCCTCGACGGGCGCGTCGGTGCGCACTACCTCGGTGGCGAAGATGCCCCGGGCGAACGGGCCTCGGTAGGGGATGAAGTCTATTTCGGCCACGGGCGCGCCCTGCAGTTGCTCTAAGCTCTGGCGTATTTCGGGCACGTGCTGGTGGGTGAAGGGCTTGTAGATGCTCATGTTGCCGGCGCGCCACGAGAAGTGGGTCGTCGCCCCGGGCTTCTGCCCTGCCCCCGTGCTGCCCGTTATGGCGTTTACGGAGACGTCATTGGTCAGCAGGCCGAGCTTTGCGGCTGGCAGGAGGCCGAGCTGTATGCACGTGGCGAAGCATCCGGGGTTGGCCACGTGGACGGCCGAGGCTATGCGGACGCGGTTGATTTCGGGCAGTCCGTAGACGAAGTCGTTGCCCTCGGCGGCCAGGCGGAAGTCCTGCGCAAGGTCGATTATGCGCACTCCGTCGGGCACGCTGTGCTCCTGCAAGAACTGTCGGCTCTTGCCGTGGCCGAAGCAGAAGAACAGGACGTCAACCTCGGAGAACGGCATGGCGTCGGTAAAGCGCAAGTCGGTGTCGCCGTAAAGGCCCTCGTGCACGTCGGTGACGGGGTTGCCTGCGTTGCTCTCGCTGTTGACGAAGACTATTTCAGCCTGCGGATGGTTAAGCAAAAGGCGCAGCAGCTCACCGCCGGTGTAGCCCGCCCCGCCAAGAATTCCTATTTTCATAAGCGTCAAGACCCACCAATAACTATCCCGTGTGGAGGAAACAGGATTACCGCAGGTGGGTATTTTGTTTATTGTTTATTACTAAGTTATCAATCAAGAAGCCTTCGGCGCGAGTATCCACACCAGCAGATAGGCCAGCAGCCCCGTGCCGTAGCCGAAGAACAATAGGGCGAAAGCAAGGCGCACGAGCAGCGGGTCGATGTTGAAATACTCGGCAATGCCGCCGCAGACGCCGCCGATGATTTTGTCGGTTGACGAACGGTAAAACCTTTTCATGTTATTGTTTGTTTGATGTGTATATGGTTAATCCTGTCCATGCGCATTGTTGCCGCAAGGCGAAAGGCATCATCTTGATGTGCGGAAAGCCACATTTCGCAAGCCATTAAGCCGCATATCGGCAGCCAAAATGCGGCTTATTGCAAACATCCTGTCCACCAGCAAGTTATGCGTGGCTATGCCTTGGCACTTCGGATGCGGCTTACGTATCCTGCAAGGCATACCCAGCCCCTCCCCTCGGGAGGGTGGGGGTGGGTTTTGGGGTGGGTTTCAGGGTTATCTTTCCTCGTCCTTGTGTATGCCGTAATACACCCTTAGCGGCGTGGAGAGCACCTTGATGAAGCCCTTGGCCTCGTCGGCAGTCCATCCGCGCTGCATCTCGCCATACTCGCCGAGCTTCGACTTCAGCAGGTCGTCGGGCGAGTCTACGCCCACGCACTCGAAGCCCAAGGGACGCAGTTTGAGGATGGCGGTGCCGTTGACGTTGCGCTGCGACGAGGTGAGCATGGCCTCGATGTCGGGCATCACGGGCTCAAGATACTGGCTCTCGTGCAGGAACATACCGTACCAGTTGGCCACCTGGTCCTTCCAGTACTGCTGCCACTTGCTCAGGGTGTACTTCTCGAGCATCCTGTGGGCCTCGATGATGAGCTTGGGGGCGGCTGCCTCGAAGCCTACGCGGCCCTTGATGCCGATGATGGTGTCGCCCACGTTGCAGTCGCGCCCTATGGCGTAGGCCGCGCCCAGCTCCTCTATTTTCTGTATGGCGGCCACCTTGTCGTCGTATTTCTCGCCGTTCACTGCCACAATCTCGCCCTTGCTGAACTCAATGCGCAGCTCGCTCTCGTCCTGGCGTGTCACGTGCTTTAGGTAAGCCTCTTCGGGCAGGCCCTGCGCCGAGTCGAGTATTTCGCCGCCGCAGATGCTCGTGCCCCAGATGCCGACGTTGTAGCTGTACTTCAGCTTGGCGAAGTCGGCCTTGAAGCCGTGGGCGTTGAGGTAGTCAACCTCCTCCTTGCGCGAGAGCGCCTGGTCGCGCGTCAGGGTGATTATTTCCACGCCCGGCGCCATGACGAGGAACGTCATGTCGAAGCGGATTTGGTCGTTGCCCGCGCCGGTGGAGCCGTGGGCTATGGCGTCGGCGCCTATTTGCTTGGCGTAGCGGGCTATGGCGATGGCCTGGAAGATGCGCTCCGACGACACGGATATGGGGTAACAGTTGTTGCGCAGCACGTTGCCGAATATCATGTACTTGAGCGACTTCTCGTAGTATTCGTGCGTGACGTCGAGCGTGACGTACTCCTTGGCGCCCAGCTTGTAGGCGTTCTCCTCGTTCTGCTTCAGCTGTTCGGGGCTGAAGCCGCCCGTGTTGGCGCAGGCGGCATAGACCTCGTAGCCCATGTCGTGCGACAGTTTCATCACTGTGTAGGATGTGTCGAGCCCTCCCGAGAAGGCCACGACCACTTTCTTCTTGTCTGGCATAATCGTTTGTTTTTTATTTTTTATGGGAGTTAAGGAGTTAGGTAGTCAAGGAGTTAAGACGAATGACTTGCCATTTGGCGGCATAGGACAAATTAGCCGAATGAGCCAAATAAACTGGCTTGATGCGACAAGGCATTTGTCTTAACTCCTTAACTCCATTACTCCTTAACTCCTAAATTACTTTCCAATCCTTTCCATCACTTCCCCCGGCAGCTCGATGGGCGTAGGCTCGCCCTCGTGCAGGGCCGGGTCGTAGAGCATCCCGGTGCAGATGCAGTATTTGCGGCCCGTGCGCTTGAGCACGTCTACGTTGATGCAGCCGTCGCAGCCGCGCCAGAAGGCCTCGTCGTCGGTAAGGTCGGCGAAGGTCACGGGCACGTAGCCCAGCTGGGTGTTCATCCTCATCACGGCCGCGCCGCTGGTGAGGCTGAAAATCTTGGCCTTGGGCCAGCGCGTGCGCGCCAGGGTGAAGGTCATGTCCTTGATGCGCTTCGAGAGGCCGAGGCCGCGGAAGTCGGGGTGCACGATGAGTCCCGACGTGGTTACGTAGTGCTTGTTGCCCCACGTCTCGATGTAGCTGAAACCGGCGAAGCGGTCGCCGGCGAGGGCTATTACGGCCTTGTTCTCCTTCATCTTCGTGGCCAGGTACTCGTGGGTACGCTTGGCTATGCCCGTGCCGCGCACCTTGGCTGCGGCCGCCATTGTCTCGAGGATGGTGTCAACGTACCTCTCGTGCGAGGCGTCGGCCACCAAGACTTCTATTTCTTCCATGTCTTTTCATTCAGGAGTTAAAGGAGTTAAAGGAGTTAACGCTCACTGCGCTCGCTAAGGAGTTAAAGACAAATGCCTTGCTTCCATTTCTTTCCAGTAGTCAAAGACAAATGCCTTGCCTCATGTATCCGCAGGAAACACCTCTTTTACCCTTTTACTTTTTTACCTTTTTACTTTTCCTTATTTAATGTCAGGTATGACGTTCCTCAGCTCCTCTATCACCTCGGAGTTCATCACGCCTTCCTTTACGACTATGAATATGGTGTCGTCGCCGGCGATGGTGCCGATGATTGACGACAGCCCGCTGTTGTCGATGTTGTAAGCCAGGCTGCTGGCGTAGCCCGGGCGGGTCTTGATTACGCCCATGTTGCCCGAGAAGTTGATTGACATGAAGCCCGACGTGAGCAGCATCTCGGCGGCGCGCTTCGGGCTGGCCACACGCTTGTACATCGTCTCGTTGGGCAGCACGTAGAAGTATTTGCCGCCAAGGCTGGTGGCCTTGGCCACCTTGAGCTGCTTCATGTCACGGCTGAGGGTTGCCTGGGTGACGTTGTAGCCCTCCTTGGCGAGGGCCTTGAGCACGTCGTCCTGGCAGCAAAGCTCCTGGCTCGAGATGAGCATACGCAACGTCTGCAACCTACTGTTCTTTGATTTCATTTGTGAATATTTATGCAGTTACGGATGCAAATATATGAATAAATATTCACAACGGCAAGAAAATCTGCATTTTTATGCAAATTTTCTTGCCGTTGTGTAAGGAGTTAAGTTTTTATTTTGGGAGTTAAGGAGTTAAGAAGTTAAGGAGTTAAGACGTATTGCCTTGTTGCAATTTTCGATATAAGCAACAAAGCAATTGTCTTAACTCCTTAACTTCCTAACTCCTTAACTCCTAAAAAACAGCCTCACTCCCTATTCCCGCCGAATATCCTCAGGAGGTAGAGGAAGAGGTTGATGAAGTCGAGGTAGAGCGAGAGCGAGCCCATGAGGGCTATTTTCTGCGCGTCCTCGCTGACGTCGTCGGCAGCGACGAGCATCTGCTTTATTTTCTGCGTGTCGTAAGCCGTGAGGCCTACGAAGATGAGCACGCCGACGTAACTCAGGATAAGGCTGAAGCCGCCGCTCTTCACGAGGAAGACGTTGACCAGCGTGGCGATGATAAGGCCTATGAGGGCCATCATCAGGATGCGCCCCAGCGACGAGAGGTCTGCCTTAGTGAAGTAGCCTATCAGCGACATTGCGGCGAACGTGCCGGCCGTGATGAAGAACACCGAGGCTATTGACTGCATCGTGTAGGCCATGAAGATGACCGACAGCGTGGCGCCGTTGAGCACCGAGTAGAGCACGAAGAGCATCGTGGCCGTGGGCAGCGAGAGGCGGTCGATGCGCGCCGAGACGTACCACACGAGGGCGATTTCGGCGATGAGCAGCGCCCAAATCTTCCACTGCGCGCTGAATAGCGCAGTCATTATGCCGGGGCTGGTGGCCACGCCGTAGGCCGTGAAGCCCGTGATTACAAGCGCCAGCGTCATCCATACGTACACCTTGCGCATGAGCGCGGGGAAGGCTACCGTTGCGGCCTGTTCCTTCTCGCGTATGAGTTCATACAATCTTTCTTCGTTCATGATAGCTTAATTTAGTTTTCCTTGTTTAAGTGAATGAAATTTAATAAAAACGTTTTGTCTACAAACATACGGAAAAAAAACGCAACCGCCGCGCTTTTTAAGGAAAAACATAGATTATTCACAAATAATAAATACAGGCTTCCAATACTACCTGACACCTGACACACACCCCCGCCCTCCCGACACCCACCCCCGCCCTCCCGAAGGGAGGGAGCTGAATATGCTTTTGCGGGTGGGGTGTCTGCTTGCTTGTTATTTGCGGCAATTTTACCACAGGGCATATTCCGCAGTGCGAAACAGGCTTTTTTGCAGTGCGTTTCGGCACCTTTTGCGATGCCGTTTGCCGCCTCTTGCACAGCGGGCCGCCACAACGCGGGGGAACAAGACTTATAGGACTAATAAAAAGGAGGGTGAATGGGACTTATAAGGCTGATGGGCTGGTTGGCTGAACGGGACTTATAAGACTGATAAGGCCAGTAAAGCTGATGAACTTAATATGACGCGCCACACCAGCAAAGGCATACCAAGCCCCCCTCCCTTCGGGAGGGCGGGGGTGGGTGTTAGGAGGGCGGGGGTGGGTGTTCGGGTATTAGGTGTCCAGTGTTATATTTCTATCGTCTCCGCCTCCACCGGCTCGTGGATGAAGATGCGGGCCTGTTCGCTGAACTTGTCCTTGTTCTCGGTCGTGAGAAAGCGGCAGCGGCCGTGCTTGGCGCACGCGGCGTCGATTTCGGGATGGCGCGACAGGTAGTCCTTCAGGCTCTCGGCCACGTACTCTCCCTGCGGCACTATTCGCACTCCGCGCGGCGTGTGCTTCAGGATTTTGTCAAGCAGCAGCGGATAGTGCGTGCAGCCGAGGATGATGGCGTCGATGAGCGGGTCCTTGAGCATGATGGCGTCAAGGCGCTTCTTGACGAAATAGTCGGCTCCGGGCGTGTCGTACTCGTTGTTCTCGATTAGCGGCACCCACAGGGGGCAGGCCACGCCCGTGACGGTGATGTCGGGGTAGAGCTTGTTTATCTCCATAACGTAGCTCTCGCTCTTGATGGTGCCCTCCGTGGCGAGCACGCCTACGTGGCGCGTCTGCGTCAGCCGGCCTATGCACTCGGCCGTGGGCCTTATGACGCCGAGGACGCGGCGCGAGGGGTCGAGCCGCGGCAGGTCGTGCTGCTGGATGGTGCGCAGGGCCTTGGCCGACGCCGTGTTGCACGCCAGGATGACGAGGCGGCAGCCCATGGCGAAGAGCTTGACGACGGCCTCGCGCGTGAACTGGTAGACGACGTCAAACGAGCGCGGCCCGTAAGGCGCGCGGGCGTTGTCGCCGAGGTAGAGGTAGTCGTACTGCGGCAGGAGGCTGCGCACCTGGTGCAGGATGGTAAGCCCGCCGTAGCCGGAGTCGAACACGCCGATGGGGCCGGGATATGTTGATTTGTTGGTCATGGTTGAAAAAATAAACGCCTAAGCACCTAAACACCCCTGACACCCAACCACCTGACACCCACCCCCGCCCTCCCGAAGGGAGGGAGCTTGATTAGCTTTAGTGGGTGGCGGCAGTGATGTTGTGTTATTTTATCGGCAAGGCATATTAAGCTCCCTCCCTTCGGGAGGGCTGGGGTGGGTGTTTTACTTATCGAACAAATTAATTACCGTCTCCGTTATGTCCTCGCCGTAGGCCATGTTGACGAAGGGCAGGGCATTGCCGTCGGCATTGAGTATGAAGGCGTAGCCGCGCTCGCGGCCGAGCTTGGCCAGCAGGGCGTCGAGCTCGCTGCGCAGTGGGGCGTACATATCGGCCTCGGCCTGGGCCAGGAGGCGTGCGGCCTCGGCCTTGAAGCTGACGCCCTTGTCGAGCAGCTCCTGCAGCTCGGCCTGACGCTTGCGCAGGATGGGGGCGTCGAGTTCTTGCTGGACGGAGAGGAACTCCTCGTACTTCTCGTTGAATTCTTCCTCCGACCGCTTCGTCTCGGCGTCATACTGGGCCTTGAGCGAGGCGAGGTTTTGCCTTGCCGTAGCGTAGGCCGGCATGGCTTTAAGGGCTGCGTCGTAGCTAAGGTAGCCGAACCGCAGTTGCGGCGCCGCCGGCACCGACTGTACCGTGGCCGCCGGAAGGCTGGTGCCGCCCGTGGCAATGTCTTGTGCAGCCACGGCGACGGGGGCCAGCATCAACAATGGTATGCAGATGAGTTTACGCATGGTCTTCGGGGAATTTAGATAATAAAAAAAACGGTTTCTTGGTGTGGGTACGGTGAACTGGCCGGAGGCATGGAGCCGACGCAGGGGCGCAGGGACAGGACGTGACACTACGGGCGCCACGGCCCAAAAACGACCGGGCAGGCAAGCACGCAAGGCGTCATTGCCCCCTTGCCGCTTGCCTGCCCGTATTCCCAATTCCGGCCGATGCCTCGGCAGGGTTTACTTAATCTTGTTCATCTCGGCCTTCACCTCCTCGGTGACGTCCTTGCTCAGCGTGCTGCTGATGTAAGGTATGCCGCCGGCCGTGTCCATGATGTAGACGTAGCCGCCGGCCTTGCCTACGTTCTGTATCGCCGTAACGATTTTAGCCTGTATGGGCTGCAGCTTCTCCTGCTGTGCCTTCTGCAGGGCCTGCTGGTTGTCCTGCAGTGCCTGCTGGTATTTCTGGTAAAGGCTGTTGAGCGTAGCCTCGGCCTCTGACTTGGCCGTGGGGGCCATGGTGCTCTGGTTCTTGTCGTATTCTTCGCTCTTGCGCTGGATTTCGTCTTGCATGGCCTTCATGTCGTTCTCGTACTGCTTGGCCTGGGCCTCGATTTCGCCGCGGGCCTTGATGAACTCGGGCAGGCTCTGCATGATGGCCATGGCGTCAACATGGCCGAACTTAGGTGTAGTCTGCGCAACGGCTGCAAGGGGTGCGCAGAAAAGTAACATTGCGATTAACTTTCTCATTTTTTTACTTCGTGTTATTTTTATTTGTTTTGTTATTTGCTTGCAAAGATAGACAAAAACTTATATATCGTAGTCGATAAACGGACGAAAGATGGTGTTTTTAGTTAGAATAGCCTAATTTTGACAGGACTTCGTTGCTGATGTCGATTTTCGGCGATGCGAAAATGATGCCTGTGTCCGAAGCACGGTCGAGCACGAGCGAGTAGCCGCGCAGGTCGCAGATGTCCTTGACGGCGTTGTATATTTCCTCCTGGATTGGGGTCATGAGGCTGGTGCGCTTCTTGAACAGCTCGCCTTCGGGGCCGAAATACTTGCGCTTCAGCTCAGCCGCCTGTTTCTCCTTGTCGTTGATTTCCTGCTGGCGCGTCTGCTTCTGCTCCTGCGAGAGGAACACCACCTCGTTCTGGTAGTTCTTGTACAGCGTTGCGGCCTCGGTGTTAAGGGCGTCAACCTCGGCCTGCCACTTCTTGGCCACCTGGTTGAGCTGCTCGTCGGCACGCTCGTAGGCCGGGATGTTCTTCAGGATGTACTCCATGTCGATGAGCGCGAACTTCTGCGCTCCGGCCGTGACGGCTACGAGCGCGAACACGGCTGCCATGATGATTTTTTTCATAGTCGGTTTCTCCTTTCTGTTCTTTATGGCTTATGTGAGGCCGGGGAGTTCCGGGAAAACCGGGAGGCCTGCGGTATAAGCATTTTTTTACTCTTTATTCTTAACTCTTAGAATTCCTGGCCGAGGATGAAGTGGAACTGGCTGCCGCCCTTCTGGCCGTACACCTTGTCGAAGCCGTAAGCCCAGTCGATACCCATCAGGCCGACCATCGGGAGGTAGATGCGCACGCCGATGCCGGCCGAGCGCTTCATGTCGAAGGGGTTGAACTTCTTGGTGTCGTTCCAGGCGTTACCAGCCTCGAGGAAGCCGAGGCCGTAGATGGTGGTGTTGCCGAGCAGGAACGGATAGCGCAGCTCGAGCGTGAAGCGGTCGTAGGCGTAGCCCTCGGCTCCGTAAGGCGTGAGGCTTCCGTTCTCGTATCCGCGCAGGCCGATGGTCTCCTCGGCGTAGCCCGTAGAGTATCCGCTCATGCCGTCGCCACCCATGTAGTAGGTCTCGAACGGCGACTTCTTGTACTTGTTGTATGCCCCGAGGATACCGAACTCTACGCGGGTCATCAGCACGAGGCACTTCTGGCCCCTGGTGAGCGCAGTGAACGTCCTTGCGCGGAACTTCCACTTGTAGTATTCCACCCACGTGTACTTCTCCTTCTGCGCCGCGATTGCGCGCTCCGAGCCGGCCTGGCCGTTGGCGGCCTCCGCCTCGTAAACCTCGGTGAGGCCCTTGTAGTCCTTGCCGTCCCAGAGCGACCATGGCGGGGTGATGGTGAGCGACGTCATGAACTCCGAGCCGCGGCGCGGGAACAGCTGGTTGTCGGTCGAGATACGCGAGAGCGTTATGCCGAGGTTGAGGTTGTTGCAGTCGCCGTTGGTGACGATGAAGTATTGCCAGTTTTTCAGCATATAACGCTGGTAGGCCAGCTCGACGCTGAGCTGGAAGTAGTCGTCGGGCCAGCGCAGGCGCTTGCCCCAGCCTATCGACACGCCAAGCAGCTTGACGTACTTATCGGGGTCGTAGTAGTTTTCGTAATAGTTGTTGTAGCTGTTTCCGTAGCCGTAGAGGTAGTTGTAATAGTTGTTCATGTACCCGTAGTTGTAGTAGTTGCTCGAAACGTCGGTCTGCTTCGAGAAGTAAGCGCCTACGGTGAACTGGATTGGGCGCTTGCCGCCGAACCAGTTGGTTGAGTAAGATGCGTTGTACGACTGGTAGTAGGTACCGTTGGTCTGCGCCCCGATTGAGAGCACCTCGCCGTCGCCCACGGGCAGTATGCCGCGGTGCTCCTTGTTCTTGTTGAAGAGGTTGGCCATCGAGAAGTTGTTGAGCCTCAAGCCGATGCGCCCGATGACGCCCGTCTGTCCCCATCCGAGCGAGAACTCTATCTGGTCGTTCGACTTCTGCACGAGGTCCCAGTTGATGTCAACCGTGCCCTCCTCATAGTTCGGCTGCACGTCGGGGTTGATTTGCTCGGGGTCGAAGTGGCCCATCGACGCAAGCTCGCGCGCCGAACGCATCAGGGCTTCCTTCGAGAAGAGGTCGCCCGGCTTGGTGCGCAGCTCGCGGCGCACCACGTTCTCGTAGAGGCGCGTGTTTCCGTTGATGCGCACGTGGCTGATGTGCGCCTGCTGGCCCTCGACGATGCGCATCTCGAGGTCGATGGAGTCGCCCACGATGTTCACCTCCGTCGGTTGCAGGTTGTAGAACAGGTAGCCGTTGTTCCAGTATTCGTTGCCCACGGCGTCGTCGTCCTCGGAGAGTCGCTTGTTCATGAACTTCTGGTTGTAGACGTCGCCCTTCTTCATGCCGAGCAGCCGGCTAAGGTAGTCGGTGGAGAACACCGTGTTGCCCACCCACGTTATGTTGCGGATGTAGTATTTCTTGCCCTCGTCCACCTCGATGTATATGTTGACGTGCTTGTCGTCAACGTTCCACACGCTGTCGCGCACAATCATTGCGTCGCGGAAGCCCAGCTCGTTGTACTTGTCGATGAGGTTCTTCTTGTCCTCCTCGTAGCGTTCGGGCGTGTACTTCTTCGACTTGAGGAACGTTGACAGCTTGCCGGCCTCGTGGATTTTCTTGAAGGCTCCCTTCTTGAACAGGCCGCCCTTGATTTTCGAGTCGGTCAGGTACTTGTTGCCCTCGATGATGATTTGGCGCACCTTCATCTTCTCCTTCTTGTCGATGACGATGTCGAGGATTACCTGGTTCTTGTTGACGACGTCCTCACGCTGCACGATGTTGATGTCGGCGTTCTTGTATCCCTTGTCGTCAAAGTAGTTCTTGGCAAGCAGCTTGGCACGGTCAATCATGTTCGGGGTGATTTGGCTGCCCTTCAGGAGGCCGAGCTTGGCCTCGAGGTCGTCGCGCTCCGACTTCTTCACGCCGACGTAGTTGATGGTTGACACGCGGGGCCTCAGCGCGAGGTAGAAGTGCAGGTAGGCCTTGTCGCCGACGATGGAGTCAACGGCTACCTGCGCCTTCGAGAAAAGCCCGTGGCGCCAGTAACGCTTCACGGCGTCGGAAAGTTCCGACCCCGGGATTTGTATCTTCTGGCCTACCGACAGGCCTGAAATGCCCGTAAGCATATAGTCTTCGTAATCATCAACTCCCGAGACGGCCATTCCCCCGATGACGCACGTGCGGGGCGTGCCGACGTATGAAACCTCGGGGTTGACTATCTTTTGCTGGGCCATCGCCCCGGCGCACGTCAGCAGCGCGGCGAGAAGCGCCAAGCATCCCTTTATCTTATTCATCTTGTATGTTTGTTGTCGTGAGTTAATCGTTGTCCTCTACCTGCGCCTCCGTCTTGCCGAACCTGCGCTGGCGTCCCTGGTAGTCGGCTATGGCCTCGCGCAGGCACCGCTCGTCGAAGTCGGGCCAGTAAGTGTCGCAAAAGTAAAGCTCCGAATATGCAATCTGCCACAGCAGGTAGTTGCTGATGCGGACTTCGCCGCCCGTGCGGATGAGCAGGTCGGGGTCGGGCATGAAGCTGGTCTGCAAGTGCGCGGCCACGGTTTCCTCGGTTATGTCGCCCGGGCTCAGCGTCCCGGCCTTGGCCTCCGAGGCGATGTCGCGCACGGCCTTGGTGATTTCCCACTTGGCCGAGTAGCTCAGGGCCACCACCATGGTCATCGCCGTGTTGCCGGCGGTGTGCTCCATGGTCTCGCGGAGCTTGTCCTGCACCTCCACGGGCAGCCTGTCGATGTCGCCGATGACGCGGAAGCGCACGTTGTTCTTCATGAAGATTTCGTCCTCGAGCGACGTCAGCACGAGCCCCATCAGGGCCGCCACCTCGTCGGCGGGACGGTTCCAGTTCTCCGTCGAGAACGTGTACAGCGTAAGGTATTCCACGCCCAGCCGGGTGCATTCCGACGTGATGCGCCTCACGGCCTCTACGCCGGCCTGGTGGCCGTAGCTGCGGTGCTTGCCGCGCTCGGTGGCCCAGCGCCCGTTGCCGTCCATGATGATGGCTATGTGGCGCGGTATGCGGTTCATGTCGATTTTAGAGTCAGTCATCCTTGTTGCATATTTTACATTTTGGCATGAAGCTGTATGTAAGCGTAAGTTTAAGCATAGAATAGCAGTCGGTGTTCTTGAACAGCCCGGAACTTTCTATGCCGTATGGGTCGGCCACGCCGTCAAGCTCGTCGCTGAGCGAGAAGTGCATCGCCCACTCGAGGCCGAGGTTGAGCCGCTTGCCTATCTTGTATTTCACGCCGAGGCCGAGCGGCACGTTGGCCGTGAACACGCTCTTGTCTTCAGTCTTTGCGTAAGTGGCCCCGATACCGAGGAAGACGAACGGCGTGAGCCGCTTCGCCCCGCGATACTCGCGCCCCGTGCCGTAAGGCCAGAAGTTGTATTCGTAAGTAATCCCGAGGTCCATCAGCGAGTTGCTGAACTCCACGGGGTTGTCCGCCAGCTCGGGATAGAACGTCTTGGCGTCGGCCGACGAGCCTTTCAGCTTGCCATACGTAAAGTCGAGCTTCAACGCCATGTAAGGATTGAGCACGCGCCTCACTATCAGCGACGCCGAGGGCTGCATATTCTTGACGATGCTGCCGTTGAAGTCGCCCTCATAGCTCGTCATGCCCGCCCCGACGCCGATTTCCATCTTGTACTCGTACTCGTCCTGGGCTTGCAGGCCCAAAGGGAGCATCATGACAAGCAGTGATATGAGGAGATTTCTCATCGGCGCGCGTTTATTGTCTATATATATAAAGTAGGTGTCATTCGGTGAACGACGTCTGCGGGTCGTCCCAGCCCATGCTGTTGAGCCGCCCGCGCCATACCTGGCCTGTGCCGCCGCATATTATCCAGATGAAGTTGTCGCCGTCAACGGCCATGGCCGCCACCGTAGACGAGCCGTTGGTGAACTCGTCGGGCAGGTAGAACACGTCGTCGGCGTACCATGTCAGCCCGTAGTCCTCGCTGACGTACACACACGAGTAAGCCTCCGGCGAGTCGGGCCCGCTGCCCTTGCCGCCGATGGCCAACAGCCGGCTGCCGCAGGCCGCCATGCTCAGGCCTGCCATGTTGGGCAGCCTGTGGCCGTTAAGCTCGTTGCACGGCATCCACGAGTGGGTAACGGAGTTCTCGGCGTATTCCTCCACCTTGTTCCATACCACGGCCAAGGTGTCTTCCGGGTAGGCTGCACGGTCGCGGTTGCCCACCAGCACGACGCGCTCCGCCTCGCTGTTTGTGGCAAGGGCGAAAGCCGCGCTACTCAAGTCGGCCACGGGCAGTGCCGACATATCCGCCGGCTGGCCGTCAACGCTCCAGCCGTAGCCCGACCGTGCCGAACTTACCACCCGGCCGTCAGCAGCCACGCCGTAGAGCCTGCCGCTGCCGGCGGCCACGAGGCTCACGGGCTTTACGTCGCCGGCCACGCTCTCCTGAGTCCAGGCTGCGCCGTCGTGCGAACGCACCATGCTGCCGTCAGGCATGACGGCATACAGGCTGTCGCCGCGTGCCACGACGCTTCCGCTCACGCTGCCGGCGAGGCGCGAGGCCTCCGTCCAGCTGCCGTCGTAGGTATAGGCCACCGTCTCCGAACCGCTCCTGCCCATGACCACCAAGCCAACGCCGTCAACGGCAAAAGCCTTCATGTCGGCAAGGGCGGTAAACGGGGCGTAAGTGCCCATCACCTGCCAGTTGATTGAGTCTGGGTCTTCCTTGTGCACGTTCACCTTCACCGTGTAGGCGGCGTATTCCAGCCCGCTGTTCGAGTAAACCCGCAGCTCCTGCGGCTCGGTGAAGTCTACCGAGTCGGTCGAGTTGAGGTAGACGAGCGAGTCCTCGCCGGCCTCGTCCTTGAATGCCCAGATGGCCAGGCCGCCGTTCTTCGTGGTGGCGCTGCACAGCACGTGGGCGGCGTCAGTGCCTACGGGCAGCGAGTCAGGGTTGTAGACCTGCCTGGTCAGCTGGTC
The DNA here is from genome assembly GCA_944319815.1 of uncultured Prevotella sp. Taxonomy (GTDB): domain Bacteria; phylum Bacteroidota; class Bacteroidia; order Bacteroidales; family Bacteroidaceae; genus Prevotella. Next base: position 23,685 of record CALUEX010000001.1, on the reverse strand, counting down.
TATGTAAAAGTCGTATTCACTGCCGTCAAGCTCGTCTATGTACGTGCTGTCCTCGCCCGTTGACGATGTAGTGACCATCGTGCGGTTAAGCGTCCCGAGCGAGAACGACGTTATGGCTGTGTCGCTGTAATAAGTTATTTCGGTTTGGTTGTCATCGCTAAGGCACGAGGCCGCCAGGGCCGCCGTCGCCACGAGCGTGACGAAAGGTCGGAATATCCTTCTCATTCTTTTATGACGGTTTTTAGCTGCAAATTTAATCAGATTTCCTTAAATAGAACGTCTTTTGCCTCCTTTATTGTCTAAATTACAAAGAATTTGGATTTTTTATACTCATATAAGTTGTACGGCACCGACAAAACACCGACAAGCCGTAAGTGGTTAACAATAAAAAAGGAAATGAATGTCCGCAAGGCTCCCATTCATTTGGAGTTAAGGGAGTTAAAGGAGTTATCGCTCGCTTCACTCGCTAAGGAGTTAAAGACAAATGCTTTTTTCCTTAGGAGTTAAGGAGTTATGTAGTAAAGGAGTTAAGACATTAGCCCTTTCATTCATTCCCCTCCCCTTGGGGAGGCTGGGAGGGGGCTGGTTGTCGCTCGCTAAGGAGTTAAAGACAAAAAGAAAGCCGGGATGAATCTCTCATGCCGGCTCCCTGTCTCTTAGCGTACCCGGCCGCTGCGGCACCAACCGCAAGCAAGCCATGGCATCGCCATAGTCTCAAAATCTAATAACATAATCTTTACCTTAAGTCTATCAAACTACTAACCTATAATATTTAAAACGCATTCTCACGAACACCGCTGCAAAGATAGTGATTTGTCCACGAACACGCAACACGCAGACTATGTTTTTTGCAACAAAAAGTTAATTTTTTGATATAAGTCAAAGTTTCACGGCTAACCGTAGACTTATCTTGCGAATATCATCCCTGCGGTAACGTAACACTCGCCTGCCTGCCCCTGCTTCGCCGGCGCCACTTCGCTGACGGTTACCTGGTCAGTGGACGGGTCGTAAAGCAACACGGCGCGATAGTCGGCCGAGGAACGGCTGCCCGTGAAATACACCACGGCCTTGTCGCCGCTTACCTCGCAGCGGGTCACCGTACAGTCGTCTACATACATCCCCTTGTTCAGGCTCACGCTGATTGTGCCGTAGCACAGGCGCCCATCGCCGTCGAACAGCTCGTCGTGGTACAGGTTGAGCTGCATACGGCCGTCGCCGCCCTTCAGCTGCCACGTGCCCAGGAACGGGGAGGCCTTGCGCAGCGTCACGGGCATGGGGAGCGTCTTCACCCCGTCTTCGTAAGTCACGTAGGTAAACTTGCTGCAGTCCATCTTCAGCGTGCCGTCACCCATGTCAGTGAACCTGATTACGGCCTCGCCTTCGCCGATATAGGCGTGGGCCACGGCCTTGTTGCCCGCCACGACGGCGCTGCTGAAGCTGTACACCGACTCGCCGTAGCCACGTTTCATCTTTATCACCCCGGGGCACGGGTCTCCGTCCATCGAGTTGGGGTCGGGCACGTCACGGGCGTAAAAGTCGATGTAAAGGTACAGTTCGGGCGAATACCATGCGCCCTTGAAGCTGTCCGATGTCTGTGCCCCGGCCGTCAGTGCGACCACGGCCAACACCATTGACAGGCCAATCCTGAATAATTGGTTTGTTTTCATGATGATGGTGGTTTTAAAAGTTAGTACCGCACAAAGTTACGGAAAATTTGCCAATTTCGCCTTGTTTTTCAGGGGAGTTTTTTGTTTAGGAGTTAAAGGAGTTAAGGGAGTTATCGCTCACTACGTTCGCTAAGGAGTTAAAGACAATAGTCTTTTTTTAGGAGTTAAGGAGTTATGTAGTAAAGGAGTTAAGACATTAGTCTTTTCTTTAGGAGTTAAGGAGTTATGTAGTAAAGGAGTTAAGACAACAGCCTTTTCACCTACCTCCTCCCCTCGGGGAGGTCGGGAGGGGGCTGCCCTTTCATTCTTGGGGAGGTCGGGAGGGGGCTAGATTACCCGGACGCTCAGACCGAGCGTCCCTACCAGTGGGTTGGCATTATTCCCGGCGATGATGCCCGATATTTTTGCCGCAGGGTCGGCGTACACCTTACGCCGAACTGACGTTAAACAAGGCATTTGTCCTTAACTCCTTTAACTCCCTTAACTCCTTTAACTCCTAATAAAAAAATAAGCCTTGGAGATGTTGCCATCCTCCAAGGCTTATTTTCTTATTACCTAATTCAATTAGAGTTTCGGTCCTGCAGCCACGAGAGCCTTGCCGGCCTCGTTGCTTTCGTATTTCTTGAAGTTCTTGATGAAACGTCCTGCGAGGTCCTTTGCCTTCTCCTCCCACTGGCTTGCGTCAGCGTAGGTGTCGCGCGGGTCGAGGATGTTCGGGTCAACGCCTTCGAGCTGTGTCGGAACAACGAAGTTGAAGTAAGGTATGGTCTTCGTCGGCGCAGCGTCGATTGAGTGGTTCAGGATGGCGTCGATGATGCCGCGAGTGTCGCGGATAGAGATACGCTTGCCCGTTCCGTTCCATCCGGTGTTCACGAGGTAAGCCTTGGCTCCGCTCTTCTCCATCTTCTTCACGAGCTCCTCTGCGTACTTCGTCGGATGCAGCTCGAGGAATGCCTGGCCGAAGCAAGCTGAGAATGTAGGAGTAGGCTCTGTGATGCCGCGCTCTGTTCCGGCGAGCTTAGCTGTAAATCCTGACAGGAAGTAGTACTTTGTCTGCTCTGCGTTCAGGATTGATACGGGAGGCAGCACTCCGAATGCGTCAGCTGACAGGAAGATAACCTGCTTTGCAGCGGGTGCATGAGAAATCGGGCGTACGATGTTCTTGATGTGGTAAATAGGATAAGAAACGCGGGTGTTCTCGGTTACGCTCTTGTCAGCGAAGTCGATCTTGCCGTCCTTGTCAACGGTTACGTTCTCGAGCAGGGCGTCGCGTGTGATAGCGTTGTAGATGTCAGGCTCGCTGTCCTTGTCGAGGTTGATGACCTTAGCGTAGCATCCGCCCTCGTAGTTGAACACGCCGTTGTCATCCCATCCGTGCTCGTCGTCACCGATGAGCAGACGCTTCGGATCGGTTGACAGAGTTGTCTTACCTGTTCCTGACAGACCGAAGAAGATGGCTGTGTTCTCGCCGTTCTTGTCGCAGTTTGCAGAGCAGTGCATTGAAGCGATGCCGCGCAAAGGCATAAAGTAGTTCATCATTGAGAACATACCCTTCTTCATCTCGCCGCCGTACCATGTGTTGAGGATTACCTGCTCCTTAGATGTTACGTTGAACACAACTGCTGTCTCAGAGTTCAGGCCGAGTTCCTTCCAGTTGTCAACCTTTGCCTTAGATGCGTTGTAGACGATGAAGTCGGGCTCCTGCTCGAAGTCTGCCTCGCTCTGCGGACGGATGAACATGTTGGTAACGAAGTGAGCCTGCCAAGCAACCTCTACGATGAAGCGCACCTTCATGCGTGTATCCTTGTTGGCACCGCAGAAGCCGTCAACTACGTACAGTTTCTTGTTTGAAAGTTCCTTCAGAGCAAGCTCCTTAACGGCAGCCCAAGCCTCTTTTGTAGCGCGGTGGTTGTCGTTGTGGTACTCCTCGCTGTCCCACCATACGGTGTCATGTGACGTCTCGTCGTCGACGATGAACTTATCTTTAGGCGAACGGCCGGTGTAGATACCGGTCATTACGTTTACTGCACCAAGCTCGGTCTCCTGGCCTTTATCGTAGCCTGTAAGACCTTCTTTTGTCTCCTCGTTGAACAGAACTTCATACGAAGGATTGTAAAGAACCTCGGTTGTACCCGTGATTCCGTACTTTGCTAAAACTGACTTGTCAAACTTTGCCATTTTAATGAAATATTAAAAAGTGAAAATCGTTCTTCCTGAATAATAATGCCCTAAAAAACATTATACCTCTTAAATCGGGTGCAAAGGTACTGATTTTTTAAATACGTTCAAACGCCCAAGTGCATAAAAATCACGACTTTAACCACTTTTTAGGTTAAAGTATCGAAAATTCAAGCCACCCGCAACCGTTTTGCAACTTTCACTTTGCAATTAGTAGACAAGCAGACGAGGGACACCCACCCCCACCCTCCCCAAGGGAGGGAGCCGGATATGCTCGGCTGGCAGTTACCGGCTCTCCACTGTTCTCCCAGTCCTCCCAGTCCTCCCGGTTCTCCCAGTCCTCCCAGTCCTCTCAGTTCTCCCAGTTCTCCCTGTCCTCCCCGGTTTCCTCCCGTCCTAACCGCCTGGCAGTCAGCGGCCCCGGCGTTTGCCGCCTTTCGCCCTGCGGTTTGCCGCATATTGCGGGGCAAGGGGTGGCCTTCCGCAGGGCAAGGGGGCGGCTTTCGGCGAAGGCCACGCCCGGTGCGGCATCATCGACGGACGGCGCGGCATTATCGACGGACGACGGCAAAAAATACGGCGTTTCGCTTTCGCGTTTCGGCAAAAAGCATTATCTTTGCAAACGGAATTTTAAGCAAATCACAATAAGGATTATTCCGTTGTGAAAACACCAGGTTGCCCCGTCGTCCTTCAACGGCGGGGGCTTTTGGTTTTACTGCGCAACAAACCCATCCACGGACATGACGAAAGCAACCATCGACGACTTTGAGATAATGGCTCCCGTGGGCAGCCGCGAGAGCCTGCAGGCAGCCATACAGGCGGGGGCGGGCTCGGTGTACTTCGGCATCGGCCGGCTGAACATGAGGGCCCACTCGGCCAACACGTTCACCACCGACGACCTGCGCGACATCGCGGCCACCTGCGCCGGGCACGGCATCAAGACCTACCTGACGGTGAACACCATAATATACGACGGCGACATGGCGGCCATGCGCGAGACCATCGACGCCGCCCGCGAGGCGGGCATATCGGCCGTAATAGCCAGCGACATGGCGGCCATAACCTACTGCCGCAGCGTGGGCATGGAGGTGCACCTGTCGACGCAGCTCAACATATCGAACACGGAGGCGCTGAAGTTCTACGCCCAGTTTGCCGACGTGGCCGTGCTGGCCCGCGAGCTTAACCTCGACCAGGTGGCGGCCATACACGACGAGATTGAGCGGCAGGGCATCTGCGGCCCGTCGGGCAACAAGGTGCGGCTTGAGATGTTCTGCCACGGCGCGCTCTGCATGGCCGTCAGCGGCAAGTGCTACCTCAGCCTCGACAACGCCGGGCGCTCGGCCAACCGAGGCGAGTGTATGCAGCTGTGCCGCCGCTCGTACACCGTGACCGACACGGAGACGGGCACGCAGCTCGGCATAGACAACAAGTACATCATGAGCCCGAAGGACCTGAAGACCATACGCTTCATCGACCGCATGATGCGCGCCGGCGTGCGCGTATTCAAGATAGAGGGACGCGCGCGCGGGCCTGAATACGTCTACACGGTGGTCAGCTGCTACAAGGAAGCCATCGCCGCCGTGCTCGACGGCACGTTCACCGACGGGAGGAAGGACGGCTGGGACGCGCGCCTGGCGACGGTGTTCAACCGCGGCTTCTGGGACGGCTACTACCTCGGCCAGCGGCTCGGCGAGTGGAACGAGAACTACGGCTCAAGCGCGACGGAGCGCAAGGTGTACGTGGGCAAGGGCGTAAAATACTTCTCGAAGCTGGGCGTGGCCGAGTTCACCTGCGAGGCCGCGGAGTTCTCCGTGGGCGACAAGATGCTCATAACCGGCCCCACCACGGGCGTGATGTACGTCAACGTGGAGGAAATACACGACGACACGCACGCCGTAGAGACGGCGCAGAAGGGCACGCGCGTGGCCTTCAAGGTGCCCGGCAAGGTGAGGCCGAGCGACAAGCTGTTTAAGATTGTCACCCACCCCAGCCCTCCCGAAGGGAGGGGGCTTAGCATGACTTGAGCATATATTACATAATAATAATTAAGGAATAAACCGACAATGCATTAGTCTTACCCACCCCTTAACTTCTAAGCATATCAAGCTCCCTCCCTTCGGGAGGGGTGGGGTGGGTTTAAAACATAACAACTATGACAATCAACGAAGCACAAGACGAGGTGATAGAGGAGTTCGCCGAACTCACCGACTGGATGGACAAGTACCAGATGCTCATCGACCTGGGCAACGAGCTGCAGCCGCTCGACCAGAAATACAAGACCGAGGACAACCTCATTGACGGCTGCCAGAGCCGCGTGTGGCTGCAGGCCGACATGAAGGACGGACTGCTTTACTTCACGGCCGAGAGCGACGCGCTCATCGTGAAGGGCATCATCGCACTGCTAATCCGCGTGCTCAGCGGCCACACCCCGCAGGAAATAATCGACGCCGACCTGTATTTCATCGACCGCATCGGCCTGAAAGACCACCTCTCGCCTACCCGCTCGAACGGCCTGCTGGCCATGCTCAAGCAAATAAAGGTGTACGCCGTGGCGTTTAAAGCAGACGAGTAGACAAGCAGACAAGGGACGAGCAGACGAGAGACGAGGGACGAGCAAACGAGAGACTAGGGACGAGCTAACGAGCAACGAGGGACAAGCAAACGAGCAACGAGGGACAAGCAGACAAGCGACGAGCCGTCCACCCACGGCCCATTGGCCTTATCGGCCCCATCAGTCCTATTCAACCACCCTGCCCATCAGCCCTATCAGCCCTATCAGCCCTATTCAACCACCCTGCCCATCAGCCTTATCGGCCCCATCAGCCCTATTCAACCACCCTGCCCATCAGCCTTATCGGCCCCATCAGCCCTATTCACCCACCAACCAAAAAACAAGGAAATGCGAAAGCTAAAGGTAACCGAGATGAACCGCCTGACGGTTGACGAGTTCAAGACAGCCGACAAGCTGCCGCTCACCGTCGTGCTCGACGACGTGCGCAGCCTCTACAACGTAGGGTCGGTGCTGCGCTCGTGCGACGCCTTCCGCGTCGAGGAGGTGCTGCTGTGCGGCATCACGGCCACGCCGCCCCACGCCGAGATACACAAGACGGCGCTCGGGGCGGAGGACAGCGTGGCGTGGCGTTACTTCGCCACGGCGCTCGATGCCGTGGCCGAACTGCAAGCGCGCGGCGTCACGGTGATGGCCGTGGAGCAGTGCGAGGGCAGCACGATGCTCGACAAGTTCGCCCCGGAGGCTGGCCGCAGCTACGCCGTGGTGCTGGGCAACGAGGTAAAGGGAGTGCACCAGGAGGTAGTTGACGCCTGCGACGGATGCCTCGAAATCCCGCAGTTCGGCACGAAGCACTCGCTCAACGTGTCCGTAACGGCCGGCATCGTGGCATGGCACTTCGCACAGGCGAGGATTAAATAAGGTAAAAACGAAAAGTGAAGAGTGAAGAATTCATTTGCAAGAAAGTCAAGATTGAATAAACCGGATACTTAAATTGAATATCCGCAAACACCCTTACAACCGTTAACCGGGCATAAACTGACAGGGCATTTGTCTTTAACTCCTTAGTAAGCGAAAAACAGCCCTCTCCCGACCTCCCCGAGGGGAGGAGAAAGTTGATGAAAGGGCAGCCCCACCCAGCCTCCCCAAGGGGAGGGGAATGAGTGAAAGGGCTAATGTCTTAACTCCTTAACTACGTAACTCCTTAACTCCTAAAGAAAAAGGCATTCGTCTTTAACTCCTTAGTGAGCGAAGCGAACGTTAACTACTTTAACTCCTTTAACTACTGATTTTTCACTCTTCACTTTTACCTCTTAACTAAAAAAGGCGCGCCGGAACGAGCCGGACACGCCGTAAAGAAAGGAGGAAAGTGGTCTCATCGAGAATCGAACTCGAATCTAATCTTTAGGAGAGACTTGTTCTATCCATTGAACTATGAGACCCCGTTTCGCGTGCAAAGGTAGTCAGTTTAAGCGTTAAAACCAAATTATTTGTGAAAAATCTGTAAAGGATTAAACTTTTTGATGATGTCTTAATCAAAATAAGTGTTATGAAGAAACTTATTCTCTTGGGCCTCCTCACGCTGTGCGCCGCCTTCTGCCACGCACAGGGCAGCGTCAGGGGGAAAGTGGCCGACACGGCGACGGGCGAGTCGATGCCCTTCGTCAACATAGCCGTATACGACAAGGCGACACAGAAGTTCATAAAAGGAGCCATCTCTGACGAGAAGGGCCTGTTCAATATCACCGGCCTGCCTTACGGCGACTACACCATCAAGCTGACCTACATCGGCTACACGACGCTTAGCGATGAGTTCACCGTGACAGAGCAACGGAGGCACGCCAACTTCAAGAAGGTGTACCTGGCGGAGGACAGCCAGACGCTGCAGGAAGTCACCGTGACGGCGCAACGCCCGGCCATGAGGCTCGAGGTAGACCGCAAGTCGTTCGACGTGACGCAGGACATCAGCAACGCCGGCGGCGCGGCCAGCGACGTGCTGGAGAACATCCCGTCGGTAGAGGTTGACACCGACGGCAACATATCGCTGCGCGGCAACACCAGCGTGGAGGTGTGGATTAACGGCAAGGCCAGCGGACTGACCAGCGACAACCGCGCCGAGATACTGCAACAGCTGCCCGCCGAGAGCATCGACCGCATAGAGGTCATCGACAACCCGTCGGCCAAGTACAGCGCCGAGGGTAGCGCGGGCATCATCAACATCGTGCTCAAGAAGAACCGCACGGCGGGCTACTACGGCTCAGTGCAGGGCGGGGGCTCAACGCGCGGCAGCGCGAACGCCAGCGGCAACATCAACTTCAACTACGGCCGCTGGGAGGGATACCTCAACCTCGGCTACCGCCACCGCGCCAACGACGGCGGCTCGGAGAGCTACCAGGAGTACCTCAACACCAACGAGTACCAGCGCTACCGCACCGAGAACAACCGCATGGGCAACAACGTCTTCGGCCGCGCCGGCATAACCTACAACGCAACCGACCGCGACGCCCTCTCGCTCAGCGGCATGATGATGGCCGGAAGGCACAAGAACGGGGGCGTGACGCCATACCACTACGGGACAATCGGCGCCGAGCACGACACGTACACGATGCTGCGCAACTCGTCGGGGCACAACGACATGAGGATGTTCTACGGCGAGTTCAACTACCGCCACAACTTCACCGACCGCCACTACCTTGACTTCACCGTCGACTACAACAACTGGCGCATGGACCAGGAGAACGTCTACCAGGACAGCACGACGTACTACGGCGAGATGTTTGCCGACGAGTACGACTACCAGTACCGCCCGATGTTCATGCGCAACCACTCGTGGGAGGTGAAGCTCGACTACGAGAACCCGCTGACCGACAACATCCTGCTGCAAGCCGGCTACCAGGCCAACTTCAACCGGGAGAACTCCCCCCAGGAGAGCTACATCGACGACACGTCGTGGGACGGGGCGAACCAAGTGGAGGACACCGAATACTACAACCGCTTCATCTACAACCAAGACCTGCACGCGCTCTACGCCACGGCTACGATGAAGTTCGGCAAGCTGGGCGTCATGGCCGGACTGCGCGGCGAATACTGGCGCATCAACACGTCGAGCTACGACTACGAACAGGAGCACGACCCATCGCTGCGCGACCCGGCGTTCAAGAAAGACTTTTTCCAGCTGTTCCCAAGCGTGTTCCTTTCTTACCAGCTGGACGACACGCAACAGCTGCAACTCAACTACACGCGCCGCCTGCGCCGCCCGAGGGGCCACCAGCTCAACAGCTTCCGCGACACGCGCGACGCCTCGATGGTGTCGTTCGGTAACCCCGAGCTCACCCCGGAGTACAGCAACTCATTCTCGCTCAACTACCTCAAGACGTGGCAGGAGCACTCGGTGCTCGTCAGCGCGTACTACCGCCCCACGTCGGACGTAATCCAGCGCATCAACTACCAAAGCTCGGATGCTGGCGACAACCAGATGTACTCAACCTACATGAACGTATCGAGCAGCACCAGCGCCGGCCTCGAGCTGGTGATGAAGAACCAAGTGTGCAAAATCCTGAGCCTCACCACCACGGCAAACGCCTACTACTACAAGCTCGACGGCTTCAGCTACGACATCGACGGGCAGACCGTCACGGGCGAAGGCGACAGCAACTTCACGTGGAACGCGCGTATGCAGGCGTCGCTCATGCTGCCATGGGACCTCTCCGTGCAGCTAACGGGCCGCTACCGCTCGCGACAGGTCATCACGCAGGGATACCGCAAGGCCAACTTCAGCATGAACCTCGGCGTGCGCAAGACGTTCCTCGACCGCAAGCTGACGCTCGCCATCAACTGCCGCGACCTGCTCAACACGCGCAAGTTCGAGAACTTCACGTCGTCGGAGACCTTCACGCGCCACCAGAAAAGCTGGCGCAGCGGACGCACGGTGAACATGACGCTGACCTGGAACTTCGGCAACATGAAGGCTAAAGCGCCCAAGAAGAAGCCCGGCAGCAACGTCACGGGGGCCGAAAGCGGCGGCGACGAGAGCTTCGATTAGCAGACGAGCGACAAGCATACGAGGGACAAGCGACGAGCAAACAAGGGACAAGCGACGAGCAAACGAGCGACAAGCGACAAGCAAACAAGGGACGAGGGACAAGCAACGAGCGACGAGCTGAGCGGCCAATCCCTATTTTCTCCCAGTCCTCCCAGTTATCCCAGTCCTCCCACCAATACGCGAAAGGGCACATTCCGCAATGCGGGATGTGCCCTTTCGCGTTGCCGGAAGCCACCTCTTGCGGCGCGATACGGCACATCCTGCACCGACGCACGCCGACGGGAGCACGGCGGCAAGGCACGCACGGTGTAAACTTTTGGTTTACACCATGGCAGCCGACACGCCCCACCGGCAAAAAAACGTAAGCCCAACTCTTGCTTTTACGGCAAATATTAAGTATTTTTGCCAAAACTACACTACCCACAAAACAACCAAAGCCATGGAAAAAGAGCACACGACCCACAGCACACTGGCCTTGCTGGCACTTGCCGCCATGCTCCTGGCAGGGGCCATGCCGTCAAGGGCGCAGGTAAAATACGAGACATTCATCTACACCAACGACGCCATCGGCGCCGAAATACAGGAGCTCAGCGCCGAGCGGGCGGCACGCGGCAGCTACGCCGGCGAGCTGCTCCACGCCGCCACAGACGCCGGCAAGGGCATAGCCGCGGGCTACGTCACGAGCGTAATCGACCTCGGCGTGAACGCCATAGCGTCGCTCATAACGCGCCCCTCGCGCCTGAAGAAGGAGTGGGAGGAGACCGTCATGGCCGAGAGCACGTTCGAGACGAAGTTCGGCACGGTGAGCGAAATCAACGACTTCTACTCGGCGCCATCCACCGAAGGGCCGATGGACCCCAAGGGGATGCGCTTCAACGGCATAGGGTGCCTGCGCCGCAGCGAGACGGGCGACACGGTGTTCTACGTCTCGTGCCACGTTGACCGCAGCAAGCTCAACCGCATAGTTGACCACTCGAAGTTCGAGCTCGTGCTCGACACGCTCGTGCTCTGCCCCACACACTCCAACCTGCCCAACTCGGCCCTGCCGCTGCCCTTCTACTTCAGCGAGCGCGGCAGCTACAACCTCGAGCTGACCATGAAGCTCACCTCGTCGTGGATTAACGAGCTGACGCTCCTGCAGAAGGACAAGGAGCTGGGACGCTTCACGCTCACCGTGCCCGTAGACTCGGCACAGCTGGGCCGCGACGGCAAGTACCGCTACGTGCGCGGGCTGACGCAGGGCGCACCCATCGCCGTCGAGGGCGAGAGCTTCATCGTGCCGCGCTCGTTCATGGGCTACCGCGACGCCAACGACCGGTACCACAACAGCTGGGGCACGGGCGAATACAAGATTACCGTAAGCCTGAAAGAGACCTGCGACGTGACCGACGACTACCGCGAACGCTGGCGCGCCGACCGCAAGCGGCGCAAGCGCATGGAGCCAAAGGAGGGCTGGACCGACTCGGCATGGAAGGTGATAGAGTCGCAACGCTGGGACGAGATTGCCCGGCAGTGGGTCATCACCACCCTGAGCGCACCGGCAGACATCATCACGGGCGACCTAATCAACAAGATGGGACTCGCGGAAGAGTGAAAAAAGTGAAAAGTAAAGAGTGAAAAATCCATCAGCCCCATTAGCCCCATCTGCCCTATCAGCCCCATTAGCCCTATCTAAAAAACTCCCGCCATGACCACCAGCCAACACCTTACGCGCCTCATCCTGGCGCTCGCCTTGCTGCTACAGGCCTCGGCCTCCGCGGCGGACAGTCCCGCAACAGAGGATGACGCACGGCTCATAACCGAGGCCTCCGACGCCATCAACCAGCTGTCGTGCGACCCGACGACCGTCAACAAAATCAGTGCCGCGGCACGCTTCAGCCCGACAATAGGCCTATACGCCGACCTGCGTGCCGAACGAAAGCCCGACCCTCGCGACAGCCTGAAGGCCGCCGCCCTGCAAGCCTGCGTCGATGCCTCCATGAAACACGCCGCAGGCAACCCCCTTGCGCTGGCCCGCACGCTCTACAACCAAGCCTGCCACCAAGGCTCGCTGTACGACAAGATGTCGCTCCTGACCATCAACCGCGCCATAACGGCAGTAAAGAAAGCCGCAAAAAACAATCCCGACGCAGCCGAGGAACAGCTCCTGCTCTACGAGACCACGCGCCTCTACCTGCTGCGCAACAACTTCGAGGGCGACAACCCGATGCGCTTCGCCGAGCTGCTTGAGCTTGAGAAGCGCGTCCTCAACTACTACGCCACCCACTCCGAGACGCTCGACAAGGCCGAAATCTACCACAAGTTCGCCTTCATGAAAGGATATACCGACTATCCGGAAGACTTCAACTTAGCTTCAGAACAAATATTCCTCAACGACCCTGACGCGGCAAAGGCCGCACCCTACGAATACGACATGAAGACCGGACTGTCAACCAACAGTCCCTATTACTACCGCACGAGCATCGACATCTTCCGCCGGATGCTCGGCCAGGGCAGCATCGACTACAGCGTACCGCTAATCAACACCGTCACGGCGCGCATCGGCCAAGGCGAGGACAGCCGCCTACTTGCCACGGCAGACAGCCTCGTGACAGCCGTCGAAGGATACTTCACGGAGAAAAATCCTGCCGTAATCGAACTAAAGTCGATGCGTGACTACATCGCCTCGCAGACTGGTTATCCGCTGCGCTTCGCGTGGAAATACGCCGATATGCTGAAAGCCTACCGCGACCATTACGGCGACGGAAGCCCGTCGCACACGAGCATGATAATCTCGCTCGCCATCAACCTCAGCTTCTCGTCAGGAGCTGACGCCCTGTCGAAAGAATTTTATGACTTCGACAGGGAATATACTGCAAAGGCTCGCAGGGTGTTCAACGCTGACATAGGACAGTACGTCAACGACCAGCTTTACTTCCTCATGGCCTACGAGATGAAGGACACCAAGGCCTTCAACGACAAGCTGGCCGAGCTTACCGCCACCCTGTCGGGCGACGACCTGCCGCCTTCGTGGAAGCTGTACGCCGTGATGAGGTACATCACGCAATACAACTACAACAACGGGCGCAACGCCGAGGCCCTGGCGATGGACAACAAGGCCACGGCTTGCCTCGACCGCCTTACCGGCGGCAAGCCAATACCGCTCACAGCCGTGAACACCCTCTGGACGGCCATGCACCTCGAACAGGCCCAGGCAAGGCCCGACAGCGTGAAGCAGGCATACGAGAGAGCCATAGCCCTAAGCCGCGAGACTGGAGTGCAGATGTCCGACTTCATGTTCTGTTACGCACAATATCTTCAGGGGCTTGGCGACTATGCGGCGGCCACGGAATGCATGAAGGATTTGCTGAAAGAGGACTACATAGCCACCGACCCCGTCGGCGAAGCCTACATCAAGCTCTATCTCGGGAGCATGATGCTCAACAATGACGACCCTGATAGCGACGGGATACGCCGCCTCTACGAATCGGCCATACCCGTGTTCACCGCCGACACAGCAGTGGTAAACGCCGAAACGGTCAACGGATACCTTTTTATCTCCCACTACTACAACTACCTCAAGCAGGACGACAAGTCGATGAAGGCGCTTGAGGACGGTTGGGACTTGATGGAACGTATATGCAACCCCACGCACAGGACGTGGCTCACGTTCTGCAACGAGCTGTTCGGCTTCTACCTCGCGAAGAAAGGCGACGCCTACGCCGAACGCTTCAACGAGCGGCAAATAGCCAAGCTCGACTCAATGGGGCTGAACACTTCGACGACTTATCTCGAACTGCTGTGGAACCGCATCATTATAGCCGACTGGCGCACGCCCAACGACTACCTGACGCTTTTCGTCCCGTATATGCAGCAAATACCGGCCATGAATGCCGTCTACGAGCGTTCGGGCCAGTCAAAGCAGGTGCTTTACGACTACGGGGTGCGCATCTTGTGCGGGGTGATTACCGTCATAACGAGAGCCTACGACTATATAAACATACCACTCGAAAGCGTGCCGGAGGAATACAGGGACGGCATAGCCTACGGCCAGCGGATGCTCAAGCAATACGAGGACTACGCAATACCCACCATGCTGGAGATTGAACGCGACTTCCCCGAATACGCCAAGCCCTACGACTACCGTTCAAACAGCCAATATATGTCGCTCATCAGTGCCTTGTACGGATGGTACAGATACGTCCGCCCCGACCGCGAGCGCGCCGAGCACTACCTGAAGCTCAACGCCGACGTGTACAACTACAACAACCAACCGTGGGAGGGCGACGACTTGATAGCGACATACTACGTCGAGGAAAACGACAAAGCCAAGGCCTACGAGTACAGTTCGAAGTGCTACGCGCAGCTCGGCCGCTTCCGCGACTTCAAGCAAATACAGCTGGCCTACCGCCAGTCGCTGCTTGCCAACGAGCTCGGCCACGACGGCGAGGCCATGGCCGTGTCGTTAGACTACGCCAGGATGATACGCCAGTACGTGCTGGGCAACTTCGACTACATATCTTCCAACGAGCGCGCCAACTTCATAAACGCCTACGGCCTGTCGGGCGCGGCCATCAACGCCGTGCTCGGGCGGCGGCCCAGTGAGCTGGCAGCCCCGGCCTACGACGCCGCCCTGTTCGACAAGGGACTGCTGCTGCACTCGTGGGAGCGCGTGCGCCGCTCCGTCATGCGGTCGGGAGACAATGCGCTCATAGCCCAGCTCGACACGCTCGACCGCCTCAACAAGCAGCGCAACGCGCTGGCCGTGGCCGTGGGCGACCAGGACGCATACAACAAGCAGGCGGCCATGCAGAACGACATCGACCGACTGGAGAAGCGCGTGGCGGCGGCAACGGCCAAATGGCGCACCGACACGATGCGCGTGGCCTCGTGGAGCGAGGTGGCGGCCAGGCTCTCCGGGGGCGAGGCTGCCATAGAGTTCGTCATGGCCGACAGCGCGCTCGCGGCCCTCGTGGTGCGCCCCGGCTACGACCGTCCACACTACGTGCGCCTGTGCCTTGCCAAGGAGTGCGCCGACCTGCTGCACGCCACTGACGACTATCCTGCCGAGACGCGCGCCCGACGGCTCTACACCCATGGCCGCTCGCGGCTCTACGAGCTCGTGTGGCAGCCCATGGAGAGCGAGCTGCGGGGCGTAAGCACGGTCTACTATTCGCCCACGGCATTCCTCCACCGCATAGCCTTCGCCGCCCTGCCCGTCTCGGCCGACAGCTGCCTCATGGACAAGTATGACCTGCGCTACGTCACCACGACGGCCCAGCTGCTACGCCCGGCGCGGAGGCGCACGCCCGCGACGGCCACCGTGTTCGGCGGCATAAGCTACAGCCCGGGACAGGCCGAGGCGGCCACGGCCGGCGGCAGCGGCAACCGCGAGGCCATAGAGGAAGAGTTCGGCTACTTGGCCGAGACCAAGGCCGAGGCCGACACCATCACGCGCGACATGGAGCTGACGGGCATCGCCGCCGAGAAATACATGGGCGAGAGGGGCACGGAGCCTAACTTCTACACTCTCGACGGCAACAGCACCGACATCATCCACATAGCCACGCACGGCTTCTACATACCCGACGACAAGGCTGGCGACAACCGCTTCCTGGCCAACCATCCCGGCAGCAAGCACTCGCCGATGCAGCGCACGGGACTGGCCTTTGCCGGGGCCAACGCCACGTGGACGGGGGCGCAACGCCCCGACCGCGAGGACGGCATACTGACGGCCAACGAGCTGTCGCTGCTCGACCTTGGGCAGACCGACCTCGTGGTGCTGTCGGCGTGCGAGACGGCTCTCGGCGACTACAGTCTCGAGGGTGTCTACGGCCTGCAGCGCGGCTTCAAGGAGGCCGGTGCGCGCACGCTGGTGCTGTCGCTATGGAACGTCAACGACCAAACCACGGCCTCGTTCATGCAAGACTTCTACCGCCACTGGCTCGGCGGCGAGTCGAAGCGCGAGGCCTTCGCCAAGGCCGTGGCCGCCCTGCGCGCCACCCACCCCAACCCCTTCTTCTGGGCTGCCTACGTGATGCTCGACGGAGAATAAAGTGAAGAGCGGAAAATCCAATGGCTTATTGGGCTTATCCGCCCTATTAGCCCCATCAGCCCCATCAACTAACCCCCTGGCAACCAGCGTGTTGCAACCTGCCGCCTTTCAGGCGGCGAAAGACGGCAAACGGCAGGGCAAAAAGCCATCAACCAAAACGCAACTTAACAATGAAAGATATGAGAACCATTATCATCCTTATCCTCGCCGCGGCGTTCAACGCCGCCGGGGCACAGACAGTTGACGAGATGCTCGACAAGGCCGAGCAAGCCTGTATGCAGATACGCTCCGCCGTTGACGGACGCTCTACGCAGGGCGTGATGCAGGGCATGGAGATGCTCGAGGTCATCGCTTTCCGCAACCTCACGCTGAAACCCGTCAACACGGACGGCAGCGCACCCATACGCGGCCACCTGCAATACACCATGCAATACCTCGACAGCCTTCTGCTGCACGACCTCGACATGGGGCTAATCCAGATTGACGGTCCGATTGTGATGAGGGGCAACCGTGCACCCCTGAGATGCACCCACCGGGCCGTGGCCCCCGGCGCCAGCGTGACATACGCCATGGAGGCCCAAGGCCAACAGGCGCTGCTCGTGGTGCCGGAGAACGGCGGGCGCGTCAACCTCTACGTTGACGAGAAGGCTTCCGGGCGGCGGCTGGCCGACGAAAGCCCGGAGGGCAAGGAGAGCTGCCGCCTGAGCTGGACGGTGGAGAAGCCCTCGGCGCTCAACGTCACCGTAGAGAACAAGTCGGCAAAGGCCGTCAGTTTCATTGTAGTGTCAAACTGATTAATTTCCCTGCCCCATGCGCATTGTCATCATCATGCTGATGCTCGCCGCCATGCCGGCGGCTGCCACGGCGCAGACCGTGGCCAAGCTGTTGCGGGCCGACTCGCTGCGGGCGGCGGGCCTCATCGACGAGGCTGCCGAGGCCTACGCCGAGGTGAGGAGCCGCGAGGGGCTGCCCCGCTCGTGGATGGCGCGCGCCCTGGCCGGCGAGGCCGACTGCCACAAGCGCGCCGCACGCTACGACGCCGCGCTGGCCGACTATGAGGAGATGGCGCGCCTCGGCGTGCTCGACGCCCGCGCACGGCTCAACCTCAGCGGCCTGTACCTCCTGCTGGGGCAATACACAGCCGTGGTTGACCTGCTCGAGGGCAGCCCTGCCCCGGTGGGCGAAGCCACGCGGAGGCTCAACCTGGCATCGGCCTACGCCTACTTAGGCCAGGCCGACAAGGCCCTGGCCGCCATAAGGGAGACGCCCGTCGGCGGCATGGACGCAGCCACGCGCGCCACGTTGGATGCCAACAGGGGCTTCATGGAGCTGTCGCTCGGCCTCTATGCCGAGGCCGCCGCGTCGCTGGGAAGGGCGCTCCCGGCCATGCCCGACGGGCAGTCGCGCTGCATCGTGGCGGCCAACATGGCCATGGCCGAGAGCGGCGCAGGCATGACGGAGCAAGCCCTTGGGCGCATAGACTCGTGCATGGCGTGGCAAGCGGCACGCCTCGGCAAGGCGCACCCCGACTATGCCACGAGCACGCGGAAGCGCGCCGAAATACTGATGGCCGCCGGCCGCAAGGCCGAGGCTGCCGGATGGTTCAGCCAATACTTCTCGCTGACGCGCAGCCACGTGCTCCGCACGTTCGCCTTCCTTACCGCCAAGCAGCGGCAAGACTTCTGGTACAGCCGCCAGCCGCTCGTCGCCGAATGTTACGAAACGGAGGACGCCGACCCCTCGTTGCTCTATTCAGTCGCGCTGTTCTCCAAGAGCCTGCTGCTCCAGACGGAGCGCGACGTGCGCTCGGCGGCGGCACGCGACACCGCCACGGCGCGCCTCTTCGCCCTCGTCGAGACGCTGCGCTCACGGGCCGGGGCCGACAGCCTGACGCCCGAACGGCGCACGCAGCTGGAGGCACGGGCATACGCCGCCGAGCGGCAGCTGATGGGGCGGCTGGCCGAATACAAGGCCCTGGCCGACGGCATGAGCATCACGCCGGCCGACGTGGCGGCACGCCTCGGCAAGGGCGAGGCCGCAGTGGAGTTCGTAAGATATGGAAAGAAAGGCTCGCGCCGCTACGCCGCACTCGTGCTCAGGCACGGAGGTGGCGTCAGCTTCGTGCCGTTATGGAGCGAAGACAGCCTCCTCGGTTTCCGCCTCGCTGGCGGGCTGACCGTCGGCGAGGCCGTGGCTTCGCTGCGGTCTACGGCCAAGAACAGCCTCTACGCCGACAGCGCGGCGAGCGCCATGGTGTGGGGGCCGCTGAAGTGGCTGCTCGCCTCGTGCACCAAAATATACTTCGCCCCCGACGGTGCGCTGCACACGCTGGCCATCGAGAATATGCCCGACGCCACGGAGGCGCGCGCCCGGCTGTGCCGGCTAAGCTCCACGCGCGAGCTGCTGGCCGGCGGCAAGGGCACGGGCGGCGGCGCGCTGGTGATGGGCGGACTAAGCTACGACAGCTGCGACACCACGCACACTGCCGACGCCAAGCCCGACCGCACGGCCAGCCGCGTGCTCAACAGCCTGCGGCTGCCGCCAGCCGCACGCGGCCTATATGCCTACCTGCCGCAGACGGCGGCCGAGGCCGACACCATAGCGGCCATGCTCGGCGGCACGGGCGGCGCCGGCGCGCTCTGCCTGAAGGGCACGCACGCCACGGAGACGGCCCTGGGGCGGCTCGCGGCGGGGCGCGCCGTCATCCACATAGCCACGCACGGCTTCTGCCTCGACGCCGCGGGCGACGACGAGCCCCTGGCCTACTGCCGCGACAGCCTGCGCGAGGACGCATCGCTCAACCGCGCCGGACTGATAATGGCCGGGGCCAACCGCATGGTCAACCCGGCTTTCAAGGCCTACGACGACGGCATACTGCTGGCCTCAGAGGTTGCCCGGCTGCGGCTCGACAGCTGCGCCGTGGTGACGCTGTCGGCCTGCCAGACGGGGCTCGGGCCCGTCACGCCGGACGGCGTGTTCGGCCTGCAACGCGGACTGAAGAAGGCCGGCGCGGCAGCCATCGTGGCGAGCCTGTGGAACGTTGACGACCGTGCCACGCGACTGCTGATGACCTCGTTCTACGCCAACATGGCCAAGGGCATGGCGCCGTGGCAAGCACTCGCCTCGGCAAGGGAGGCCCTGCGCAGCCACACGGAGCAAATAACGGTGGAGACGGAAGACTACGACACGTCACGGCCGCAGGTGAGACGCCTCGGCAGGTGGGTGTGGCCGAAGAAGACGCGCACCGAGACAATACGCCCATACGCCGACCCGCAATACTGGGCGGCATTCATCGTGATTGACGGGCTTGGCACATGAAGCCGGCCGCGATAGGGTTTTCCCCCTTGCCTTTTAGGCTTTTCCCCTTTGCGATGCCGCGATTTTTCCGTTCCTTTGCACGCAAAAAGTCACAAACTGAAACACAGACGCACATGAAACGCATTATCTTCACCATCCTGGCCGCTGTCGCAATGCTGTCAACGGCGTCAGCGCAGTGCTACCGCGAAAGCCGATACTACAACTCGTCAACCGACCGGCTCGACTACGGCTACGGGCGGCACGACAGCCACCTGGGCACCGGCAATATGTATTACGGCATAAGAATAGGGCCGTCGTTCTCGTTCGTCAACTCCGACGACAGCCGCCTCGACGGCGGCGACTGGCAGACGGGACTTAACGTAGGCGCGCTGGTAGGCCTGCCGCTCTCACGCAACGTGCCGCTATACATCGAGGCCGGACTGTCCTACAACGAGAAAGGCGGGCGCAAGAGGCTGTCGAACGGCAAGAAGATGACCTACGACCTCAACTACATCGAGCTGCCCATAGTGCTGAAATACATCTATTCCGTTGACGGCCGCTTCAGCATCCAGCCCTTCTTCGGCGGATACCTGGCCTGCGGCGTAGGCGGCAAAATCAAGAACTTCGAGAGCCGCGAGGCGTTCAGCTCGTTCTCCGACGACGCCTTCCAGAGGTTCGACGGCGGACTGCGCGTAGGCTGCGGCGTCGGGTTCGACCTGTTCTACTTCGACATATCCTACGACATCGGCCTGTCGAACATCTGCCACGATATGTTCGACACGTCACACAACGGCAGCCTCGCGCTGAACTTCGGAGTCAACTTTTAGCCACCGGGCACCAGGCCACGGGCACATCGAGCCACCGGGCAACACGCACGGCAGCCGCAAGCCAGTAAACATTAACGTGAGTTCAGCGCAATTCGCTGCACGACATTCATTGTCCCGTCCCGTAAACGCCGATAAAAAGCGGCGTTCGCCATCCGCCACGTTGTCGCCCAACCGGTAGGGACGCTCGGTCTGAGCGTCCGGGTAACTATGAAAACAGCCAACGTATGCCATACGAAATGCCAACGGCTATATGTTTACGACATTACCCGGACGCTCAGACCGAGCGTCCCTACACGTGGATGGTAGCGTGGCTGAGGGCGAATGCCCTGTTTTAATCGGCGTTTACGGGACTCAACTTGGAGCATCCGGCATAGCCTTATACCTAACTCGCCTTAAAACTTAACCAACCCCACGGCACCCCCTACGGCACGGGCAACACCCCGGAAATGAAAATAAATACTCGTTTCATACACTTTTATTTTGCATTTCAAACGACTTGCACTATCTTTGCACCCCGTTAATAAACAACAAAACCATAAAAACAACCTGAAAACCAAACGACCATGGAACATCTATTGCCATACGCACTGCTGTGCCTGACATCAATCTTCACCCTCGCCAACCCACTCGGCACGATGCCCGTATTCCTCACCATGACACAAGGCATGAGCGAGAAGGAACGCCGCTTCATCGTGAAGCGCGCCACCATCACGGCATTCCTAATCCTAATCATCTTCACCTTCGCCGGGCAGTTCATCTTCATGTTCTTCGGCATATCGACCAACGGCTTCCGAATAGCCGGCGGCGTAATCATCTTCAAAATCGGCTACGATATGCTCCAGGCCCGCTACACGCACGTGAAGCTGAAGGACAACGAAATAAAGACCTACGCCAACGACATATCAATAACGCCACTCGGCATACCGATGCTCTGCGGACCGGGCGCCATAGCCAACGCCATAGTCCTGATGAGCGACGCCCACGACATGGCAATGAAAGGCGTACTGATAGGCTCAATAGCCTTCATCTACATCCTCACCTACTACATCCTGCGCGCGTCCACCCGCCTGTTCAGCTTCCTCGGCGAGACAGGCAACAACGTCATGATGCGCCTGATGGGCCTCCTGCTGATGGTCATCGCCGTGGAATGCTTCGTAGGCGGCCTCAAGCCGATACTCGTAGACGTGCTCAAGGAAGGCGTACCGGCAACCGCCAACTGACGCCGGCGCAAGCCACGCCGCGGCGGCAACGGCCGCAGGGCCATGAAAAGACAAAGGCCGGCAGCCACGGGGCTGCCGGCCTTTAACGTGTGCGCCCGGCAACGGCCAAGAGCACCCACTTCGCCGCCACGCGGCACGGCGCACCCCGGCCAACGCTCCCGCAGCCAAACGGTTGCCGACACATGGCCAAACACCCCGCAAAAAGACACCACCGACACGGCAAAAAGCCACAGACGGCACTACACAAGGCCACAGACGGCGGCGCAGTCCGCACGCAGCGAACCTGCAACTTCCCCCACGTGCGGCGACGGCCAAGCATCGAACTACTACAAACTTGCCCGAAAAAGGGAACAGTGTCTGCTTTGAAATCCGTATCTTTGCGCTTAGACAAACATCAACCGCGCTTTGCGCTTCGGCCTTAGAGGCGTTGTGATTTGCTTTAAAATTCGTATCTTTGCGCTTAGACAAACATCGTAACCTCTGGGCGACTGAACATCCTTTGCGTTGTGATTTGCTTTAAAATTCGTATCTTTGCGCTTAGACAAACATCCACCATCAAAATATGTAACCTTGACTTTCTGTTGTGATTTGCTTTAAAATTCGTATCTTTGCGCTTAGACAAACATCTTCGTTACATTTAAAATCGTATGCAAATATGTTGTGATTTGCTTTAAAATTCGTATCTTTGCGCTTAGACAAACATCCTCTTCCGAACTTATCTCTTCTCTCTCTTCGTTGTGATTTGCTTTAAAATTCGTATCTTTGCGCTTAGACAAACATCTCTCTTCTTTCCGAACTTATCTCTCTTCCGGTTGTGATTTGCTTTAAAATTCGTATCTTTGCGCTTAGACAAACATCGAAAGAAGAGTTCGGAAGAAGAGAGATAGTGTTGTGATTTGCTTTAAAATTCGTATCTTTGCGCTTAGACAAACATCAAGAAATAATAGATATGTTCTGTACAACGAGTTGTGATTTGCTTTAAAATTCGTATCTTTGCGCTTAGACAAACATCAACTTCTCTCTTATCTTCTTCCGAACTTATGTTGTGATTTGCTTTAAAATTCGTATCTTTGCGCTTAGACAAACATCAAGAATCAATTTATATATATAAAAAAAATAGTTGTGATTTGCTTTAAAATTCGTATCTTTGCGCTTAGACAAACATCTTCCGAACTTATTTCCGAACTTTCCGAACTGTTGTGATTTGCTTTAAAATTCGTATCTTTGCGCTTAGACAAACATCTTCTCTTCCGAACTTTCCGAACTTATCTCTGTTGTGATTTGCTTTAAAATTCGTATCTTTGCGCTTAGACAAACATCAGAGAGAAGTTCGGAAAGATATAAGTTCGGGTTGTGATTTGCTTTAAAATTCGTATCTTTGCGCTTAGACAAACATCCTCTCTTTCCGAACTAACTTATCTCTCTTCGTTGTGATTTGCTTTAAAATTCGTATCTTTGCGCTTAGACAAACATCTCATTAAAAAAACAAATGATGATCGAGTAGTTGTGATTTGCTTTAAAATTCGTATCTTTGCGCTTAGACAAACATCTAAGTAATACAATGCAATGATAGAAATTATGTTGTGATTTGCTTTAAAATTCGTATCTTTGCGCTTAGACAAACATCCTCTCTTCCGAACGAACTTCTCTTCTCTTCGTTGTGATTTGCTTTAAAATTCGTATCTTTGCGCTTAGACAAACATCTCTTCCGAACTTATCTCCGAACTTTCTTCCGTTGTGATTTGCTTTAAAATTCGTATCTTTGCGCTTAGACAAACATCATAAGAAAGTTTGATACGATGACAATATTAGTTGTGATTTGCTTTAAAATTCGTATATTTGTTGTAATCAGGTAGGTTTTATTTGACTATCAACAGATAGGATAAAACTCGCACGAGAACGGGCAATGGA